>NZ_WWVY01000002.1:18198-244811 GCF_009876955.1 Bittarella massiliensis (ex Durand et al. 2017) | reverse complement strand
CGCAGCGCCCCCCCTTCTCTTTCTAATTATTTGTGGGGCAATTTTAGCAAAGCCCCCTTGGTTTTTGGTGCGACAAAAGGGCGACTTTCCCCGGCGGGGCCGTTCACCTCTCCCCGGTGTACTTCCTGGCCTCTTTTTTCACCTTGCCGAAAATCCAGAACCGGCTGACAATGTAGTTGATGGTGGCCGAGAGGGCGGAAGCCCCGATCTTTACCGGGTTTTGGGGAAGTCCCAGCCCTGAGACAAGCAGCGCCATGATGGCGGTCTCCAGCACACAGGTGCCCAGCCGACAGCCGGCAAAGTCCCGCAGGCCCCGCCAGACAGCCCGCGCCCCGCCCCCGCGCTGGCGGAAGACAAACCAGCGGTTGGAGAAGTAGGCCGCCACTACATAGACCACCCAAGCGGCCACATTGGCGACGGCATAGTTCCAGCCGCACCAGTTGGCCAGGACGAAGAAAAGGCAGAGATTTAGAAAGGCGGTAATGGCCCCCCAGAACACATAGTGGGCAAATTGCCGCCAGTTTTTGACGATGTCGCCGACCAGGGCACGGATCCAGTGGAGCAACCGCTCTCCCCCCTCTCAAATGGGTGGCAAATACGGGCATATCTGCGCTCTTTCTGTCCCATTTTACACCCAAATGGAGAAAAGGGGAAGGCAAGAGGGGGTGGAATTTCCCATTCATTGCATATCTTGTATGGTTTTTTGTTTACAATTTGGCCAAATTCACTATTCGTTTCACCACTTTTCACCGCTAAAATAAAAAATGTTACAAAACTGTGACCGACCCGGTGACAAGCCTCTGGGGCCGTGCTATAATGTGTATCAAATCGACGGGGCCCCCAACAGCCTTCGTCAAATTCGATTTAGGAGGAAATCTGATGACAACAATTTGGACACCGCTGTTCTCGTTTGTCGTCTTCGTGGTCGTCTTCGCCCTCGGCGACATCGTGGCAGAGAAAACAAAAGGATTGATATCCGCTATTATCGTGGGGTGCTTTGTCTACCTCGTAGGGTTCTGGACCGGCATTATCCCGGCCACTTCGGTTGCGGATAGCACCCTGCCCGGCATGATGAGTGCTTTCGGCATCGCCGTGCTGCTGGTCAACCTGGGCACCATCCTCGACCTGGAGTCCCTGCTGAGAGAGTGGAAGACGGTTGTCATCGCTCTGGTTGGCCTGGTGGGCCTGGCCCTGGTCAGCTTCACCATCTCCACCTGGCTCTTCGGCAAAGAGTACGCCCTCAGCGCCGCCTCCCCCATCGCGGGCGGGGTGATTGCCGGCATCATCACCAATGACGCCGCCGTCGCCGCCGGCAAGCCCGCTCTGGGCGGGTTCGCCATGCTGGTCGTGGCCTTCCAGATGTTCGTCGGTATGCCCATTGCCTCCTTCTGCCTGAAGAAAGAGGCGGGCAAGATGGTCAAAAACGGCATTGTCTCCGAGAGCGCTTCCACCGGCAAGAAAAAGAAGATCAACCTTTGCTTCCTGCCCGAGGGGCCCAAGTTCCTCAACACCCCCACTTCCATTATCGCCAAACTGGGCATCGTTGCCTTTATCGCCTACGTTGTGGCCATGCTGACCGTCATCCCCGGCTCCAACCCGGTCAACTACATCCTCAACCCCAACGTGGCCTACCTCCTCTTCGGCATCATCTTCTGTGAGATCGGCTTCCTGAACAAGAACGCCTTGACCAAGGCCGGTGCCTACGGCTTCTTCAGCATCGCCCTGCTGGCGGTCCTGCCCGGCTCCTTCACCTCGGTCACCCCGGCTGCCTTCCTCGACATGATCCTGCCCCTGGTCGGCACCCTGGTCATCGGCGCCGTCGGCATCGGCATCTTCGCCATCATCATGGGCAAACTGCTGGGCTACAGCCCCCTGGTCTCCATCGCCATCGGCATGACCGCCCTCATCGGCTACCCCGGCACCCAGGTCATCACCGACGAGGTTGTCGCCGGTCTGGACGCCAGCGACGAGCAGAAGGCTGCTGTCTCCGCCGTGATCCTGCCCAAAATGCTCGTCGGCGGCTTCACCACCGTCACCATTGCCTCGGTGGTCTTTGCCAGCATCATCTCCCCCTTCATCTTCTCCTAAGCGAGGAGCGGGGAGAGCGCATTCACAGAAGCGGTTTCTGTTGGGAAAAATTGCGTCTTGTGAGTTTGGAAAGAAGGTTTTGCGAGTTGACCGTCTGCTTTGGCAGGCGGTTCACTTGCAGAAAGGGGACGCTTTAAACCGTTAAAGCGCCCTGGAAATACAACGCTGTACAGACGTGCTGCCCGCCGGCTTTTCGACAGGCGGCCCCTCAAATAAAAAAGGAGTGGATGATTGTGAAAAAAGTGATCAAATGCGGCAAGTTTTTCAGTGCGGTGGACGACAAGGTCCTGGAGAACATCGCCATCGTCATCGACGGCAATAAAATCGAGTCGGTCGGCCCCATCTCCGGGTGCAACTGCGACGGCTGCGAGGTCATCGACCTGTCCGATAAGTTCGTCATGCCCGGCCTGATCGACGCCCATCTGCACACCCTCATGAACGGCGAAGTCACCTGCATGGACGACATGGGCAAAAAGACCATCGGCGACATGACCATCGACAGCATGAAAAACGCCCAGTCCGACCTGATGGCGGGCTTCACCACCGTGCGGGACGAGGGCTCCTACGGTTTTGCCGACATCGCCGTGCGCGACGCCATCAACGCCGGCAAGATCACCGGCCCCAGAATGTTCGTCTCCGGCATCCCCATCGGCACCACCGGCGGCCACTGTGACTCCCACTACAACCCCTACATCACCGGGCAGCACAGCATGGGCCAGGTCATCGACAGCCCCGACGCCGGCCGCAAGGCCGCCCGCTACACCCTGAAATACGGCGCTGACCAGATCAAGGTCATGGCCACCGGCGGCGTCATGTCCATCGGCGACGAGCCCGGCGCCCCCGAGTTCACCTACGAAGAGATGAAGGCCATCCTCGATGTGCCCAACTCTCGCGGCAAGATCTCCACCGCCCACGCCCACGGGGCCGAGGGCATCAAAATCGCCATCCGCGCCGGCATCACCTCCATCGAGCACGGGATGCTGATGGACGAGGAGTGCATGGACATGATGGTCGAGCACGGCACCTATCTGGTCCCCACCATCATCGCCGCCGAGCGGATCGTCGCCATGGGCGTTGAGAACGGCCTGCCGGCCGAGGCGGTGGGCAAGGCCCAGCGCTGCCTGGAGAACCACGGCAAAAACCTGGAGAAATGCCGCGCCAAGGGCGTGAAGATCTGCTTTGGCACCGACGCCGGCACCTACTACAACCGGCACGGCGAGCAGACCCGCGAGTTTGGGCTGATGACCGAGTACGGCAAGTTCCCGGTGGCCGAGTGCCTGATTGCCGCCACCCGCACCAACGCCGAGCTGATGAAGTGGGGCGACAAGGTCGGCACCATCGAGGCCGGCAAGCTGGCCGACGTGGTGGCCTTTGACGAGAGCCCCTTCGACAACATCGAAATCATGAACCACTGCTCCTTTGTCATGAAGGACGGCGTGGTTTACAAGGGCTAAAAATACTGGTATAATCTGATAAGTGGCTGTGTGAGCAGCCACTTATCGTTGCTTTATTCGCTTTCGTGCTTTAAACTGCAATTCTCAACAAATGGCTTGCCTGCGCGATTTTGGCGAACAGAGAGGGAGGGATTCCATGAAAAAAGTGCTCTTTTGCGGTCAGCTCTTTCCCGCCACCGGGGAAGAGGTGCTCCGCGACCAGGCCGTTTTGATCGACGGCGAGACCATCGAGGCGGTGATGCCCCGCGCCCAGTTTGGGGGGGAGGACTACCAGGTCATCGACCTGTCGGACAAATTTGTCACCCCCGGCCTCATCGACGCCCACGTCCACACCAACATCGACGGTGAACTCAACTTTATGGAGCAGATGATCTCCGAGACGGTGGGGGCCTGCACCATCCGCTCCCTCTGCAATGCCCGCAGCGATTTGATGGCGGGCTTTACCTCCCTGCGGGACATGGGCTCCTACGGCTTTGCCGACATCGCCCTGCGCGACGGCATCAACGCCGGCAAGGTGGTGGGGCCGCGGATGCTCTGCTCCGGGCTCTGCATCGGCTCCACCGGCGGCCATGCCGACTCCTGGTTCAACCCCTATATCACCGGGATGCACGAGTACGGCTATGTCATTGACGGCCCCGACGAGGCCCGCAAGGCCGCCCGGCTGATGTTCAAGTATGGCGCCGACCAGCTCAAGATCATGGCCACCGGCGGGGTGGGTTCCCCGGGGGAGCCGGGCGCGCCCGAACTCTCCTTTGAGGAGATGAAGGCCATGCTCGACATCGCCAACAGCCGGGGCAAGCTCTCCTCGGCCCACGCCCACGGCGCCCAGGGGATCAAAAACGCCATCCGCGCCGGGGTGGCCACCATCGAGCACGGGATGCTGATGGACGACGAGTGCATCGACCTGATGGCCGCCCACGGCACCTACCTGGTCCCCACCATCATCGCCGGCGACCGCATTGTCGAGTACGGCACCGACGCCGGCATCCCCGCCTCGGCGGTGGAGAAATCGGCCCGCTGCCTGGAAAACCACCAGAGAAATCTGGCTAAATGCCGGGAGAAGGGGGTCAAAATCGGCTTCGGCACCGACGCCGGCACCTTCTTCAACCACCATGGAGAGCAGACCTATGAGCTGGTGCTGATGGTCCGCTACGGCTTTACCCCCGCCCAGGCCCTGCTGGCAGCCACCAAGGTCAACGCCGAGCTGATGCGCTGGTCCGACCGGGTGGGCACCGTGGAGGCCGGCAAATTCGCCGATTTCGCCGCCTTTGACCAAAACCTGCTGGAACACATAGAAGCGGTGAGCGACTGCTCCTTCGTCATGAAGGGCGGCCAGGTCTGCAAGGGATAGCCCCCGCAGACAGCCCACCGAAACGAGATACGATAAAGGAGAATGGTAAGATGAAACAAGTCCTGCGCTGCGGCCACCTGTTTGACACCGCCACCAAGCAATTCGTCGAGGGGGTCGACCTCTACATCGACGGCAACAAGATCGAGGCCCTGTCCACCGGCGCCCCCCTGAAGGAGGGGTACGAGGTGGTCGACCTGTCGGACAAATACGTCCTGCCCGGCCTCATTGACTGCCACGTCCACGTGAACATGAACGGGGAGCCCGCCACCGACTACATGAGCAAACAGACCATCGGCGACTCCACCATCACCGCCATCTGCAACGCCCAGTCCGACCTGATGGCCGGCTTCACCACCATCCGCGACGAGGGGTCGGTCTTCTTCACCGACATCGCCGTGCGCGACGCCATCAACGCCGGCAAGATCGACGGCCCGAGAATGTTCTGCTCCGGCATCCCCATCGGCACCACCGGCGGCCACGCCGACAGCAGCTTCAACCCCTACATCACCGGCGACACCAGCATGGGCTTCATCATTGACAGCCCCGACGAGGGCCGCAAGGCCGCCCGCAAGGACTTCAAATACGGCGCCGACCAAATCAAGTTGATGGCCACCGGCGGCGTCCTCTCCTTCGGCGACGACCCGGGTGCCCCCGAGCTGACCTTTGAGGAGATGAAGGCCGTCATCGACGAGGCCAAGGTCAAGGGTCGCATCACCTCCGCCCACACCCACGGGGCCGAGGGGATCAAGATGGCGGTGCGCGCCGGCATCACCTCGATCGAGCACGGCACCATGGCCGACCAGGAGGCCCATGACCTGATGCTGGAAAACGGCACCTGGCTGGTCCCCACCCTGCAGGCCCCCTGGCACATCATGAAAAACGGCACCCAGATGGGCATTCCCGCCCCCCTGGTGGAAAAGTGCGGAAAGGTGATGGAGACCCACTTCGCCACCTTTGCCCGCGCCTACAAGATGGGCATCAAGATCGCCTTCGGCACCGACACCGGCACCCCCTTTGCCACCCACGGCAGCCAGGCGCTGGAGTTTGAGCTGATGGTGAAACAGGGGATGGACCCGGGCGACGCCATCCTCTCGGCCACCAAGTGGGCCGCCCAGCTCATCCGCTGGGAGGACCGGGTGGGCGCCCTCAAAGAGGGTCTGCTGGCCGACGTGGTGGCTGTGGACAGCGACCCCCTGGCCGACATCACCGCCCTCAAAGCGGTCACCTTTATCATGAAAGACGGCAAGGTCTACAAAAACTAGACACCTGCCAAATGTCATCGGGGCGCCGCCTCCACCCTGCAAAAGGGTGGGGCGGCGCCTTTTAAGGTCTGCTTTTTCTCCTCTTTGTAATGGGGAACCCTGTCGAAAGAATACAGGGGGTAGAGCCCCTGTAAAAACGAGACCATCCGCATCATAAAGCCATTTGTTTCAAAGTTGTAAAGATGCGTCCATCCCTCCAAAATCGACAATCTGCGCCGTTTTCCAGCCCTATAATGAAGCTAAACCAGTCACATCGGGACGGGAAACGTCGCAGACAGCACAAGCTCTGTCAAACCAGAGGGGAATGCGAGACACCCCCTCGAAAGGAGAAAAAAATGGATGCTTTTGAAAAGGATTTTGGACAATTTATTGACAGCCTAAAGTACGACGAGTTTGAGGGGATCCTCTTCAACTTGGTGCGGGACGCCTACATGGCCGGTTACCGCAAGGCGGGGGGAACGGTCCCCGCCAACCAGCCGGTCTTTCGCATCATCGCCGACTTTCAGACCAGCAGCCCCCGCCTCTAGAGAGTACATACCCCCACCCGCCGAACGGCGAGCGGGGGAGAGGAGCAAATCTTTTTTCTCTCCCTTCGGCCCACCCTCTCCAAATCGTGGTATAATGGGGGCAACCGCAGCCGCTGCTGCCGTGCAGCGGGCGGCCTGCAAAGCTACTTGAAGAAAGAGGGAACCTGTCATGCTGGAAAAATTGCCCCAGACCTTCCTCGACTATGTAGAGGAAAACCGCCAGGCCTTGATCGACCTGATCGCCGACCTCTGCGCCATCCCCGCCCCCTCCCACAACGAAGGGGCCCGGGCCGACTTCTGCAAGCGCTGGTTTGAAGCGCACGGCGCGCAGGGGGTGTACATAGACGAGGCCCTCAATGTGGTCTACCCCTACGGCTGCAAGCCGGAGGGCGAAGTGATGATCTTCATGGCCCACACCGATACCGTCTTCCCCGATCTGGAGCCCTTTGCCCCCCGCTATGAGGGCGGCAAGATGTACTGCCCCGGCGTGGGGGACGACACCGCCAACCTGGCCGTGCTGATGATGCTGGCGGCCTATGTCACCCGCCAGGGACTGCAGGCCGACTGCGGCGTTCTCTTTGTGGCCAACTCCTGTGAGGAGGGGCTGGGCAACCTCAAGGGTTCCCGCCAGCTGGCAAAGGACTACGCCGGGCGCATCCGCCAGGTGGTCTCCTTTGACGGCTACTACCTGATGCTCTGCAACGGCGCGGTGGGCTCGCAGCGCTACCGGGTCGAGATCAAGACCGAGGGCGGCCACTCCTACGGCAACTTTGGCAATCGCAACGCCATCGCCTGCCTGGCCTCGATGATCGACACCCTCTACACCGTCAAAGCCCCCACCGGCGGGCGCACCACCTACAATGTGGGGACCATTTCCGGCGGCACCTCGGTGAACACCATCGCCCAGAACGCCGAGATGCTCTACGAGTTTCGCTCCGACTGCCGGGAGGATCTGGCCTTCATGCAGAACTTCTTTGAAAAGACGGTCGAGTGCTACCGCGCCATGGGCATCGAGGTGGAGGTCGAGTTGCTGGGCGAGCGCCCCTGTACCGGCGATGTGGACCCCGCCGCCCAGCGGGAGCTGGAGGGCCGCTGCCTCGACGCCATCGAGCAGTTTACCGGCAAGCGCGTCGAGATGCTGGCCTCCTCCACCGACTGCAACATCCCCCTCTCCCAGGGAATCCCCGCCGCCTGTTTCGGGGTCTGTACCGGGGGCGGCGCCCACACCCGGGGCGAGTGGATCGACTTGGAGAGCCTGCCCACCGGCATGAAGATCGCCGGGTCGCTGGTGCTCTCCTACTTCCACGGTTGATTTTGAAGACGGAGAGAGGGCCGGCCCCAATCGGGGTCGGCCCTCTTTTTTTGCTGTCTGCGCTCAACTGGCCCGGCTCTCGCCCTCGCCCGACTGCTGCCGGATGAGGGAGATGACCTGGTCGATGGACATCCCCGAGTCGGAGATGGTCTGATAGACAGCGCTGAGCTCTGATTGCTGCTTTTCGCGGACGATCTGCTTGCGGGTCTCCTCCAGCTCCACAATGGTGTTCTTGTGCCGGGTGATCTGGGCCTCGACCTTCATCAGCTCTTCGTCGAAGTTTCGCGCCTTCTTTGGACGTGCCATATTGCGCCCCCTTCCTTCGGATAGCGGTATAGTTGCATTATAGACCGCCCTCCGGCGCGATATGCGCCCCTTTTTGTCGCCGCTGGGATTTGGTCGGCTCCTAGCGGGCGGTCAGCTTCTCCACCAAAAGCCCCGCCAGGGCGTCGACTCCGGCGCGGTCGGTGCCCAGGGCGTAGAGGGCCTCGGCCTGGCGGTGAGCCTCCTGGGCCTCGGCGCAGAGGCGGGCGGCCTCCCGCACCAGCTCTTTGGCCGCCTTTTTGTTGAAGGAGAGGCGGTTGCGGTAGGGGTAGAGGGCGTCCAGGTCGGTGAAGCGGCGGCTGTACACGTGGCGGAAGGGGGTGGGCAGCGCCTGGGCGTAGGCGTTTTGCCGCGGCTCGCTGACGAGACAGAGGTCCGCCTCGGGCAGGACCAGGTGCTCCAGCTTGTCGTAGGGGGAGAGGGGGGAGTAGCAGGCGTAGACGTCGTACCCGGCGGCCAGGGCGATCTTGGCCATCCGCTCCAAAAAGAGGGGGGCCGCCGTCTGGTAGCTGTCCTCCAGCAAAATCACCCGGCCAAATCCCGCCGCCGTCTCGCAGAGGGGCTGGGGCCCGGAGGGCGTCAGGTGGGAGAGGAAGCGGTCAAAGGTCCGCCCCTTCTTGTCCAGCGGGGGCAGCAGCCGCTTGGCGGTGGAGAGGGCGTACCGCTCCAGCTTGGGCAGGTCGAGACAGGGGGTCACCACGGCGCTGTTGTCCCGCAGCAGCGAGGCCGCCGCCGAGAGAAAGCGGCCGGAGCGCCGCTGTAGCCGGGCGCTCTCGTCCAGCCGGGCGGTGATCTCCTCCCGGTGGGGGGCGATCGCCGCCGGGTCGGTGAAGCGGTAGAGGTCGACAAACTGCTCTGCGAGGGCGGGGTAGCGGGGGACCATCCCGTGGGGCGGGGTGCCGTCCACCACCCCCAGGTGCAGCCCGGGGCAGAGCACGGCGTCGTAGGAGCCCGGGTCGGAGGCGCAGTGGATGAACTCCACCGTCTCCCCCCGGTCGAGCAGGGCCTCCCCCACCCGGCGCAGCAGGGTAGACTTGCCGCAGCCCGGGCAGCCGCCCAGTATGTAGGTGGTAAAGGCCGGGTCGCCCCCGTCCAGGGCGCCAAAATAGCTGGCAAAGCCCACCGGGCTGTTGGCGGCCAAAAAGAAGTCCAGCCGCTTTCCCTTGTGATCCATCATGTCAAAACCCCTTTTCTCCGGCGAGGGAAGGTCGGCGGCGCGCCCCGCCCCTCTCGCCGGAAGGAGGGCAGGGGAAAAAGCGCCGCCGGAGCGGCCGCTCATTTTGCCGCAGGGAAATGGTAGGGCATTCTATTCCTCCCCGGCCTTTTTTGACACCGATCCACCTCTGCCCTTTCCCGAAAAAATCCCTCTTTTTCCGTTGCAAAGCCGGCGGATTGTGATACAATAAAATAGAGTGTAGAGGCGACTGCCGCCCCCTTTTGAAAGCGGGGGACCGTCGCTTTTTGCCGCCGCCCGCCGGGCGGATGTCACAGCTATTTCGCCGGGTGCGCCCCGGCAGTCAATTGGGAGGATTGCACGATGAAAAAATTCCTGGTGGAGATGTCTGCCCGCCACGTTCACGTGACCGAGGCCGACCTGGAAACGCTGTTTGGCAAGGGCGCCAAGCTGACCCCCAAAAAGGACCTGTCTCAGCCCGGCCAGTTCGCCTGCGAGGAGCGGGTCGACGTGGTGGGCCCCAAGGGCACCCTGCCCCACGTCTCGATTTTGGGTCCCACCCGTTCGGCCACCCAGATCGAGGTCTCGGCCACCGAGGCCCGCAAGCTGGGCGTCGCCGCTCCGGTGCGGGAGTCCGGCGACGTGGCCGGCAGCGCCCCCTGCAAACTGGTGGGCCCCGCGGGTGAGGTCGAGCTGAGCGAGGGCGTCATCGTCGCCAAGCGCCATGTACATATGACCCCCGAGGACGCCGCCGCCTACGGTGTTTCCGACAAGGAGATCGTCCAGGTCAAGGTCGACACCCCTGAGCGCTCCCTCATCTTCGGCGACGTGGTGATCCGCGTCAGCGACAAGTTCGCCACCGCCATGCACATCGATACCGACGAGGCCAACGCCGCCGGGAACCCCCGCGAGGGCGAGTTCGTCAAGTAGGCGTTTTATCCGAAAAAAAGAGCCATTCCGCCCACAGGCGACCCTGCCGGAATGGCCTCTTTTTTACTCCTATATGTCAAAGAAATAACGAGCTGTCGACAGCGTCTTTTCGCTGTGGAAGATAAATTTTTGAGGAGGATATGCGACTGTGAGCAGATTTATTGCGGAATTTGCGTGCAACAAACCCGACGACATGATCAAGTTCATCTCGGAGGACTTCTTTTTGAAAGAGGGGTTCGAGGTGGCCAATGTCAAGGGTGAGATCGTCTGGAAGAAGGGCGTCGGCATGATGACCGCGCCCCAGTTTGTCAAGCTGGTCTACGGCGGGGGCAAGGTCCACATCGAGGCCTGGCTGAAATACGCCATCCTCCCCGGCGTCTACGCGGGGGAGATGGGGCTGGACGGCTTTATGGGCGCCCTGCCCAAGGCCAACTTGAAAAAGCGGGTGGATACCCTCATCGGCCTGCTCAACCAGGTCACCCCCGCCGACGCGGTGCCCCAAGGCGCCCCCGCCGCTGCCGTTCAGGGCGCTGCGGTCCCCCCGGCAGGCGTCCCCCAGGGTGTGCCACAGCAGGCGGCCGCCGCCCAGCCCACCCCGGTGCCGGTGGCCGTTCACAACCCCACCAGCAAGGCGGTGCTGGCCCTGGTGATGGGCATCCTCTCCATCCCCGTCTCCTGGTACTTCTCGGCCCTGCTGGGCATTGTCCTGGGGATCGTGGGCATCACCGCCGGGATCACCGGCATCAAGTCCACCTCCAAGGTGATGGCCATCTTCGGCCTGGTGCTGAGCATCATCGGCGCCGCCCTGGGCGCTGTGGGCTGGATTTTGAACATCGTGTTGCTGGCCGCCTAGTCTCCCGTTTGGCCGCGGCCTATTTCCCGCCAAAAAAGGGCGCTCCCGCTGTTGGAGCGCCCTTTTTCGTGGTATAATAGCCACGAAGTGGCGGTGATACCGGGGATGGCCGGGCAGATGTGCAGACGCCGTTTGCGCCCCGCTCCATGGCCAGGGCCCGCTGCGCGGCTGCGGCGGCGGGACGGCCGGTCAGGCTGTCTTTCCCTGTCCGCCGCCCCACCGGTTAAGACCGCAGCCGCGCCTGTAAAACCGCAGCCGCGGGCGGAAAGCCGCCCATCCACTACAAAAAAACGAGGAGGGAACCCCCTTTGAAACTTGTCACCTGGAACGTCAACGGCCTGCGCGCCTGTATCACCAAGGGCTTTTTTGATTTTTTTGCGGCGGCCGACGCCGACCTGTTCTGCATCCAAGAGACCAAGATGCAGGAGGGACAGGTCCCGATAGAGACCCCGGGCTATGCCCAGTACTGGAACAGCGCCCTCAAAAAGGGCTATTCCGGCACCGCCGTCTTCGCCCGCACCGAACCCCTGTCCTTCACCCGGGACATCGGCATCGACACCCACGGCACCGAGGGCCGGGTCCTCACCCTGGAATACCCCCAGTTCTACCTGGTCAACGTCTACACCCCCAACTCCAAAGAGAAGCTGGCCCGCATCGACTACCGCATGCAGTTTGAGGACGATTTTCGCGCCTATCTGCACGCTCTGGACGAGAAGAAGCCGGTCATCGTCTGCGGCGACATGAACGTCGCCCACCAGGAGATCGACCTGAAAAACCCCAAGAGCAACCGGGGGAACGCCGGGTTCTCCGACCAGGAGCGGGAGAAGTTCGGCGCCCTTCTCGACAGCGGGTTTACCGATGTCTTTCGCGCCCGCAACCCCGACCTGACCGGCGCTTACAGCTGGTGGAGCTACCGCTTCAACGCCCGCAAGAACAACGCCGGGTGGCGCATCGACTACTTCTTGGTCTCTGCGCGCATCGCCGGGGCGGTGAAAGACTGCACCATCCACAGCGACATCTTCGGCAGCGACCACTGCCCCGTATCGCTGGAAATCGACCTCTGAACAGGCCAAAAAGGGAGGGCTGACCATGGAGAAGATCGCCCTGTCCCCCGCCGCCGCGGCCATCCTCGGGCGGCTGGAGGCGGCGGGCTTTCCCGCCTATGCGGTGGGGGGCTGTGTCCGTGACAGCCTTCTTGGCCGCCCGCCCCACGACTGGGACGTGACCACCGCCGCCCGGCCCGAACAGGTGCTCGCCCTCTTTGGCGACTGCCACCCCGTTCCCACCGGCATTGCCCACGGCACGGTGACCCTCTTTTGGCAGGGGGAGGCCGTGGAGGTGACCACCTTTCGCCTCGACGGGCCCTACCGCGACCACCGCCACCCCGACACGGTCGCCTTTTCCGACCGCGTCGAGGAGGACCTGGCGCGCCGGGACTTCACCGTCAACGCCCTGGCCTACTCCCCCCGGCGGGGGCTCTGCGACCCCTTTGGCGGGCGGGCAGACCTGCAAAGCCGCCTCATCCGCTGTGTGGGCGGACCTGCCCGCCGCTTTGAGGAAGACGCCCTGCGGCTGCTGCGGGCGGTCCGCTTTGCCGCCCAGCTCGGCTTTGCCATCCACCCCGCCACCGCCGCCGCCATGGACGCGGCGGCCGGGCTGCTGTCCGGCGTTTCGGGGGAGCGGGTGCTGGCCGAGTGGCGGCGGTTCCTCCCCTGTCCCGGGGCGGGGGCGCTGTTAGCCCGGTTCGGCCCCCTTTTCTGGGCCGCTGCCCCCGCCCTTTGCCCCGCTGGGGGGGAGGAGGACGGTTGGCTGGCCGCCGCCGAAGCGGTCGAGGCCGCCCCGGCCGACTTCCCCCTCCGCCTGGCCCTCCTCTGTCTGGCCGGGCCGGAAGAGGGGGCCGTCGGCCGCGCCGAAGCGCTGCTTGCCCGCCTGCGCCCCGACCGCCGCACCGCCGGAGAGGTGACGGCCCTGGTCGCCGCCGCCCACGCCCCCATTCCCCGGGAAACGCCCGCCCTCTGCCGACTTTTGGCGGATAGGGGGCGGGAGGGGGCCCTCCGCCAGGTCGCCCTCTGGCGGGCCACAGGCCGCCTCTCCGAGGAGACGGCCGAACAGCTCACCGGCGGACTGCTGTCCTTGTTGGAGCGGGGGGTCTGTCTCACCGTTCGGGAGCTGGCCCTTTCCGGCGGCGACCTGCTGGCCCTGGGGGCCGTGCCGGGCCCCCAGGTGGGCCGGTTGCAGCGGGCTTTGTTGGAGGGGGTCTGGGCCGGGCGCGCCGCCAACACCCGGGCGTCGCTGGAACGCCTGGCCCGAGCGCTGCTGAAAGAGGAGGCCCTCCTCCCATAAGCGCAAAAAAGGGAGGCGCTGCATCGAGCGGCGCCTCTCTTTTTGCTGTCTCTACTTTTTCTCCACGGCGACCCAGATCTCGCAGCAGTAGTCGGGGGAGTCCACCTGGTCGGACGGGTAGGCCTCGAAGTCGGGCCCTCCGCAGGGCTGGTACTCGCTGGCGGGGAAGAACTCGCTGTAGATCCGGCGGTAGAGGGCTTGAAATGCGTCGGGCATGGCCCCGGTACAGGGGAAGACCACATAGGTGTGAGCGGGGATGTCCTCCAGCGTAAAGTCCGCCTCGGCGATGGGGGCGCCGTTGTAGACCCCGCCGATGCCGTAGGGAAAATCTCGGTCGGCCGCGTCCTCGCCGAAACTGGCCCCCAGCAGCCGCTGGCCGAAGGGGCTTTTCTGGTCGGTGTAGCGGCAGAGGGCGGGGATGGTGCCGTCTGCGCCGCACCGCCGCCAGAATGCCGAAATCTCGGCCGCGGTGGTCTCCTCCCCCCGCGGCACCCGCTTCTTTTTGGCGATCATCTGAAAGGGGCCCTGCTTTACAATGCGATAGTCCATGGTCGTTCCTCCGTCTAAAATCAATTTTACGGAGAGGGGGGAGAAGGTCTTGAGAACGGCGCCACCGGCCTTGGCCTGAGAGGGGGTCACCCCGTGAAAGCGGGTGAAGGCCCGGGCAAAGCTCTCGGGGGTATCGTAGCCGTATTTCAGGGCGATGTCCAGCACCCGCCGGCCGGTGCCGACCAACTCGCTCCCCGCCAGGGAGAGCCGCCGCCAGCGGATGTACTCCCCCAGGGTGAAGCCGCAGAGGATGGCGAACACCCGCTGAAAGTGAAAGCTGGAGGACAGCGCCTGTTTGGCCACCTCCTCGTAGTCCACCGGTTCGGTGAGGTGTTCCTCCACATAGTCGATGGCCCGCTGTATCCCGGTGATCCAGTTCATCTCTCCACTCCCTTCCGCATGAGACCATGATACCCCTTGGCAGCGCCGGGGTCTTGACTTTCCCTGCGCCGGGGTGTCAGGCGATCCCCTCTCCCACTCTACCACACCTGGCCGCCGTGTGGCAAAAAAGGGCCGGCGCGATGGTGCGCCGGCCCGTGAATACGCCCTTTATTTTCCCATGTGGGGCACGTCTTCGCTGTTGCGGGAGAACTTTCGCTTGAACAGGGCGATGAACCCCCGCAGCGAGAAGGGGAGCACCGGGTAGAAGTACCGGTTCCCGGTGATGGTGGGGTTGGCGTAGGCCAGCCAGAGACAGAAGACCAGAACCGGCAAAAAGCCCCAGAGCCCCCCTGCCCAGGCCCCGATCAGCAACAGCATCCGGCAGAACTTGATGGAATACCCCAGCTCGATGCTGGGCTGGGAGAAGGTGGCGATGGCCACAAAGGCCATGTAGAAGATGACCTGGGGCACCACCACCCCCGACTGCACCGCAAAGTCCCCCAAAATCAGCCCCCCCACAATGCTCAGGGAACTGGCCAGCGCCGTGGGGGTGTTGACCGAGGCCAGCCGCAGCCCGTCGATGGCGAACTCGATGAGGAGCAGCTGCAAAATCAGAGGGATGCCGGTGTCGTTTTGCACCTTGAGAAAGGAGAGGAGGGGCGGCAGGGCGTCCTGATAGTGCAGCAGCACCAGCCAGAGGGGGGTCACCAGCATGGTCAGCAGGGAGGTGGCGATCCGGATCAGCTTCATGTACCACCCCACCAGGGGCGGGAAGTAGAAGTCGTCCGCCTCCTGCGAGAAGTCGGCCAGCCAGGTGGGCAGGATGATGGCGGTGGGGCAGTTGTCCACGATCAGCACCACCCGCCCCTCCACCAACTGGGCGGCGGCCACGTCCGGCCGCTCGGTGTTGCGCACCTTGGGAAAGGGGTTGATGGAGGGCTTTTTCAGCAGCAGCTCCACCAGGTTTTGCTGGTTGATGACCATGTTTTTGGGGGTGAGGGCCTTGATTTTCTCCCGCAGCTCCCCCACCAGCTTGGGGTCGGCCACCCCGTCGATATAGCCCAGGGCCACGTCGGTCTTGGAGGACTCGCCCACCGACAGCATCTCAAAGGTCAGCCGCGGGTCGCGGATGCGCCGGCGGATGAGGGCGGTGTTGAAGACCACCGTCTCGGAGAACCCGTCCCGCGAACCCCGCAGCACCTTGTCCTTCTCCGGCTCGTCGATGCCCCGGTTGGGGTAGGTGCGGGTGTCCATCACCACCGCCCCGGCAAATCCCTCGATCACCAGGACGGAGGGGCCCGACAACACCGCCTGGGCGGCCTCCTCCGGGCGCTCGGTCACCGCGTATTCGGTGTAGGGGAGAAAGCGGCGGCAGAAGTCCTCCAGGTCCTCCAGGGCGTCCATCTGCTCTGGGGTGATGGAGAAGAAAAACTGCAGGATGCGCTGGAAGAGGTCGTCCTTCATGAACCCGTCTAAAAAAAAGACCGAGCACTGCCGGTCGCCGATGACCACCGGCTTTTCCAGCAGGTCGAAACTCTCTTTCAGGGGGAGCAGGCGGGCAATTTCCTCACGCTTCAAAACGATCACCTCGATTTCCCCATCAGTGTTCCCCAAACGCGGCTGTTTAACCCATTTTTTTCTGCGCCCTCTTTTCGCCCTGTGCCGGTGGGGCCGCGCTGCAAAAAAAGAGGGGTCGCCTCCCTCTGCGGGGCGGCCTCTCTTTGCGGGATCCTGTCTGGGGTCCAAATGGAAAGTCGACCGACTTTTCCAAGGCCACTGGGCCGCCTTGTGCCCAATAAGTCGCATTAAGCTGACCTATATAAGCTAAAATCTTACTGGTTCAATCGTTTCTCTTCTTCAGCAAAGAAAAAAGTGATTTTTTCTCTCGCTCACACGGGCGCTTTCACTTGGACTCTGCGTGATAAGCTCTGCAAGCATCGCAATCACCGTGCCGTTCACAATTCTTCTTTTTGCACGGACAATCTTCCTTATACATTATTGCCTCCACAAGTCGCGATTTATCGAGTGCGCCTTCTCATCCAAAAGCGCATCGCTCTTTTCACCACCGTACCATATCGCCCTCTTTGTTGCAAGGGGGCCACGGGGGCTCATCTCGGCGACGGGGCGCAGAGAGGGGCGCTGCCCCTTCTCCTGTTGACAGCCACTCCCCGTTTGCCGTACACTGAAAAAGCCCCCTTACAGGCGGGCGGAAAAGGAGTGGATGAGAGATGGCAAAACCCAGCGACCGCTTTATCGTTGTCTACAAGCAGGGCACCATGAGCGTCACCCAAATCTGGGTGGACCGGGTGACGGGGGTCAACTACCTCTTTCACCAAGAGGGGTACTCCGGCGGGCTCACCCCGCTGCTGGACCGCTACGGCAAACCGGTGATCAGCCCCATCCCCTTTTCGGACTGATGGCATTGTTCCGCTCTCCGGCAACAGCGCTTGGGCATATAGGTGTCTTCGCCCCTTCAAAACAGTACCCCCCGACGCAGAAAAACAAACTGCGTCGGGGGGTACTGTGTCTCTTATCCGTTTTTATTGGAGCGGTTCAGGAGCGCGGTCGCTCACAAAACGCCCAGGGCGTTGCAGACGGTCATGCCGAGCATCACCGCCAGGGTGAGGATGGTGCCGGGGGCCGACAGGTAGGTCGCCGCCTTCTGTGCCGGGGTGAGGACGGTGCAGGGGTTTTCCAGGCGGAAGGTGTCCTTGTGGTTGACCGCCTCGATGACGAAGAGGACAAACCCGCTCACCGCCGCCGCCAGACAGAGGAGGGAGAGGAGCAGGATCGGCAGCAGGTAGGGCAGCTTGGAGAGGAGGTAGGTCATGACATAGCGGCTGCTGCCCCCGCCGGTGAGCACCGACAGGTCGATGTGCCCGGCCAGGATGGACTGGGTGGCGCCGATGAGGTTGATGGAGAGGTGGATCCCCAAGGCCGGCCAGATGGACTGGGCCTTGACCACCACAAACCCGGCGGCGATCCCCATCATGATGGCGTAGAACAGCTGCTGGTAGTTCATGTGGGTCAGGCCAAAGGAGACGCCCACCACCACAATGGCAAACCAACTGCCAAAGGGCAGGGTGTGGCAGAGCAGGGTCCCCCGGAAAATCAGCTCCTCCATCAGCGGGGCGGCCAGAGCCATGAAGAAGAAGGAGATGAGGGCGTTGGCAAAGCCGGTGTCGGTCACCAGGCTGGGGGCCGCGAGCTCCACCCCGAACAGCAGTTGGATGATGGTGAAGAGAAAGTTGAAGACATAGCTGATGCCGTAGGTGAGCCCCACCCCGATGAGGGTCCACTTGGCGATCTCCTTGCCGCTGGCCTTGGGCTTTGTAAAGTAGGTGCGCACCTTGTGGGGCTGACCGGCGTTGCCGATGAGCAGCAGGGGGGCCATCACCAGGTAGAGCGAGCCGTAGGAGATCAGGTTGGCCACGGTGTCGAAGGCGGTGGTGCTCATCCGCACCCCCAGCAGCTTCATCGCCATCAGCACCCCCAGGGCCACCAGGTTGGTGCCGACCACCAGCAAGAGCAGCAGCAGGCTGTTGCGGTTGGAACAGCGCCGCAGCGCCTTTTTGGCCTGTTTTACGGGGGAGAGAGGGGGGGCGACCGGCGGCACAGGGGGTGTTTCGCCCCCTGCGGCGGGGGGAGGAGTGAAGTCGGCGGCCCCTTCGGGGCGGTCAAAGGCCGGGGCGGGGGAGGGGTGCTCCGCCGCATCCGGCGCGCCGGACGGTTCTCCCGGCTGGGGGGAGAGGGGGGGCTGTGGGGTGAAGTTGGTTTCTTCCATCAGTTACGACCACCTTTGTTGCGGAAAATAAAGTTGTGAGAAAACGCCCTTTTGCGGGCGGTTTTGGCATTTGTCCCCTATTGTAACACCCAAATGTGAACAAGTCCAGAAGATGGGGAAAGTCTTGAAAAACGGCCTGAAAGGGGCTTGTGATGGGCCTCGGCGGACCCTGCGCGCCAGGGGACGAAGGGGGGATTTTGTAAACTTTTTTTGGCGGGCCCCGCTATTGTTCGGGGGGACCGGCGGGGGAGTCGGGCCCTTCGCTCCCCTCGACGCGCAGCTTTTCGCCCTGGCTCTTGCTGACGATGTCGGTCTTTAGCAGGGAGGCAAAGGAGAGCGCCCTCTCCCCGTATTTGGAGCGCACCCTGTCCATAGCCGTTTCCAGCTGGCGCTGCTTCTCCCGCTGGGCCAGGACCGCCTGGTCGGCAAAGAGGGAGAGCTGCTCCCCGCTGTCCTTCCCGCCCAGACCGGCGGCGGTCACCGTCAGCATCCGGATGGGGGCGCGCAGGTCCCAGTTCTGCCGCACCAGCTCCATGGAGGCGGCAAACAGCTCCCGCGAGAGGTCGGTGCCCCGCTCCAACTGCCGCTGGCGGGAAATCACCTTGAACTGGGGCGACTTGATCTGCACCTGCACCGTCTGGCAGCAAAGGCCGTAGCGGCGCAGCCGGGCCGCCACCGTGTCGCAGAGCATCAGCAGCCCGGCGCGCACGTCCTCCTCCCCCTCCAGGTTGCGGCGGAAGGTGATGCCGTTGCCCACGCTCTTGACCTCCCGCTCGGCCCCGGCAGGGCGCACCGGCTCCTCGTCCTCGCCCCGGGCATACAGCTGCACCGCCATGCCGGCCTTCCCCAGCAGCCGCTCGATCAGGGCCTCGTCGGCCTGGGCCAACTGGCCGATGGTGTCGATCCCCGCGCGGGAGAGCTTTTCCGCCGCCACCTTTCCCACGTAGATCATCGAGCCCACCGACAGCGGCCAGAGGATCTGCCGGTAGTTCTCCCGGGTGATGAGGGTGGTGGCGTCCGGCTTTTTGTAGTCGCTGCCCAACTTGGCAAAGATTTTGTTGAAGCTCACCCCCACCGAGATGGTCAGGTCGGTCTCCTTTTTCACCCGGCGGCGCAGCTCGTTGGCAATCTGCACCCCGCTGCCAAAGAGGGTCCGGCTGCCGGTCACGTCCAGCCACGACTCGTCGATGGAGAAGGGCTCCACCAAATCGGTGTACTGGCAGTAGATGGCGTTGACCGCCTCTGAAAATTCCCGGTACTTTTTGTGGTGGGCCGGCGCCAGCACCAGCTCCGGGCACTTTCGCCGGGCCTGCCACACCGTCTCCGCCGTCTGCACGCCAAAGGCCTTGGCCAGCTCGTTTTTGGCCAGAATGACCCCGTGGCGGCTCTCCGGGTCGCCGCAGACGGCCATCGGCACCGATCGGTAGGCCGGGTTGAGGGCGCACTCCACCGAGGCGTAAAAGCCGTTGCAGTCGCAGTGCAAGATGACCCGGTCGTCCATCCGGCGCGCCCCCTTTCCCCGGGCGGTTCGCCGCCCTTTTTCATCCCTTATGATACCACAAGCGCGCCGGTTTTGCCCGTAAAAAATAGGGGGCTGTCCTGCCCCCTGTTCGACTGCGTTCAAAATTCCCAGTGGCGGTCCGCCTCCCGCGCCAGTCCCAGCAGGCGGTAGATCCGCTCTACCTGGTCTACCAGCGCCGCTCCCACCGGGTGCTGCTGGTCGGCCAAAAGCACCTCAAACCCCGCGATAAAGCAGACGGGCAGCCAACTGCGAAAACAACTGGTCAGCACCTTTTTCAGCCCTTGGTACGCCTTGCGCGCCTGTGGGGTGAGCACGGCGCAAAAATCGGCCTCCGCAACCGGCCAGCAGGCCAGCGCCTCCCGGTCCAGGGAGCCCGCCTTCCACAAAATGGCATCGTGCAGGGCGGCCCGCCCGCCCTCGTCGTCTGCAAACGGGGCCAGCGCCACCCCCTCCACCCCAAAGGCGACCACTTCCTGCATCCCCGCCAGAATGGCCCCGGCGCTGTACAGGTAGCAGAGGTGGGCCAGCCGCTTTTCAAACAGCGCGCAGTACGCCCCGGTCAGCACCCCCTGTTTTTCCACCTGGCGGCGAAAGGCGGCCCAGTCCCGGCCAAAGCCCTGCCGCCGGGCGCGAAAGCAGGCATCGTGCTCGTCCAGGTAGCACAGCGGCTGCCGGAAGGTTTCCGGCAGAAAAAAGTCTGCTGCCTCGGCCGCGGTCGCCTGGGCCGCATGCCGCCTCCGCTTTTTCCCGCGGAAGGACCCCCGGTGACGCCAATATCCTTTCAACATCTGCAAATCCCCCTGCATTCGACAAATTTTTTATTATTATAGCAAAAAAGCAGAGAAAATACAACTAATATTACGAGTGAATAACTATAGATATATTTAAGAGACAGTTTGTTTCACCTACGCTTTATAAGTCAATAGTATTTAATGTAAAGTGTGGATTGCAATATGTTGAAAAGTTTATTGGGCAAACGGCTTCGCAAAATGAGGAAAGTACACGGCCTCACACAGAAAGAACTTTCAAAAATAATAGAGCTGTCAGTGCCTTCGATTGGGAAGATAGAAACGGGAAAGACTGTACCCGTATTTGAAACCTTTATCAAATTGACAGAGGTTTATGCGGATACCGCAGTTGAGGACATTCTGTGTGATGTTCTGGATGTTGGCATCCTTTACAGAATCAAAGACATCTCGGCGCGCATAGACAGTTTGCCGGAGGCGGAAAGGGAGTATCTGTACGACGCCGCGCGGTACTTTGTCGGTGCCATGCAAAAGGAGGGAGAGGTAGATGACTAGGGCGGAATTCGGCGAGCGCCTCAACAAAATTCGCAAAAAGACGGGGATAAAAACGGAGCTTTTGGCCGAAAAGACAGACGTCAGTGTCGGTTTTCTCAATGGTGTATTTTCCGGCAAAGCCTACCCCAGCGTGGAGACCTTTGTCAAGCTGGTCAATGTTCTGGGCTGCTCGGCCAACGAGCTGCTCCGAGGCGAGCCCTGGCCGGTGGACGAGACTGCCCTTGATTCGCGGCTGCTGTCGATCAGGGAGCTGCCGCCGGACCGGGCCCGCCACGTCTGCAACGTCCTCGACACCATTCTGACCGATTTGGAACAGGCAAAAGAGTGTGCCCCTTCCGAAAAGTGAATAGCGGCCGGTGGGGAAGTCCCGCCGGCCGTTTTTTGCGCTCCTCTCCCTTTCGCCCCCAATAGAGAGAGGAGGGTGCAAAAACAGCGTGCAGTACGCTCCGGTCAGCACCCCCTGTTTTCCACCTGGCGACAAAAGGCAGCCCAGTCCCGACCAAAGCCCTGCTGCCGGGCGCGAAAGCGGCTGTTGCGCTCGTCCAGGTAGCACAGCGGCTGCCGAAAGGTTTCCGGCAGAAAAAGTTTGCCGCCGCGGCCGCAGTCGCCTGGGCCGCATGCCGTCTCCGCTTTTTCCCGCGAAAGAGCCCCCGATGATGCCAATATCCGTTTGGCATCTGCAAATCTCCCTGCATTCGACAAAATTTTTATTATTGCGCTAAAAAGCAGAGAAAGTACAATTAATATTACTAGTGAACAATCATAGATATATTTAAGGGACGATTTGTTTCATCTACGCTTTATAAATCAATAGTATTTAAAGTAAAGTGTGGACTGTTATATGTTGAAAAGAAAATTGTTGGGTAAGCGTTTGCAGAGAATTAGAAAAGCACACGGCATGACGCAGAAAGAACTTGCTCGTGCGCTTGGTGTAAAAGCGCCTACCGTCATCAAGATGGAGGCAGGGACAGGTGGGCCGCAGTTCGATACTTTCGTAAAGTTGACAGAAGTATATCCAGATGTTGCTGTCGAAGAGATTTTGTGCGATTCTCTGGATACCGCCGTTATTTTTAGAATCAAAGAGCTTTCTGAGCGCATGAACCATTTGACCGAGGAGGAAAAGAAATACCTCCGCGATGTTGCACGGTATTTTCAGGGCGTCATGCAGAAGGAGAGTACAGCAAATGAATAAGCAAGAGTTTGGAAAACGGCTCAATGACGCCCGTAAAAAGATAGGCATGAAAACAGAGACCTTAGCCGAAGAAATAGATGTTAGTGTCGGCTTTCTACACGACATATTTCGGGGCAGAACCTACCCCAGCGTGGAGACCTTTGTCAAGCTGGTCAATGTTCTGGGCTGCTCGGCCAACGAGCTGCTCCGGGACGAGCCCTGGCCGGTGGACGAGACTGCCCTCGATTCGCGGCTGCTGTCGATCAGGGAGCTGCCGCCGGACCGGGCCCGCCATGTCTGCAACGTCCTCGACACCATTCTGACCGATTTGGAACAGGCAAAAGAGTGCGCCCCTTCCGAAAAGTGAATAGCGGCCGGCGGGAAAGCCCCGCCGGCCGTTTTTTGCACTCCTCTCCCTCTCGCCTCTGGCGGAGAGGGGCGGGTGCAAAAAAAGAGGGAAACCACTGCCCGGGGAAGGCAGTCGTTTCCCTCTCAAGAGAAAAAGCAAATCGTTCAGGAAAAACCGATGGGGGAGCTTAGAAGAATCTCTTCAGCAACCCGGCGAAGCCGCGGCCGTGGCGGGCCTCATCCTTGCACATCTCGTGCACGGTGTCGTGGATGGCGTCCAGGTTCAGCTTCTTGGCCAGGGTCGCCAGCTCTTTTTTGCCCTCGCAGGCGCCGTGCTCGGCGTCCACCCGCATCTCCAGGTTCTTTTTGGTGCTGTCGGTCAGCACCTCGCCCAGCAGCTCGGCGAACTTGGCGGCGTGCTCGGCCTCCTCAAAGGCGTATCTCTTGTAGGCCTCGGCGATCTCGGGGTAGCCCTCGCGGTCGGCCACCCGGCTCATGGCCAGGTACATCCCGACTTCGCTGCACTCGCCGTTAAAGTTCTGGCGCAGGCCCTCGATGATCTCCTCGGGAGCGCCCTGGGCCACACCCACCACGTGCTCGTCGGCGTAAGACAGCTCGCCCTCGGCCTGTTTCTTGAACTTCTCAGCAAGGGCGCCGCAGACCGGGCACTTCTCGGGAGCGGCCTCGCCCTCGAACACATAACCGCAGACGGTGCAAACAAATTTAGACATTTTTCGTTCCTCCTACTTCAAAATGAAATTGTTGTTTTGATTGTTTTTCTGGGGTTTCTTACCATGGCTTAACTATACCACGAGCATCCACTTACGTCAATAGATTTTGCGAAAAAAATAATAACAATTCTCATTTTTGTTTTGGACGGTCTTTCCAGGGGACGGCGAGCCATGACTTCCGCACCTGCAAGTGGTACAATAGAGAAAGCCGGGAGAGGCACCCCTGACGCCCTTCTCCCGCTGTCGATTTTAGAGAGATGAGGGGGACCCCGCCCATGCTTTCCACCCTGTTGGTGGCCGTCAACGCCAAGTACACCCACACCAATCTGGCGGTGCGCTATCTCGCCGCCTGTGCCCGCCGTGCAGGCGTAAAGGACTGCGGCTTTGCCGAGTACCACATCAACCTGCAGCCCGACGAGGTGACCGCCGCCATCGCCCACCTGGCGGGGGAGCGGGTGGCCTTTTCCTGCTATATCTGGAACCTCTCCTTCATCGACTTGGTGGCCCGGCGGCTGCGGCTGGTCCGCCCCGAATTGCGCCTTTACTGTGGCGGCCCTGAGGCCGAGTGGGACCCCCAGTTTTTGGAGCGGCACCCCTGGTGCGACGGGGTACTCTGCGGGGAGGGGGAGGGGGCCTTTCCCCTCCTTGCCGCCGGCCGGCCTGAGGGGGAGATCCCCGGCCTCCTCTACCGCGCGGGGGGGAGCCGCCACCGCAATCCCCCCGCGCCGCCCCTTCCCTTGGAAGAGCTCCCCTTTGTCTACGGCGAGGGGGAGCTGCCGCCCCACCGCCACATCTATTATGAGTCCAGCCGGGGCTGCCCCTTTTCCTGCCACTACTGCCTCTCGGGGGCCGGGGGGCGGGTGCGCTTCAAACCCCTGGAACAGACCTTGCGGGAGCTCGACTTCTTTTTGGAGCAGCGGGTGGTGCGGGTCAAATTCGTCGACCGCACCTTCAACTGCGACCGGCAGCGGGCCAGGGCCATCTGGCACCACCTGATGGAGCGGGACAACGGGGTGACCAATTTTCACTTTGAGCTGGGGGCCGACCTGTTGGGCCCGGAGGAGGCGGAGCTGTTGCGCGCCGCCCGCCCCGGCCTCTTTCAGTTTGAGATCGGGGTGCAGTCCACCAACCCCCGAACGGTGGCCTCGGTGCAGCGGGTGCACGACTTTGCGGCCATCTCCCGCGCGGTGCGGGGGCTTTTGGCGGGGGAGAACATCCACCTCCATCTCGACCTCATCGCTGGGCTCCCCTTTGAAGATAAAGAGACCTTCGGCCGCTCCTTTGACCAGGTATATGCCCTGGGGCCCCACCAATTGCAGTTGGGCTTCCTCAAACTCCTCCACGGCAGCCGCCTGCGGGCGGAGGCGGGGGACTACAGCATCGTCTTCTGCCCCGACCTGCCCCCCTACGAGGTGTTGAAAACCCGCTGGCTCTCCTACGGGGACATCTGCGCCCTCAAGCGGGCGGAGGAGGCGCTGGAGACCTTTTCCAACAGCGGCCGCTACCGGGCGTCGCTCGCCTACCTGGCCGCCTGCCAGGGCAGCCCCTTCGCCCTCTTCTGCCAGATGGGGGACGCCCTGGCGGAGGAGCCCGCCCTCTCCCGGGAGGGGAAGCACGCCTTTCTCTGGCGCTTTGGCAGGGGGCGTCCCGGGGTCGACGAACAGCGGCTGCGGGAGGCCCTGCGGCTGGACTGGCTCTGCTGCGAAAAGCCCCGCAAGCGGCTGCCCTTCCTTGACGACAGCAGCCTGAGCCCCCGCTACCGCCGCGCCGCCGGAGACTTCTTTGGGGACGGGGAGAAGGTCGCCCGCTACCTGCCCTCCTACCTGGGCGAGCACCCCGGCCACATCGCCCGCACCGCCCACCTGGAGGTGTTTGCCCGCCACCCCCTCACCGGTGCCCCCGGACCGGTGGCCATCGCCTTTGACTACCGTCGGCGAGATATCTGGGGCGGCGCTCGCTGGCAGGTGGTCCCCCTGGAGGGGACTGTTGGCACAACTGCCTAAAAACCCCGCCTGAAACAGGGCATTTCCCTGAAAAGGGCCGTCTCTCCTTGACCGGCCAAAAGGGCTTTTCTATACTAATATCGGAAAGTGAAAAAGGGGCCCCAGGGCCCGGAAGGGAAATGCCCATGCATTTAAACACCACCGGCGGAGAGACGGGGGTCACCAAGCGCGAGGCGCAGATCCTGACCATCCTCCGCAAAAACCCCACCATCTCCCACAAAGAGCTGGCCGAGCGGCTGGGCATCACCCGCTCGGCGGCGTCGGTCCACCTGACCAACCTGGCCAAAAAGGGGAAGATCATCGGCCGGGGCTACATCCTCGAACAGCCCAACTACGCCGTGGTCATCGGCGGCGCCAACATGGATGTCAACGGCTTCTCCTCCGGCCCCCTGATCCCCCAAAACTTCAACGCGGGCAAAATCCGCCTCGAGCCGGGCGGCGAGGCGCGCAACCTGGCGGAGAACCTGGCCCGGCTGGGGGTGGGGGTCAAGCTGATCTCCGCCATCGGCGGAGATGTTTTCGGCGAAAAGATCCTCGCCGACTGCCGCTCCCTGGGCATCGACGTCACTGGCTGTCTCATCCTCCCGGGGGAGAACTCCGCCCTCTTCATCGGCATCGTCAGCCCCGACGGGGAGATGGCCCTCGGCCTGTCGGACATGACCATCGAGCAGTGCATCACCCCCGCCTTTTTGGAGGGGCGCTGGGGCGCTCTGGCCGGGGCGAAGGTGATGTCTGTGGGCAGCGGCCTGCCGGTGGAGAGCATCGAGTACCTCCTCACCGCCTTTGCCGGCAAGGAGATCGTCGTCGACGCCGGGTCGGTGGCCAAACTGTCCTCCATCCGCCACCTGATAGGCGCCATCCCCACCCTGCAGCTCAACAGCGCGGAGGCCGAGCACCTCTCTGGCATCGCCATCAGCACCGAGGAGGACGCCCTGCGGGCGGCCAAGCAGATCGGCCGGATGGGGCCCAAGCGGGTGGTGGTCACCATGGGTCCCCGGGGCGCCGCCCTGTCCACCGCCAGCAGCGAGGGGATCTACCGCGCCCGCCCGATCAAGCCGGTGAGCGACGCGGGGGTGGGCACCGCCTTCACCTCCGGCCTCTGCTACGGCCTGGCCTATGACTATTCGGAAGAGGACACCATCTTCCACGCCCTGGCCTGCGCCGCCCTCAATTTGGAGGGGGAGAGCGCCGTCAACCACAACCTCAGTCTCAAGAGTGTACAGGACTTGGCGCAGCAGCTGAGCCGGGAACAGTGAGATCGCCAAAAGAGAGGGTCCAAACCCGCGGGGACAGCCCGGGGTCTGGACCCTCTTTTGTTTTTAAGCCAGCTCTTTCAGCTCGGCTCGCAGCCGGTCCAAAAGGGGCGCGCCCCCTTCCTCCAGCAGGTCGCCCAGCCGCTGCCCCTCCGCGCCGTGGCGGCGGTAGAAGGCCAGGATCCGCCCCACCGCCTCCACCAGGGCGCTTTCCGGCAGCGTGGACCCCAGCTCGTCGCCCAGGCGGGGGCGGCGGCCCATCATCCCCCCGACAAAGAGGAGGAAGCGCCCCGCCTCGCCGGGGGCGGGGAGGATGCCTACATCCTGTCCGCGGGCCTTCCCCAGGCTGTTGGGGCAGCCGTAGACCCCGATTTTGAACTTTTTGGGCGCGGGGGTCCCGAAGTAGGCCCGGTCCAGTTGAAGGGCCAGCCGGTGGGTGTCAAAAACGCCCCGGCGGCAGTCGGTCCCCTTGCAGGCGGTCACCGCCCGCACGGTGGCGCCGGTGCCCCCCCATTTCAGCCCCAGCTCCCCGGCCAGGGCCACCGCCTCGTCCAGCCGCCCGGCGGGGATGCGGTCGATTTCCAGGGTGCCCCGGCTGGTGGCGGTCACCCGCCCGCCGCCGCAGCGCTCGGCCACCAGGGCCGCCGCCCGCAGCGCGTCGGGGGTGAAGACCCCGCAGCTGCCCACCACCCGCAGGGCGTACCGGCCGCCCTTTTGGGGGAGTATCCCGTTTTGCACAGCGATCTCTCCTTTTTCTCTGCTCAAAAGTCTATATGCCCAGCTGGGCGAAGATGTCCCCCAGCCGCCCGGGCAGGTCCCGGGGGAGGGTGGAGCGGGCCGAACGGCCCGCCTGACAGAGATCCCCCGCCCGGCCGTGGAGCCAGGCGGCACAGACCGCCGCCACAAAGGGGGGTGTGCCCTGGGCCAGCAGGGCCGCCAGGATGCCCGAGAGGGTGTCGCCGCTGCCGGCCTTGGCCAGACCCGCCCCGCCGGTGGGGTTGACGGCCAGGGCCCCGTCCGGCCCGGCGATGGCGGTGTTGTGCCCCTTGAGCAGCACCACCGCCCCCCACTCGGCGGCCCAGCGGGCGGCGCAGGCCAGCGGGTTTTTGCCGATTTCCCCAGCGCTCTCGCCGGTGAGGCGGGCCATCTCCCCCAGGTGGGGGGTGAGCACGGTGGGCCCCCGCCGCTTTGCCAGCCACTGGGGGTGGCGGGCGAGGTGGTAGAGTCCGTCGGCGTCCACCAGCACCGGGCCTGCAAAGCGCCCCAGCAGTTCCCCCACCAGCTCCCCGGCCCCCTCGCTGCGCCCCAGGCCGGGGCCGATGAGCAGGGCGTCGGCCCCCTCCACCCCCGCCCAAAGGTCAGGTAGGTCGCCGGGACAGAGTTGCCCCTCCCCGCCCCCGGACAGGGGGCGCAGCACCGTCTCCGGCGAGCGGAGGGAGACCAGTTGACAGACGCGCTCGGTGGAGCAGAGGGTCAGGTAGCCGACCCCCGTCCGCAGGGCCGCCTCGGCGGCCAGGGCGGCGGCCCCCCGGTAGAGGTCGCTGCCGCAGACAGCCGCTAGCCTGCCGTTTGTCCCCTTGTGAGAGAGGGGGGAGAGGGGGGAGAGCTGCGCCCGCAGGTATCCCTCGTCGGCCTCCTCCACCGCGCGGGTGAGGGCGGCCAGACCCCCCTTTTCAATGCCGATGTCCAGCACGGCGCACTCCCCCATCCACTCCCGTCCGGGGCGGAGGAGGGCGGCCTGTTTGGCGGCGGCAAAGGCGGCGGTCAGGTCGGCCCGCAGGGCCCCGCCGGCCACCAGGCCGGTGTCCGCCTCCACCCCGGAGG
Organism: Bittarella massiliensis (ex Durand et al. 2017); assembly: GCF_009876955.1. NCBI lineage: Bacteria > Bacillati > Bacillota > Clostridia > Eubacteriales > Oscillospiraceae > Bittarella (ex Durand et al. 2017) > Bittarella massiliensis (ex Durand et al. 2017). The sequence continues at coordinate 216,326 of NZ_WWVY01000002.1, read as the reverse complement.
GGATGTCCAGCGCCAGCACAAAGGGGGCGGCTCCCCGCGCCCAGGCAAACAGGGCCCGGCGAAAAGGGTCCAGCTCCCCCCGGAAGCCGGTGCCGTAGACCCCGTCCACCAGCAGGTCAAAGCGCTCCCCCTGGGGCACCTGTTCCAGTGGGGTGGGGGAGACCGCCCCCGCCAGGTTTTGCAGGGCCTGTTTTGCCTCGGCGGTGCGGGGGGCCCCGTCGGTGAGGTAGAGACAGACCTCGGCCCCTGCCCCTGCCAGCAGCCGGGCCATGACCAGGGCGTCGCCCCCGTTGTTCCCCCTGCCGCAGAGCAGGCAGACCCGCCTGCCCGGCAGGGAAAATCGCCCTGCAAGCAGCGAGAAGGCCGCCTGCCCGGCGTTTTCCATCATCTGGTAGTAAGAGAGCCCCGCCGCGTCGGCGCGGCGCTCCGCCTCTTTCATGGAGGCGGTGTCGATCAGCTTCACAAAAAATCCCCCCTGTGCGGCAACTTGGTACCAGTATAGCACAAGGGGGCGGGGGTTGTCAGTCGCCGGGCAGGGCGTTTTGGCAGATGTTGAGGGCGTCCTCCACGTGGTAGGGGGCGCTCTGGTGGGAGCCGGGCGCCCCCGCCGTCACCAACAGGTAGCGCCTGTCCCCCTTTTGCAGCAGGGTGGCCAGGCAGAGGCCCGCCTCTTCGGTGTAGCCGGTCTTGCCCCCCAAAATCGCCCCGTCCCCCAGTTGGGCGGGGATCCCCACGTCAAACAGGGTGCTGGTGAGGAAAAGGCCGTTGGGGTGGGCTATGCTGGGGGTGGTGGTATAGCTGTGGGCGGTAAAGACGCGGCAAAACGCGGGGTTTTGCAGGGCGCTGTCCAGCAGCAGGGCGATGTCCGCCGCGGTGCTGTAGTGGTCGGGGTGGTGCAGCCCGTCGGCGTTGACGAAGTGGGTGCCCTCCATCCCCAGCTCCCGGGCGCGCCGGTTCATCCGCTCCACAAAGGCCGGCTCCGAGCCGCTGACGGCGGTGGCGATGCCCAGGCAGGCGTCCGCCCCAGAGGGGAGGAGGGCGCCGTAGAACAGGTCCGCCACCCGCACCTCCTCGCCGGGGAGGAACCCGGCCATCGAGGCGTTCGCCGCATAGAGGGACTGAAAGTTTGAGGGCAGGCGCACCGTCACATTCCAGTCGGGAAGGGCCTCCATCCCCAGCATGACCGTCATGATTTTGGTGAGGGAGGCGGGGTAGATGCGCTCCTCCCCCCGCTGGGAGAGCAGCACCTGTCCGCCCCCGCACTCCACCAGAAGGGCGACCGGGCTGTAGAGCTCCAGAGGGGTGCCCGCCCCCTGGTCGTCAAAGCGGGGGGCGCTCTGCACGGGGGTGGGGTGGGGATGTGCGTCGCCCCCCACGGCGCGCAGGGCCAGCCCGCCCCCCAGGGCCGCCAGTAAAACGGCGGCTGCCAGCAGCGCTCTCCCTCTCCTCTTCTTTCCCTGTCTTGTCATTGGCAATGCAGCTCCTTTCTCCCCTCCATCAAACCAGAAAAGAGCGGGGGGCGCTTGAACTCTTTCTAGCGCATTTCTTGAGAAGTGATGGAGAAAACATTGCAGTTTAGAAAGAAATGGCGTCGCGGCAGAGGAAAAACACCCTTGCGCGGGGGACAAAAAATCCCCCGCCGAAAGCGGCGGGGGAAGAGGCGCTATGAAATTCGCCGGATGAGCTCGTCGATGGCGCGGAGGGTCGCCCGGTCAGTGGCCAGAAACCGCCGGATGATCTCGGCCTGCTCCCCCTCCTCCGGAACGTCGAAAAATTGGGCGGGGGAGAGGCGCAGGTAGTCGCAAATTTGAAAAAAGACCTTCATGGTGGGCATTGCCCTCCCGGAGGTGAGGGACTGGACATACCCCTTTGACCTTCCCAAATCGCGGCTCATCTGCACTTCGGAGACACCTTTCTGTGCGATGAGTTCGGCCAGTCGGCAGCGAAACAGCTCTGCGTTCACGGTGGGTCCCTCCTTCGCGGGCGCTGTGGCAGGGGGGGGGCGGACAGCCCCTCCCTAGGGGGATAGGAAGCAGGCGATGACCTGGCGGACCGCCTCCTCCTGCCGGGCACTCAGGCCGTCGAGCCGGATGGTGGCCTGGTCGTCCAGCCCCGTCAGGTAGTCCAGCGAGACGCGAAAGAGGACGGCCATCCGCACGGCCATCTCCAAACTGGGGGTCTGAGTGTTGCTCTCGTAGTGGTAGACCGATCCCTTGCTGACCCCCAGCCGCTGGGCCAGCGCCTGCTGAGACAGGCTTATCTTCCGGCGCAGCGCCTTCAGGCGCAACCCAAAGTCAAAGACTTCATCCACGGTGTACCCCTCCTTTTGGCCGCGGTATGTCAGCGCGGCGACTCTCTGCCACCAGTATACGAGTTTGCCGGTCAAAAAGCCAGGAAAAGGGGAATCTTTGCAAAAAAAGAGGGCGAGGCATCTGCCTCGCCCTCTCGTTTTATCTGGGGAAAACGGGATGCTCTTAGAGCCCCCGCTCTTTTTTGTACTCCAAAAACTCCTCATAGCTGCCCTGGCGGTCAAGAATGCCGTCGGGGCGGATCTCGATGATACGGTTGGCCACCGACTGCACCGTCTGGTAGTCGTGGGAGGCAAAGAGGAGGATGCCCCCAAAGCTCTGCAGCCCCTTCTGCACCGCGGTGATGGATTCCAGATCCAGGTGGTTGGTGGGCTGGTCCAGCAGCAGCACGTTGGCCCCGCCCAGCATCATCCGCGAGAGCATGCAGCGCACCTTCTCGCCGCCGGAGAGGACGCTCACCGGCTTGTACACATCGTCACCCGAAAAGAGCATCCGCCCCAAAAAGCCCCGCAGGTAGGTCTCGGTGGTGTCCCCCAGGGAGTACTGGGCCAGCCACTCCACCAGGTTTTTGTCCTCCCCCTCGAAATAGGCGGTGTTGTCCTGGGGGAAGTAGCTGCGGCTGGTGGAGACCCCCCACTTGAAGCTGCCGCCGTCGGGTTCTTCCTCCTCGGTGAGCACCTTGCACAGAGCGGTGAAGGCCAGGTCGTTTTCGCCCACAAAGGCGATTTTGTCCCCCCGGTTGACGGTGAAACTGACCTCCTGCAGGGCGGGCACCCCCTCCAGCGATTTGGAGAGGCGGTCCACCGTCAGGATCTCCTTGCCCGGCTCCCTGTCCATGGAAAAGCCCACAAAGGGGTACCGGCGGGAGGAGGCGGGCATCTCCTCCACCGTCAGCTTGTCCAGCAGCTTCCGGCGGGAGGTGGCCTGTTTGGCCTTGGACTTGTTGGCCGAAAAGCGGGAGATAAAGTCCTGCAGGTCCTTGATTTTCTCGTCCCGCTTGCGCTTTTGGTCGTTTAACAGCCGCTGCATCAGCTGGCTGGACTCATACCAGAACTCGTAGTTGCCCACGTACATCTTGATTTTGCCGTAGTCCACGTCCACCATGTGGGTGCAGACCACGTTGAGGAAGTGCCGGTCGTGGGAGACCACGATCACCGTGCCCACAAAGTCCAGCAGAAAGTCCTCCAGCCAGTTGATGGCGTCGATGTCCAGGCCGTTGGTGGGCTCGTCCAAAAGGATGATGTCCGGGCGGCCGAAGAGGGCCTGGGCCAGCAGCACCTTGACCTTGACCTTTTCGGCCAGGCCGGCCATCCCCTCGTAGAGCAGCTCGGCCGACAGACCCAGCCCCTGCAAGATCTGCTGGGCCTCGGTCTCGGCCTCCCAGCCGCTGAGCTCGGCGAACTCCCCCTCCAGTTCGGAGGCGAGGATGCCGTCCTCCTCCGAGAAGTCGGGCTTTTGGTAGAGCTCGTCCTTCTGCTTCATGATTTCAAAGAGCCGGGGGTTGCCCTGCAAAACGGTGTCCAGCACGGTGAACTCGTCGTAGGCAAAGTGGTTTTGCTTCAGCACCGACATCCGGGTGCCGGGGGGGATGATGATTTCCCCGGTGGAGGGCTCCAGCTCCCCCGAGAGGATGCGCAGGAAGGTCGATTTCCCCGCCCCGTTGGCCCCGATGATGCCGTAGCAGTTTTCGGGGGTGAACTTCAGGTCCACGTTTTTAAAGAGATTCTGCCCGCCGAACTGCAGGCTGACATTTTGTACGGTAATCATAAAATCCTCCGCGTTGGCATACTCCTCGGCATCCGCCGACGGTTGCCATTCTACCATATACTGCCGCAAAAAAACAGGGAAAATTCCCAAAAGGGGGCAAAAAAACTTGTTCCCCACGCCGCTTTTCAGTATACTGGATACATTAGGATCACCTACAGGCCGCCCCTGCCCGCTCAGCGGAAAGGGCCGCCTGAAAATGGAGGTTTCAGAGATGGACACCAGATATTGTCCCACCTGCGGCGCCGTCGCAGAGGTGGGCGCCCGCTTTTGCCAGACCTGCGGCGCGGCGCTGGACGGCAGCACCCCGCCCCAGGACCCCAGTGCCGCCGCCAACCGGCCGGCCTACGCCCCACCGCCGCCCACCACCTATGTGGGCGACCCCTATGCGGGCAAGCAGGCGCAAAACTATCAGCCAAACTACCAGTACCCACCCTCGCCCCCGCCGCCCTACCAGCAGATCCCCCCTCAGCAGAGCGGCCAGTCCCCCTACCAGCCGCCCCAGCAGATGCCCTACCAGATCCCGAGACCCCACAAAAGCAACAAGACCGCCACCCTGACGCTGGGGATCATCGGGTTGGTCTTTTCCATCTTGCTGCCCATCGTCACCTACTGCTGCTCCATCCCCGGGCTGGTGATGGCCAGGCAAAACCCCTATACCGGGGAGAAGGACACGGTGGGCAAGGTCCTCAACACGGTGGCCATCTGCGTGGCCGCCCTCAACTCCCTCGCCGCCGTCATCAGCAACCTTGTCCGCTAGAACGGGCGAAAAAGCAAAGGGACCGGACAGTCGTCCGGTCCCTTTTTGCGCGGCAACGGCAGGCAGTGCCGGCCGGTCGGTCGGGGGTCAGTGGCGCTCGCAGTTGCAGCTGTAGTGGCAGTCGCAGGTGGGGCAGTTGGCTTTGATGATCCCATGGACCATGGCCGCCAGGGTAAACAGCATCATGAAGGCAAAGGCGCTGGCAAAGAAGAGGAGGATGATGGCAGCGACACTCGACGCCCCCGAAACCGCCACGATGGCGGTGAAGAGGGAGAGGATCAGGGCGCCCAGAGCGGAGAAGAGGAAGCAGGGCAGGTAGCCGCAGATGCTGTCGGAGAATTCGCAGTTGTCACAGCAGGGGCGGTGCAGGGCGAAAATCAGCAGCAGAAGCAGGGCGATGGCGGCGAGGACGGCGGTAAAGCCAAGCGCCACGTACACCAGGACGGTGGCAATGCCCGTATAGTAGAGGGCCGCAAAGATGGCGCCCAACACTGCGCTGGCAAAGGCCAGGAACCCGCAGATGTATTTGGAACGGTACACGGATAGACACTCCTTTCAAGCAGACGAACAAATCTCGTGACGATCTGGTCACGCCCCAATATATGTTCGCCCGGCCCGAATGGTGTGACTACCCCTGTGCCCGGCTCAAGTGGCCCAGCAGAAGGGTGGCGGCGCACCCGGCCGCCAGGCAGACAAGGCCGGTGAAGGCGGTCCCCCAGCCGCCGGAAAAGCCGGGGAACACCTCGGCCACCGAGCCCAGCACAAAGCCGATGATCAGGGAGTAGGTGAACTGGGGCCGCCGCTCCATGGCCCTGTCCAGCAGGGAGGTGGTGGCGAGGATCCCCCCCACCAGCCCCAGGGCGAGGGGGAGGAGAAAGGGCAGGTAGAGCTGGCTGACCGACGAGAGGGCCACCTGGTAGAGCCCCAGCAGGAGCAGCACGTGCGAGGCGCTGATGCCCGGCAGCACCAGGGCCACGGCCACCACCACCCCTGCCAGAAAGAGGAGCAGGGCCCCCTGTATCGAAAAGCCCTCTCCGGCGGCGAAGAGGCCGTCCGGCACCAGCCGCAGGGCAAAGACCAGCCCCAGGCCGAGGGCGGCCCCGGCGAGACAGCCGGGGGTGGGGCGGCGGATGCCCGCCTGCCGCCACAAAACCGGCAGGCTGCCCAGGATCAGCCCCGAGAAGAGGAAGAGCATGGGGTCGCCAAAGCGCTCGGTCAGGTAGAGGACCGCCTTGGAGAAGAGCAGCATCCCCCCCACCGAGCCCAGGCAGAAGACCAGCAGGAAAAGCAGGCTCTGCCGGCGCTTGGCCCCTCTATCTCTGGTCAGGCTGCTGATGGCGCGGATGAGCCGGCCGTAAATGCCCAGAATGATTGCCATGGTCCCCCCGCTCATCCCCGGCAGGAGCATGCTGCTGCCCACCACCAGGCCGGAGAGGAGGGTGGAAAGTCCCTCTTTGGTGTGTTTCATCGTCTCGCTCCTATTTTGCAAAAATTTGTACCAGTGTAAAAAAGACGGGGTCAAAAGTCAATGCTCGCGGTGGTCTTTCCGCCCCGGTGGCGGGGCGCGGGCCGGGCGGCGCCGCTGATTGGCGGGGAGTCCTGTAAAATTTGTGTCAAGCGGCGCGCGGGCGGCTGGCTGCCGCCGGCCAAAGGCGATTTTTCCCCTTTTGGGGTGGATTTGGCCGGGAATGGTGCGCCCGGAGAAAGGGAGAGGCCTCTCCCTTTCTCTGCCTTGCCGCCGCACCGCCGGGGAAGCCCGGCCGATTGTTGGCGTTTGGCCGCTGTTTCGCTATAATAGAATCATCTTGTACCATTTCTCCCGGCCGCTCCCTGTGGGGCGGCCGCAGACGGCGGCCGGACGGGCCGCCCGCCCACCGGGCGGACACCATTTGACCCATCAAGGAAAGGGAGCGGATATGGACTCCGACAGTAGTCTTTTTCTCAGTATTGCCATTTTGTTGGTGCTGATCGCCACCAACGCCTTTTTTGCCATGAGCGAAATTGCCGTCATCTCGGTCAACGAGGCCAAGGTGCAAAAACTCGCCGACGGGGGGAGCAAAGCGGCGGGGAAGTTGCTCTTCCTCACCCGCACCCCCTCCAACTTCCTCTCCACCATTCAGGTGGGGATCACCCTCTCGGGCTTTCTGGCCTCGGCCGTGGCGGCGGACAACTTTGCGGGGATGCTGGCGGACGCCCTGTCCTTCCTGCCGGTGGACCGGGCCATCCTGCAGGGCGGCTCCCTGGTGCTCATCACCCTGCTGCTGTCCTATTTCACCATCGTCTTTGGCGAGTTGGTGCCCAAGCGCATCGCCATGCGCAAGGCCCAGGCCGTGGCGCTGCGAGTGGCGGGGGTCATCTCCCTGTTTTACCGCATCGCCCGCCCCTTTGTCTGGCTGCTGGCCCAATCCACCAACGGCATTTTGCGGCTGCTGGGCCAGAAGCCGGGGGAGGACGAGGAGGAGATCACCCCGGAAGACGTCCTTCTGATGGTGGAGACCGGCACCAAGAAGGGCGTGTTTGACGGCGATGAGAAAGAGCTCATCGAGAACATCTTCGCCTTTGACGACAAGACGGTGGGCGAGGTGATGACCCACCGCACCGACGTGAGCATGGTGGAGGACAGCGACGACATCGTCGCCGTGAAGGAACTGGCCAGACGGGAGGGGTACTCCCGCATCCCGGTCTATCACGAGACGGCCGACGACGTGGTGGGCATCCTCTACGTAAAGGATCTGCTCGACGACTCCAAGCGGGTCGAAAAGGCGGCCGACTGCATGCGCGCCCCCATCTATGTGCCCGAGAGCATGCTCTGCAGCAAGCTACTTCGCACCTTTCAAAAGGAAAAGGTCCACATGGCCATTGTGGTGGACGAGTACGGCGGCACCGCCGGCATCGTCACCATGGAGGACCTGTTGGAGGACATCGTCGGCGACATTGCCGACGAGTACGACAGGGAAGAGGCCGACTGCCAGGAGCTGGCGCCCGGCCGCTATCTCTTCGCCGGTTCCATTGAACTGGAAGAGGTGGAGGAGATCCTCGGCATTGCGCTGGACTACGGGGGCGAGTACGACACCCTGGCCGGCCTGCTCATCGAAGAGCTGGGCTATATCCCCCAACAGGGGGACGCCACCGTCCTCCCCCTGGGAGGGAGCTACTGCGCCCGGGTGGCGCGGATGGAGGAGCGGCGCATCGACCGGGTCTTGGTCTGGAAAGAGGAGCCGCAGGCAGAAGAGGCGGCGGCCCAATAGCAAAGGAAAAAGTGGTGAGGAGGCGGACCCAGCAGGGTCTGCTTCCTTGCTTTTTTGCGGTGCGATGCGACCGGTGTAGAAACATCGGTCGCGTTTTTGCGTGTTTTGGGGGGAAATAGATTGGGAAATTCTACAAAAATGAAGAAAATGAAAGAAAAGTGACCGTTTCTGCCCAATTCTGAACACCTATTGGTAGAAGGGATTGGAGAGGAGGGGATGAATCGGTGCAGGTGTTTTGGTCCGGCTGGCCGGTGGACGACGGGTGCCTGGTACACTGGTTGGCCCTGCTGGGGATAGGGGTGTCCATTGCCTATCTGGCGCTGCGCCTGTCTGGAACGCGCCCCCGCGTGAAGGGGGAGGGAAGGCGGTTGGAGGGGTGGGACGGCTGCTTTCTCGTCCTGTTGGCGGGGGTGTCGGCCCTGCTCTACCTCCACCGCCGCTGCGGGCTGGACGGGGGCTTGCTCGCCCTCTGGCTGGCCGTGCTGGCGGTGGAGCTGGGGGTGCTCTCGGACCGGCGGGAGAGGCGGTGGCCCCTTTGACAGAGAGGGGATTTTACCTAGACTTTACAGACGGGCCTTGCATTGGGGTGGGCAAATGTGGTATTCTTATCCGGTAACAACTACATACCGCCCAAAAGGGAGTAACTTGCGGCGCTCTGCGCCGTCGTATGGTGCGACATTCCGATTTTTGCAAAAAAATCCGCACATACTATAAAAAGTGAGACTTTTACTGTGGTTTTCACGGTGAAAGTCTCTTTTTTTGCACAGTTTTGGGCGGTACAGATGCAGATTGAAGAAATGGGAGTGCACAATGGAAGTTTTGTTTGAAAACATTCTCAACATCACCCCGGGTCAAATCGTCATGTGGGTCATCGGCGGGCTGCTGATTTGGCTGGCCATCAAAAAGGAGATGGAGCCCACCCTCTTGCTGCCCATGGGGTTTGGCGCCATCTTGGTGAACCTGCCCCTCTCGGGCGCGGTGGACCAGGTGGCCGGCAGCGGGGTGGAGCAGGGGGCCATCGACACCCTCTTTCGGGCGGGGATCGCCAACGAGCTGTTCCCCCTGCTGCTCTTTATTGGCATCGGTGCCATGATCGACTTTGGGCCGCTGTTGTCAAACCCCAAGATGCTGCTCTTCGGCGCGGCGGCGCAGTTCGGCATCTTCTTCACCCTGAGCATCGCCTCGCTCTTTGGCTTTGAGCTGCACGACGCGGCCTCCATCGCCATCATCGGCGCGGCCGACGGCCCCACCTCCATCTTTGTGGCCAACTACTTTGAGTCCAACTACGTGGGGGCCATCATCGTGGCGGCCTACTCCTACATGGCGCTGGTGCCCATTGTCCAGCCGCCGGTGATCCGCCTGATCACCACCCAGAAGGAGCGGCGGATCAAAATGCCCTACAACCCCCTCTCCATCTCCAAGACGACCAAGATCCTGTTCCCCATCCTCATCACCGTCATCGCCGGGCTGATCGCCCCCAAATCGGTCTCGCTGATCGGCTTCTTGATGTTCGGCAACCTCATCCGCGAGTGCGGGGTGCTGGGGATGCTCTCCGAGACCGCACAGAAGGTGCTGGCCAACCTGATCACCCTGCTTTTGGGGCTGACCATCGCCACCAAGATGCAGGCCGAGTACTTCCTGCAGCCGGCGACCCTGCTCATCATGGGGCTGGGGCTGGTGGCCTTCATCTTCGACACGGTGGGGGGCGTGCTCTTCGCCAAGCTGCTCAACCTCTTTTGCAAAAAGAAGGTCAACCCCATGGTGGGGGCGGCCGGCATCTCGGCCTTCCCCATGTCGGCCCGGGTCATTCACAAGATGGGCCTCAAGGAGGACCCCCAGAACTTCCTGCTGATGCATGCGGCTGGGGCCAACGTGGCTGGGCAGATCGCATCGGTCATCGCCGGCGGGCTGATCATCAGCCTGATTGCCAAGTAAGGAGGGCGCGCTGTGTTTCACATTCCCGAATTTTTATCGACCCTGCCCATCATGGGCTACGGGATGGGCGGCATCTTTGCCGTCATCCTGGTGATCTATTTGAGTATCAAGCTGCTGTGCAAGTTCTTTCCCGAGCGGGGAGAGGGCAAGTAGCCAAGCGGCAATACGCAAAAAAGGGGCTGCGGCAGGGGTGCCGCGGCCCCTTTTTGCCCTTGTGGCGGGGGATAAGGCGGTTGTCTTTCGGTATGATAGGTGCTATAATGGAGCCAATCGAGCGGGTGTATGCGGCCTGTATCCTGCCAAAAGAGGTTTCTCCGCTCTTGAAGCCGGAGAAATTATACGATTTCGTTCGCAGTTTTGCAACAGCAAAAACAGCGTTTTTCTTTCTGTGAAAGCCGTTGTAAGTGCCATTTTTGTACTTTTGGGCCTTTTTAGAGCGGAGAACGGAATTGTATAATAATTCCAGTAAAATTTTTCTAGCGCCATCACTTTGTGGAGGGAAGGACAATGACCAAGAGAGAATTCCGGAAAAAGTGCAAGAGAGAAAAGAGCACAAGCTACCAACTGATTCTATCGGGAACGATTGTATCGCTGGCGGGTCTTGTGGTTGTGCTGTTGACGCTGTTTACCCAGGACGCATTTGCAAACCAAATTTTTGGCTTCACAATAGGCCTGACGATTTCTTTGGTCGGAATGGGTCTGGACATTGCCGGCGAGGTCTGGCTGTCCCAGGAATTCAAAAAATACAAGGACGAGAGCATTGCCGACCAGACCGATTGTTTGTGAGCAATTGGAGAGGGGTCTGCGACACGGCAGAGATGGGTCTCTGCACCGCAAAAGGGAAGATAAAATTGAGGTGTAAACAGGGGCGCCCCGACCTGCCTTTTTGGCAGATCGGGGCGCTTTACTACTTCTTTTTGGCCGTCTTGGCGGCAAACTGAATCAGGAATGCAATGTCCTTTTTCGACAGATCGCACGCTTTGCTTCCCCTGTCAACACGGTAGATGTGGTTGGGGCGGTCTTCCCACCCCATGAGATAAAGGGGAGAGACCCCCAGGGCCTTCGCGGCGGCCAGGACCTTGTCGGCCTCTATACTCCCCATATCGCAGGTCTCGCAGCGAGATAGGGCGTCCTCGGTTGTGCCCATCGCGGCGGCCAGTTCCCAAAGGGAAAGTCCCCTCTGTATACGTATTTTGCGGATGCGATTTTCCAAACACATGTTAGACCACCCCTAAAGGACAGTCTAACGGTGGGGGCGGCGCCAATCTACAGGTAAATGCAGGAAGGAAAAACGGTACGGTGTGTGGGAGACCCAATAAAAAAATCGCTTAACCATACGGCTAAGCGATTTTTTTGGTGCAGACGATGGGATTTGAACCCACACAGGCTTACGCCCACTACCCCCTCAAAGTAGCGTGTCTGCCAGTTCCACCACATCTGCATGTAAACGGCCCAGAAGCCGTTTAACAGGTTGTATTATAGCATCTATCTCCCCGTTCGTCAACTGGGAAAAGAGAGATTTTTTGCGCGGTCGGTCAGCGGTCCCATTTTTCGCACAGGGCGATGATTTGGTCGCGGAACCTGCCCAGGTCTTTGTTGCTGCCGCCCTGGTTGTGGGCAATCACGTCCAGCAGGCGGGTCCCGGCCGCCAGCAATTTGCCGAAGGCCTGGTTGGAGGAGCCATTTTTTCGCTCGCCCTTGGGGCGCAGCTGCTCAAAGGGCACCCCGGCGCTGACGGTCTGCCCGGTGGACAGGTCGTACACCTCACAGAAGTTGGGGGCGTGGGCCGAGAGACCCCGTGCCTCCAGCGCGGTGCAAAACTGCTGGCAGACCCCGTTTTCCCCGTGGACCACGAAGATGTGGGCCGGGGCGGGGGAGAAGGCGCCGATCCAGCGCAGCAGACCGTTTTTGTCGGCGTGGGCCGAGAGGCCGGGAAAGTTGACGATGCGGGCCTTGACGGCGATCTCCTCGCCAAAGAGCTTGACCTGGCGGGCGCCCTCCAACAGGGCGCGCCCCAACGTCCCCTCGGCCTGGTAGCCCACAAAGACCACCGTGCACTCGGGCCGCCAGAGGTTGTGTTTGAGGTGGTGGCGGATCCGCCCGGCCTCGCACATCCCGCTGGCCGAGAGGATGACTTTGGGGGTGGGGTCAGCGTTGAGGGCCTTGGACTCCTCGCTGCTCTCGCACATCTGCATCCCCTCGAATTCCAGCGGGTCGCTGCCCAGGTGGAGCAGCTGCAGGGTGTCCTCGTCGGCATAGGGCAGCAGGTCGCTGCTGTAGATGCGGGTGGCCTCGGTGGCCAGGGGGCTGTCCACGTAGACGGGGAAGTGGGGGTTGGCCCCCACCAGGCGCCGGTCCTTGATTTCCCGCAGGAAATAGAGCAGCTCCTGGGTGCGCCCCACGGCAAAGGAGGGGATGACCACGTTACCCCCCTTGGCAAAGGTCTGGTTGAGGATGTCGGCCAGGTCGGCCACATAGTCGCTGGAGGGCTCGTGCAGCCGGTCGCCGTAGGTGCTCTCCATCACCACATAGTCGGCCTGGGTGAGGAATTGGGGGTCGCGGATGATGGGCTGGTCGGTGTTGCCGATGTCACCGGAGAAGACCAGCTTTTTCTCCACCTGCCCCTCCCGCACCCACAGCTCGATGGAGGAGGAGCCCAGCAGGTGCCCCGCGTCCTGGAACCGGGCCCGCACCCCGTCGGCGATCTCTACGAACTCGCCGTAGCGGCAGGGCGTCAGCAGGGGCAGGACCCGCTCCGCGTCCTGCACGGTGTAGAGGGGCTCCACCCCCTCGTCGCCGGAGCGGCCGCGCTTGCGGTTTTCCCACTGGGTGTCCACCTCTTGGATGTGGGCGCTGTCGCGCAGCATGATGGAGAGGAGGCGGCAGGTGGCGTCGATGGCGTAGATCTTGCCCTGAAAGCCGTCCTTCACCAGCAGGGGCAGCCGGCCGGAGTGGTCGATGTGGGCGTGGGTGACCAGCACCGCGTCGATGCTGGCGGCGGCGAAGGGGAGTTGCTGGTTGTCCTTTTCGTCCCGCCCCTGCTGTAAGCCGCAGTCGACGAGCAGGCGGGTGTTCCCCACCTCGATGCAGTGACAGCTGCCGGTGACCTCGTGCGCGGCGCCATAAAATGTCAATTTCACAGGTCGTTCCCCCTTTTTGAGGGGGGATGGAAGGAGCTGAAACGCCCCCTTCCCCCTCTATTTTCATTGTAAAGGCACTTTATGTCCGGTCTGTGCGCAGTTTTCGCAATTTTTGTGAACGGATCGCGGTTTTGGTAAACGCTACAAAACCACGCTGCTTTTTGCAGCAAAAGGGCAAAGGATGGCGGCCAGCGCATATCTGCCCGGCGGCGGGGAAAAGTGAAGGGTGAAGGCGGCTGTTTTCGGCGGCCGCCGACCCAAAACCAGGGAGGGACACAGGATGAGCGATGCCAAGAAAAAGGTAAAAGCCTATATGGACGAGCAGATCGCCGTGTTGGAGGAGGGCCTGGACCGGCTGTACGCAGAGGACCGGCAGCCCGCCAAAGAGGGCAACCTCTACAACGGAATGCTCAAGAGCACGGTGGAGTTTGAAATCACCCACATGCGCCACCTGAGCGAAGACCTGCAGAAACTGCTGTAACCAAAAAAAGGCCCCGCCCTCTCGCAAAGAGAGGGCGGGGCCTTTTTTCACCTGTCTGCGGCGGGGGCAACCGGCGCGTTTTGCCGGCAGAGGGCCTCAAACGCATCCGCCGGGATGGGGCGGGCGTAGAGGTAGCCCTGGGCGTGCTGGCAGCCGATCTGCAAGAGGAAACGGGCCTGTTCCGGCAGCTCCACCCCTTCACAGATGACCAAGATCCCCATCTCGTGGGCCAGCTCCACCACCTTCTGGACGATGGTCTGGGAGCGGGAGGAGGAGAGGGCCCTGTCCATAAAGGTGCGGTCGAGCTTGATGGTGTCCAGCGGAAATCCCCCCAGCAGGGAGAGGGAGGAGTAGCCGGAGCCAAAGTCGTCGAGAGAGAGGAGAAAGCCGATTTTTTTGAGCTGTTTTGCCAGCTCGTCAAGGCGCTCCAACCCGTTGAAGGCGGTCTCGGTGAGCTCCAATTCAATGAGGTTGGGGGGCACCCGGTGGCGCTTGACCATCTCCGTCAGCCGCTGCAGGTACCCCTCCTCCTGCAGGTGGAGGCGGGACTGGTTGACCGAGATGGGAAAGACGGGGAGCCCGCCGTCCAGCCGGCGGCGCAGCAGGGCACAGGTCTGGTCGAGGACGCAGAAGTCCACCTCGGTGATAAAGCCGTTTCGCTCGAACAGGGGGATGAACTGGTCGGGGTAGTAGAGGTGAGAGGGGCCCCGCTGCCAGCGGACCAGGGCCTCCGCCCCGCAGATTTCGCCGGTGGCCATGTTGAATTTGGGCTGGTAATAGGCCACAAATTCCCCGTCCGCCAGGGCCTGTTCCATCTGGTCCTCCATCTCCCTGTTTCGGCGCAGCTGTTCCTCCAGCTCGCCCGAGAAGAAGAGGACCGGTTCGGGGCGGATGCGGGCCTCGCGGCGGGCGATCTCCGCCGCGTCAATAAAGGCGGTGAAGGGGACCTGGCTGTCGCCGATCTCGGAGACCCCGAAATTGAAGCGGAGTTTGATGTGGTGGCTGGCGGCGGAATAGTCGCTGTTTTGGGCGCCGAATCGCAGCAGGGCGGCGCGGGTCTCCTCCTCGCTGGAAAAGGGGAGCAGCAGCAAAAAGTGGTCGGCCTTGACCCGGGCCAGCAGCGTCTCCTCGCCAAAGGCCTCCTGCAGGGCTTTGGATACCCGCAGGATGATGTCGTCCCCCATCTGCCGCCCATAGCTGTCGTTGACGGTGCTGAAATGGCTGATGTCGGTGGAGACGACACAGAGGCGGTGGGGGGCGGCGGCGCGCCGCCGGCGGTCGCCCTCCTCCTCAAAGTAGTTGGTGTTGGCGAGCCCGGTCAGCAAGTCGGCGTAGGCCAGCCGGTAGAGATGGCGGTTGAAGCGCTGGC
This sequence comes from Bittarella massiliensis (ex Durand et al. 2017), assembly GCF_009876955.1. Lineage (NCBI taxonomy): Bacteria > Bacillati > Bacillota > Clostridia > Eubacteriales > Oscillospiraceae > Bittarella (ex Durand et al. 2017) > Bittarella massiliensis (ex Durand et al. 2017). The sequence goes on along the minus strand of NZ_WWVY01000002.1, from coordinate 201,320 downwards.
GAAAGAGGAAGACCGCCACCAAGATGGCCAGGAAGGCCCCCAGAAAGAGGAGCAGCAGGTTGAGGGGGGAAAACGCCTGGGGGGAGAGGACCGCGCCGGTGCCCCACAGGAGGGCGAAGAACCCCGCACAGAGCAGGGCGGAGAGGAGGATGAACTTGTTGTCGGAGATGCGCTTCACGGATGAGCCGCCACCTTTCAAAATAGGGGGGAAACAAAACCCGGTAAGAGGGGCTGTTTTGCGGGTGCTGCCGGTATCTGCGCCACTGATCTATCTTTCACTTTACCATCTTTTTTTTATGAAGTAAAGAAAGAATAGAGGGAGGCGATGGGGGAGGGCATTTTTAATGGAAAAGGCGCTCTTTTCGGTGGGCCAGCAAAAAAAGAGGGCTGCGCCGGCCGGCGCCGCCCTCCCCGATCCGGCCCCCGGCCGGTCAGATCCCGTATTCTTCTAGATAGGCCTCCATCCGGGCCTTCATCTCGTCGCCGATGTAGACCTTGCCGTCGATCTCCCGGCCGTGCAGGTAGGAGATGATCTCCCGCACAGTGACGATGGGGTAGGCGTCGATGCCGTACTGCTCCTTCACCTCTTGGATGGCGGACTTGTCGCCGGTGCCCTTTTCCATCCGGTCCACCGAGATGACGAGGGCGCGGATGTCCACCTTGGCGGCGCCCTGCAATACCGGCAGGCACTCGCGGATGGCGGTGCCGGCGGTGATGACGTCCTCAATGATGGCGACCCGGTCGCCGTCTTGCAGCTTGTAGCCCACCATGGTGCCGCCCTCGCCGTGGTCCTTGGCCTCCTTGCGGTTGAAGCAGTAGTTCACGTCCTGCCCATACTGCTCGTAGAGGGCGATGGAGCAGGACACCGCCAGGGGGATGCCCTTGTAGGCGGGGCCGAAGAGGGCGTCCACCTGGTCGCCCAGGTTGTCGTGCAGGCAGGCGGCGTAAAACTGCCCCAGTTTGGAGGCCTGATAGCCGGTCTTGTAGTTGCCGGTGTTGATGAAGTAGGGGGTTTTGCGGCCGCTCTTGGTGGTGAAATCGCCGAAGGTGAGCACCCCGGAGCGCACCATGAACTCGATAAATTCCTCTTTGTAGGTCATCTCTTCCAACATCCTCCCGTCGCCGGCGCGCCGGACAGCCCCGGTGCGGGACCGCCCGGCGGCGCGGACAATCTTTACTGTGCCCAATTATACCACAGCCCCGCCGGGCGGCACAATCCCCCGGCCGAGGGAAGCCTCGGCTGCCCCAACAAAAAAAGAGGAGCACTGCTCCTCTTTTTTTACTTCTGGGCCGTGACGGTGAAGACGGCGCTGTCGCCGGTGCGGTCAAAGCGGTAGACGCGCTGGTTGTACCGGTACTGGGTGTGGATCTCCTCCTCGCCGGCCACGACTTTGGCAAAGGCCAACTCCTCAATGAGGGTGCTGAGCTCCTCTTCCCGCAGGTTGTTGTCCATCACCACCATCAGGACGCCGGCACAGCCGGAAAAGTTTTTCATGTGCTCCTCGCTGTCGAGTTTGCCGGTCAGGGAGACGGCCGAGATCACCCCCCCCTCCTTTTCGGCGGTGTAGGCGAGGGTCATCTCCTCCCCCGTATAGGTGGCGTCACCGGCGGCCTTGAAGTTGGGGAATTTGCCGGCGGCTTTGGCGTTGAAGGTGTCGGTGACCTGCTTGGCGGTGAGGATAAAGGCCCCGTCTTTCACGTCGTTTTTATAGCCGGTGTCGCAGCGCACCAGAACCAACAGGGCGCAGGCGATGGTCAGGATCCCCACCAGGATCAGGGTGGCGTGTCTCTGCTTTTTGTCCATTCTCTCTGTCAAACCGTCCTTTATCGCATTTCGCTCAATACTGTTTTTCAGTATAGCGCATTTTGCCCGTTTGCGCAATCGGGCGGGCAGCGCTTTTCTTTTTGCTGGCAGGTATGCTATACTGCTGTTACAAAATTCTTCTTTTCCCGACAAAAGGAGGCCGTTATGGGTCCTGACCGAGCCCGCGCAAAGGGCCGCTTGCTCCACCTGGGGCAGACGGTTTTGATTTTGCTTGTCTGCACCGCCGTGGCCGCCCTCTTCGACCGCGTCGGCATCCGCCAGGAGAACATCACTATGGTCTATCTCACCGGGGTGTTGGTGATCGTGGTGGAGACGGGCGTCTTTTTCTGGGGGATCGTGGCCTCGCTGGTCTGCGTCTTCGCCTTCAACTTCCTCTTCACCCAGCCGCGGCTGACCTTTCGCATCGCCGACCCCAGCTACATCGTCACCCTCATCCTCTTTTTGCTGGTCTCCCTCATTGCCGCCAGCCTCACCTCCCAGCTGCAAAGGCACGCCCAGCTGGCCCGCAAAAAGGAGGACCAGACCCAGCGACTCTACGAGATCAGCCGCAGCTTCCTCAACCTCTCGGGGCTAAAAGAGGTGGTCTGCCACGGCATCGCCAGCATCTACGCGGGGGTGCAGAGGCGGTGCGTGGTCTATCTCATCGAAGAGGGCGAGGGCCTCTCCCAGCCCTACTACCTGCCCGGCCACTACCTGGACGGGGTGGAGGTGGGGGACGACACCCTGGCCAGGTGGTGTCTAAAGGAGGGGGCGCCCTGCGGCTGCGGCACCGAAAATTTCGCCATCTCCCAGTGGCGCTATGCCCCCTTTAAAAGCGGCAGCCGCCTCCTGGGGGTGGTGGAGGTGTACTGCGGCAACACCCCCTTGGGAGAGGGGGAGACCCTGTTCATCGACACGGTGATCAGCCAGTTGGCCCTGGCGGTGGAGCGGGAGCAGCTCTACGCCCTGCAGCAGCGCAACCAGGTGGAGATCGAAAAGGAGAAGCTGCGCAACAACCTGTTGCGGGCGGTCTCCCACGACCTGCGCACCCCCCTCACCGGCATCGGCGGCTCGGCCGAGTTTTTGCGCCACAGCTACGACCGGCTGGATAGGGAGACGGCGATGAAGCTGTTGGGCGACATCTCCGGCGATGTGGCCTGGTTGGAGAGCATGGTGGAAAACCTGCTCAACATGACCCGCATTCAGGACGGCAAGCTGGCGCTGCAGGTGAAAAACGAGGTGGTGGACGACGTGGTGGCCGAGGCCACCGCCCGCCTGGCGAGGCTGCCCCACACCCGCCCGGTGACAGTCTCCCTGCCCGATGAACTGCTGCTGGCGCCCATGGACGGCAAGCTGATGGTGCAGGTGCTGGTCAACCTGCTGGGCAACGCCGTGGCCCACACCCCCGACAGCGCCGCCATCCGTCTGGCGGTGCGCGGGGAGGGGGAGCGGGTGGTCTTCGAGGTGATCGATGACGGCGGGGGCGTTGCCCCGGAGCTGCTGCCCCACCTCTTTGACAGTTTCGTCACCTCGCCGGGGGACAGCCGGCGGGGGATCGGCCTGGGACTCTCCATCTGCCAGTCCATCGTGCAGGCCCACGGCGGGGGGATCGAGGCGGAGAACAATGACATCGGCGGCGCTACCTTCCGCTTTTGGCTGCCGCTGGAAAAGAGCAAGGAGGGCAAAACATGCTTGCAGAGCGCCGTATTTTGATTGTCGAGGACGACAAGAGCATCTCGAACTTCCTCTCCATCTCCCTGCGCGCCAGCGGCTACGACATCCAGGTGGTCACCACCGGGATCGAGGGGATCGGACAGGTGATGAACGACCCGCCCGACCTGGTGCTCCTGGACTTGGGGCTGCCCGACCTGGACGGGTTGGAGGTGCTGCGCCAGATGCGCTCCTTTTCGCAGGTGCCGGTGATCGTGGTTTCCGCCCGCACCCAGGAGAGGGAGAAGGTGCAGGCCCTGGACGGCGGGGCCAACGACTATGTGACCAAGCCCTTCTCCATCGGCGAGCTGCTGGCGCGGGTGCGGGTGGCGCTGCGCATCCCGCCCGCCGCCCTGCCCCAGGAAGAGGTCTTTTCCACCGGCGACCTGACGGTGGACTTTGGCCGGCGGCAGGTGCGGGTAAACGGGGAAGAGGTGCACCTGACCCCCATCGAGTACAAGCTGTTGCTGCTGCTCATCGAGCACCGGGGGAAGGTGCTGACCCACAGCTTTATCCTCAAGGAGATCTGGGGGTATTCCGGCACCGAGGACTCCCAGTCCCTGCGGGTGTTCATGGCCAACATCCGCCGCAAGATCGAGACGGACACCGCCCACCCCCACTACATCCTCACCGAGGTGGGGGTGGGGTATCGGTTTGTGGACGAATAAAACTTCGTGGGTCCCCATCCCACGAAGTTTCGACATCAGTCCTTCGCCCACTTAAGTGGGCGATTTTGCTTCGCAAAACCGGACAGATGTCAGTAGAGGGAAGCTTTCGGGGGGCATTGGGCCCCATCCCACGAAGTTTCAGTGTCCGCATTCCGTCCACACAATGCGGCGGGCGGGGCAAAACTGGACGGATATGAGGGGACGCCGGATGGGGAAAAACCTGGGCGGCTGCCCCATTGAATATTGATGTCCTTCGCCCCCTCAAAACGGGGTGAGCAGACCATGAAAAAGGGGCGGCCGCCGGGAGGCAGGAGACAAGTCGCGGAGTGGTTTCCATGGGGAAAGGAAACGCCGCTTTCCTTCCACCTCTTTTTCTGTGTTGGGCCGCCCCCTTGGCGCGGGCCGGTCGCACAGGTGGGAACACCGCTTTGCCCCGCCGCGCAGGGGCGGAAAAGCGCCGCCCACACCAGGGGAAAGGAAACGGATTTCTGCTTGCAACCCGGGGGCGGATATGATACAATTGTCTCGTTATGAAACAGGGCAAACGCGCACTCTGGTATGCGGATATGCGGGTCCTGTGCGACAGGGCGCCGTGAACCATGTCAGGCGGGGAACCGAGCAGCATTAAGCGGGTCGTCTTGTGTGCCGCAGATCAACCTGTGTGTCCGCATACCACAGTGTACGGGCCCTGTTTTTGCGCTATTTTCAAAAAAGGAGGTGGCCGCCATCTACCGCGCTCTCTACCGCAAATACCGCCCCTTGACCTTTGACGACGTGATCGGGCAGGAGCCCATCGTCACCACCCTCAAAAACCAGGTGGAGACGGGGAAACTCTCCCACGCCTACCTCTTTACCGGTTCCCGGGGCACCGGCAAGACCACCTGCTCCAAAATTCTGGCAAAGGCCATCAACTGCCCCAACGTCAAGGACGGCCAGCCCTGCGGGGTCTGCGACATCTGCACCGGCATCGACGAGGACTCCATCACCGACGTGGTGGAGCTGGACGCCGCCAGCAACAACGGGGTAGACAACATCCGCGCCCTGCGGGAGGAGGCGAACTTCGTCCCCACCCGCTGCAAAAAGCGGGTCTACATCATCGACGAGGTGCACATGCTCTCCCCCAGCGCCTTCAACGCCCTGCTCAAGATCATGGAGGAGCCGCCCGAGCACGTGGTCTTTATCCTGGCCACCACCGAGCTGCACAAGCTGCCGGTGACCATCCTCAGCCGCTGCCAGCGCTTCGACTTTGCCCGCATCACCGCCGAGCAGATCGCCGGACGGCTGGCGGTCATCGCCGAGAGGGAAAGGGTGCAGCTGGACGACGACGCCCGCTTCCTGCTGGCCAAACTGGCCGACGGCGGGATGCGCGACGCCCTCTCCCTGCTGGACAAGTGCGCCTCCACCGGCGAGCGGGTGAGCTTGCAGATGGTCAAGGACCTCTGCGGCGTGGCCGACAAGAGCTATCTCTTTGACCTGTTCGACTGCCTGCTCGACCGCGACCTGGGCCGGGCGATCGCCCTGCTCGACGACCTCTTCGCCCACTCGGTGGACATGGGCCGCCTGGCACAGGAACTGCTCAGCCACGGCCGGGACCTGATGCTCTGCAAGGTGATGGAGGACTTTGACACCCTGGTCCTCTGTCCCCCCGACGACCGCCAGCGCTATGTCGAGCAGGCTGCCCGCATCCCCCAGGGGGAGATGATGGGCTGGATGGCCCGGCTGATGAAGGGGGCCGACGCGGTGGGGCGGGCCGCCTCCCCCCGCATCGCCATGGAGATGCTGCTGGTGGAGATCACCGCCGCCGCAAATCAGCCGACAGCCCCGCAGGTCACCGCGGTCCGGGTGTCCGCAGCCAAGCCGGCCGCCGTGCCCCAGGCCAAGCCGGTCGCCCGCCCCGCCCCAGAACCGGCGCGGGAGGAGCGGGAAGAGGAGGTGCCCCTCCCCGACGCCCCGCCCCCGGCGGAGGACGCCGGCTGGCAGGAGCCTGCCGCCCCTGCCCCCGCCGCGCCCCCGATCCCGGAAGCAGTTCCCGAAAAGCCGGTGGCGGCAGCCGCTCCGGCCGCAGGAGCCGCCCCCCAGCCGCTGCCGGAGTGGCCCCAGGTGCTCGACGCCCTGGCCAACCACAACCGGCTGGCCGCCGCGGCCCTGGCAAACTCCCGGGCCTACCTGTCGGGTGACCTGGTGCTCATCGCCTCGGAGAACGCCACTTTTTTGAAGATGATGCGGGAGAACGCCCGCACCAAGGCGGACATCCGGGCGGCGGTGAGCGAGGTGACCGGCAAGACCTGCCGCCTCGGCCCCTACCGGGAGCCGGAGGACGAGGCCGCGCCCACAGAGGGGGGCGGCCAGAAGCTGGATCAGCTCATCGCCCGGGCCCAGGCCCAGGGGATCGACGTGACGATCAAAGAATAGGCGGCTGTTTTGGACAGCCGATGAGATGGAAAAAGGAGTGCAAGCGCCCATGAAAGCCAGACTGCCCCAGGGCTACGGCCCGAAGAATATGAACCAGATGATCAAGCAGGCCCAGGAAATGCAGGAGAGGATCGCCCAGGTGCAGGACGAGATCGAGGAGAGCGAGTTCAAGGTGTCGGCCGGCGGCGGGATGATCGAAGTCACCATCAACGGCAAGAAGGAGCTCACCGCCCTGGAAATCAAGCCCGAGGTGGTGGACCCCGACGACATCGAGATGCTGCAGGACCTGATCATGGCGGCTGTCAACGAGGCGGTGCGCAAGGTGGAGGACGAGGCGTCCTCCCGGATGGCGGAGGTCACCGGCGGGGCCGCCGGCCTGCCCGGGATGCCCTTCTAGGCCGTGTCCTACAACATCAACGCCCTCAGCGAACTGTCCGAGCAGTTTGAAAAGCTGCCGGGCATCGGCCGCAAGACGGCGCAGCGGCTGGCGTTTTACGTGCTGGGAATGAGCGCCGAGGATGCCCAGAGATTTGCCGAGACCATCGTTCGGGCCCACCGCGAGATCAAGCGCTGCAAGGTCTGCCAGAACCTGTCGGACACCGAGGTCTGCTCGGTCTGCGCCGACGAGGGGCGGGACCGGAGCACCATCTGCGTGGTGGAGGACCCGCGGGACGTCTTTGCCTTTGAGCGCACCAAAGAGTACTTCGGCACCTACCACATTTTGGGGGGGCTCATCTCCCCCATCGACGGGATCGGGCCGGACAAACTCTACATCAAAGAGCTGCTGGCCCGCCTGAACAACAGCGAGGTCAAAGAGATCATCATGGCCACCTCCCCCACCGTGGAGGGGGAGGCCACCGCCATGTATGTCTCCCGGCTCATCAAGCCCCTGGGGATCAAGGTGACCCGGCTGGCCTACGGCATCCCGGTGGGCGGGGTGCTGGAATACGCCGACGAGGTGACCCTCTACCGGGCGCTGGAGGGGCGCAGCGAACTCTGACATAAAAACAGCTCTGCCCCCTGTTGCGGGGCGCATGAAACGGAGCAAAACGGCATACCCTCTCCCAGAGGGGGCCGAAGAAGGAGGGGAGACCCGTGGGAAACAAAGAGGCCATCAAGACCATTGCCCAGAACAAGAAAGCCCGCCACGACTACTTTATTTTAGAGAGCATCGAAGCGGGGATCTCCCTGGCCGGGACCGAGGTCAAGTCCCTGCGGGCGGGGGCGGTCAACCTAAAGGACAGCTGGTGCGACATCTACAAGGGCGAAGTCTACGTGCTGGGGATGCACATCAGCCCTTATGAAAAGGGAAACATCTTCAACCGGGACCCGGTGCGAGAGCGCAAACTCCTCCTCCACCGGCGGGAAATCAACCGCCTGCTGGGCCAAATCAAGCAGGAGGGGTTGACTTTGATCCCCATTTCGGTATACTTTAAGGGGTCGAAGGTCAAGGTGCAGCTGGGCCTGTGCAAGGGCAAAAAGCTGCACGACAAGCGGGCGTCCGCCGCCGAGCGGGACGCCAAGCGCCAGATCGACCGGGCGCTCAAAGAGCGCACCCGCTGATAAAAACCGGCACACCCAGGCGCCCGCAGGGGCGCATTTATGAGGGGGCGCAATGGTTTCGACGGGGATCGTGAAGCACGGGAAGCGAGTGGCGGTGCGGGACCGCCTCAACAATCCGCACCTTAAAAGTAAACGTCGATAACAACGATTACGCTTTAGCGGCCTAGTGCCGCTCATCCGGCGCGGGGGGGCCACGGACCGCGTTCGGGTGTCATTTTAGTGGCGAACATGTATACGCGAGGGCCTCGTAGCGTATCAGGTATATGAGGATACTTGGCCCGCGAGCCTGACCACCGGCGCGCGGGGCGGGGAATGCAAAAGATGGTCTGCACTCGGAGATGCCCGTGGGGAGCGGTTTTCGGACACGAGTTCGATTCTCGTCGCCTCCACCAAATAAAAGCGCATGACAAAGCCATTTGTCGTGCGCTTTTCTCTTTGCATAACCCACTTTTGACCCCGCTTTATTAACAGAGCAGGCAATCACTGCGGATGGGTGCCACAAATCCAGCTCCTTCCTGCCGTTTCCAATAAACAGATAAAAAGAATCTGGTTTTCTCTGGACAACCAGGCGGGGAACATGTATAATATTGGTAAATAACTAAAAAGGGGTTGACATCCATTTTTAGAGATTGCTACACTTTAGACAGACAGACAGACAGACAGACAGAAAAGCTGTTTTCAATAGAAGAGTGAGAAGGCGCAGGACCAAATGGGGTCCTGTACCTTTTTTTATTAAAAAAACACCATCTTTTGATGAGAAAAACAGGGGATAGGGGGATTTAAAAATACAATGAGGATGAGAAAAAGACGGATATTGGCAGGTCTGCTGGCGGTTGTGCTGGGGGCGTCGGCCATTGGGCTCACAAGTTATGGCTTGGCCAGCGAAGAGGGGACAGAACAGGGAAAGGATGGCGCGCCGGGCGTGCAGGCGGAAGACATCCTTCCCCGGGAGGAGAAAGGGCCGGAAGAGGGCCAGCCGCAGGACAGCGCCGTGCCGCAGGAAAGGACAGGCCCCCCTCGCGCGGCGAGTTTTGACGAGCTAAAAGCGGCTATTTTGAACGCGCCGTCGGGCCGGACGACCATCGCCATTGCCGGCGACTTTACAATCACCGAGGCGATCGCCGTCCAGGCTGGGCAGGATATCGTCCTCGTCGACGACGGGACAAAGAGGACGGTCTCGGTGGACGATGCTCTCAACCACGGTGTCTTTCTGATCGAACAGGGTGGGCATCTGAGCATAACCACAAGCCGGAAAGACGATGCCCTGCTGTGCTTTGACGGAAAGGGCGCGGTCAGGGGCGGTCGCGACGGCGAGGCGGCCTTTGTCCATTGCGGCGGCGAGTTCACCCTTTTGTCGGGGACAATCCGCAACATGGGGAGCAAAACATTTTTGGGGGGCATCATCGTCGTCGACGGGAAGGGCGCGCGGATGCAGATGGACGGGGGCGTGCTGGAAGAAAACCTGTTCACCTTTCAGTCCGGCGGCGTGGTGAAGGTGTCCCACGGCGGGTCGTTCACAATGAACGGCGGGGCGATTTCCCGAAATGAAACCAAGCCCGGCGGGCAGCTCAACAGCGCCGCCGTCTATGTGACTGCCGAGGGCAACTCCACCTTTGTGATGAACGGCGGCTCCATTTCGGACAACCACGGGGACTATGGCGGCGTCATGGTGGGGGAACCCGCCTACCCCGTCATCCAGCCCGGGGTCATCGCCACCATGACGATGAACGGCGGCTCGATCTCCGGCAATGTGGCGGACCGCTACGGCGGGGGGATCATGGTCTGCGGCCAGGCGACGGTGACCATCAACGGGGGGACGATCTCCAAAAATCAGGCCCTGACCGGCGGGGGGATCGCCGCTTACGACCTCTACCACTCCATGGGGATGGGGCAGGATCACAACAACTGGAAGAGATTTTTCCCGGCGGAACTGATTGTGAACGGCGGGACGATCAGCGAGAACCAGGCGATCTACCGCAAGGACATACAGGATGGCGGCTGCGGCGGGGGAGTCTATATCGCCACCGACTGCGCTGTCATCAAATCGGGCAAGATCCTCGGCAACACCGCCCAGCGGCAGGGCGGCGGGGTCTATGTCGGCTCCACCCCCTATGTGCTGCGCATCTACGACGCGGTGGTCCGCGGCAACACGGCCTCTATTTTGGGGGGCGGGCTGTGGTTTTGCCCCACGGGGGATGCGACCAACGCCGTGACTAACGGGGGCGCCATCTTTGAGAACACAGCAGAAGGGGCGGGGGACGACTTTGTCGCCGTTCCCCAGACAGACAAAAAGCACACCGTCACCCTGGCCGACCGTGTGTTGGGCGGCGGACAGGTGAAATGGTACCGGGACGGCGGCGTCCTCTCCACGACGCCGGAGGCCGGAAACGTGTTGGGGACCCCCGACGGCACCGCCCGCTACGATGAGGCAGACCCGGGCGAGCCGATGGAGAACATCAAGTTAAACAGTGAGGGGATCGCCCTGAAGGCCATCCTGTCCGACTCGGCCAAAGAGCTGGCCGGCGCGTCGGCAAAGGTGGAGATACGGGGCAACAAGGCGCCGCGGGGCGGGGGGATCGGCTCCAACGGCGGGGTCGTCATCGGCACCCCGGGGGACGAGTGGACCCTCAACGTCGCCAAGGTGTGGGACGGCATCCCGGAGGGGGAGTACAGGGACAAAAAGCTGCAGGTCTGTCTGACCATCGGCAGTTACCAGCTGGACGAGGTCGTGCTCTGCGCGGAGAACGGGTGGACGGCCTCCTTTGCCCAACTGCCCGACCCGGCGAGCTTGGGTGGCCTCACCGTCGGCGTCGTCGAAAAGGGGGACGCCTACCAGGTCGGTTACAGCGAACTCAAATGGGACAGGGAGAACCGGCAGCTGTCCATCGTCATAACAAACGCGCCGAAACCGGAGGAGCCGGAGCCGCCCGAAGAGCCGGAGCCGCCGGAGGAACCGGACCTGCCCAAAGAGCCGCTGCCGCCGGAAGACTCTGTCCCCCCAGGGAAAGGGACGGACACTCCGCGGACCAGCGACGACACCAGGATAGAGGATTGGAGCTCTGCCCTCGCGGTATCCGCTATGGCCCTGATTGCCCTGGCGGAGAGAAGGAAGGGGAGAGAGACCCGATAGCCCGGAGGGGAGGGGGTGCTGGTTGCAGCGCCCCCTTTCCCTTTTCTTACCCCGAAAGATTAGGCAGCACAAAGTGCGGCGGAAACAGTGGTGTTTTTCGGAGGTGTGAATAGGGAAAGGAGGACGGGGGCAGGGCGGATACCCGAAAACTGGCGGCGACACCCGGATAGAAGACGGGGGTTCCGCCCCTGCGGTGTCCGCTATGGCCCTGATTGTCCTGGCGGAGGGAAAGAAGGGGAGAGAGACCCGATAGCCCGGAGGGGAGGGGATGCTGGTTGCAGCATCCCCCTCCTCTTTTTATTAAGAAAGGAGAAAAGGAGGGGCTGGGGAGAGGCAGTGACAGAGGGAAAAGGGGGCTGCGGTGGGAAACTGGACAGGGAGAGGGGAGATTTTCCCCATCCCTGCGGCGAGGGGGAGAGAAAGGGGAGCACCTCTAAAAAGGGCGACGGAAGAGACGCCTTAAAATTTTTTCGCCTTTTCAAAAAAATGGGGTTGCAATTCAAACTGAAACTGATATAATAACAGTTAGAAACTGATACAAAACAAATTACAGTTTGAGGTGAGTCGAGATGAAGAAAAAGGGAAGGGCACTGGCGGCCGCCCTGTTGGGCTCGCTACTCGCCCTCACCGGTTGTGGTGCGGTGGGCGGCGGGACAGCTTCCTCCACGGCTGTGGGGGAGTACCACAAGATCTCTCCCCGAGAGGCCAAGGAGCGAATGGAGGCCGGCGGGGCGACGGTGGTGGATGTGCGCACTGCCGAGGAGTACGGGGAGAGCCACATCCCCGGCGCGGTGCTGGTGCCGCTGGACACCATCGGCAGCCAGCGGCCCACCGCCCTGCCGGACACCGGTGCGGAGCTGCTCATCTACTGCCGCAGCGGGGTGCGCAGCAAGGCTGCCGCCGAGCAGTTGGCGGCCTTGGGGTACCAGCAGGTGTACGATTTCGGCGGCATCATCGACTGGCCCTACGAGACCGTCAGAGGGGAGGAATAGGGGTTGACCAGTGAATTCAATGTGGCGGTGCACGCCCTGGTTTATTTGAGCCACCGGGGCGGCACCCTGTCCAGCGAGGAGCTGGCCCAGAACATCTGCACCAACGCTGCCCGGGTGCGAAAGGTGCTCTCCAAGCTCAAAAAGGCGGGCCTGGTGGAGACAAAGGAGGGGGCCGACGGCGGCTACCTCTTTGACCGGGACGCGGGCGAGGTGACCCTCCGCCAAATCGGCGAGGCGCTGGACTGCTGCTTTGTCTCGGCCAACTGGCGCAGCGGGGACACCGACCTGCCCTGTCTGGTGGCCTCCGGCATGGGCAGGATCATGGACGACATCTACGGCGAACTGGACGAGTGCTGCAAGGCGCGGCTGGAGAAGATCACCATCCGCTCCATCGGCCAGAAGATATTCGGCAAGCAGCCCTGACACAGGGCTTTCCCGGCCGCAGGCCTTTCCCCCGCGGCCCGGGTCGATACACGCGGGCGGGCGCCCAGTGTGCCCGCCCTGTCAAAAGGGAAAAGAGGTCTTTTCAGTGAAAACGTACGACGCCATTGTGATTGGATTCGGCAAGGGGGGCAAAACCCTGGCCGGGGCGCTGGGAGCGGCGGGCAAACAGGTTGCCCTGATCGAGCGCTCGCCCGCGATGTACGGGGGCACCTGCATCAATGTGGGGTGCATCCCCTCCAAGTCGCTGGTCCACAGCGCTGCCCTCTCCAAGGTGCAGGGGGGCAGCTTTGCGGAGAAGGCGGCCCGGTACCGGGAGGCCATCGCAGAGAAGCGGCGGCTCACCGGTGCTCTGCGCCAGAAAAACTACGACAAGTTGGCGGGCAACCCCAATGTCCAGGTCATCGACGGGGCGGCCAGCTTCCTCGGCCCCCACGCGGTGCAGGTGACCGACGGGGCGGGGCAGGTCCAGCTGCTAGAGGGGGAGAACATCTTCCTCAACACCGGCTCCCACCCCTTTGTCCCCCCGATCCCCGGCTTACAGGGGAACCCCAGGGTCTATTTGAGCGAGGGACTGCTGGATTTGGAGGAGCTGCCCCGCCGGCTGGCCATCATCGGCGGCGGGTACATCGGGATGGAGTTTGCCTCCCTCTACACCTCCTTCGGCAGCCAGGTGACGGTGATCCAAGACGGCGCCCGCTTCCTCCCCCGGGAGGACGGGGAGATCGCCCAGGCCGTCCTGCAGCGGCTGCAGAGCTTGGGGGCGGAGGTGCTCCTCTCCACCCAGGTGAAGGAGGTGCGGGAGGAGGGGGGCCAGGCGATCCTCGCCCTCGAGACCCCCGACGGCCCCCGCGAATTGCAGGCCGACGCGGTGCTGGTGGCCACCGGCCGCCGCCCCAATGTGGAGGGGCTCGCCCTCGACGCGGCGGGGGTGGAGCTGACCGAGCGGGGCGCCGTCAAGGTGGACGAGCGGCTGCACACCACCGCCCCCCACATCTGGGCCATGGGCGACGTGGTGGGGGGACTGCAGTTCACCTACATCTCCCTGGACGACAGCCGGATCGTCCGCTCCCAGTTGCTGGGGGACGGCAGCCGCACCACCCAAAACCGCGGCGCCGTGCCGTACAGCGTCTTTCTCGACCCCGCCTTCTCTCGGGTGGGGCTCAGCGAGGAGGAGGCCCGGGCCAAGGGCTACCGGGTGAAGGTTGCCCGGTTGGCGGCCGCCGCCATCCCCAAGGCGCAGGTGCTGCAAAACCCGGTGGGGCTGCTCAAGGCGGTGGTGGACGGGGAGACCGGCCGGATTTTGGGGGCGCACCTCTTCTGCGAGGAGTCCTACGAGATGATCAACCTGATCAAACTGGCCATGGACGCGGGCCTGCCCTACACCGCCCTGCGCGACGGCATCTACACCCACCCCACCATGAGCGAGGCGCTCAACGACCTGTTTGCCGCCCTCGCCTGAGCGCGAACAGCGCCGATTCTTTTCAGTGAAGGAGGTCCTCTATGGGCTTGTCCATCGAGACCGGTGTGCCGGTTTTCACCGTATTTTTGCAGGGGCTGTTGAGCTTTTTCTCCCCCTGCGTCCTCCCCCTGGTGCCCCTCTACGTGGGGTACCTGGCGGGGGGGACCAAGTCGCTCGGCCCCGACGGGCAGATCCGCTACAAGCGCAGCACAGTGCTGCTGAACACCCTCTTTTTTGTGCTGGGGGTCAGCTTCGCCTTCTTCCTGCTGGGCTTTGGCTTCACGGCCCTGGGCAAGTTTTTCAGCGGCAACCGGGCGCTCTTCGCCCGCATCGGCGGGCTGATCGTCATCCTCTTCGGCCTCTACCAACTGGGCTTTTTCGGCGGCAAGGGGCTGAGCCGGGAGCACCGCCTCCCCTTTCGGATGGACCGCTTCGCCATGAGCCCCTTGGTGGCCCTGGTGCTGGGTTTCACCTTCAGCTTTGCCTGGACCCCCTGCGTGGGCCCGGCCCTGGCCTCGGTGCTGCTGATGGCCTCCTCGGCCGGCTCCTCCCTGGTGGGCTTTGGGCTGGTGGGGGTCTACACCCTGGGCTTTGTCCTCCCCTTTCTGGGGGTGGGGCTCTTTACCAGCAGCCTGCTGAACTTCTTCAAGCACCACCAGAAGGGGCTTCGCTACACCGTCAAGGTGGGGGGCGCGCTGATGATCTTGATGGGGGTGATGATGTTCACCGGCTGGATGAACGGCATCACCGGCTATCTCTCGGGCATCGGCACCGGCGGCACCGAGCAAAACGGGGCCTCCCAGAGCGCCTCCTCCTCGACCGCGGACGCGGGGGAGGGGGGCACCTCTTCCGGCGGCAGCCAGTCCCAGGGGGGCGGCTCGCAGACCAGCGCCTTCCCCGCTCCCGACTTCACCCTGGTGGACCAAAACGGCAAGACCCACACCCTGTCGGAATACAGGGGCAAGGTGGTCTTTCTCAACTTCTGGGCCACCTGGTGCGGCCCCTGCCAGCGGGAGATGCCCGACGTGCAGGCCCTCTATGAAAAGTACGGCGAGAACAGCAGCGACGTGGTGGTGCTGGGGGTCGCCAACCCCAAGAGCGCCAAGTACCCTCGTAACCAGGACGTCAGCCGGGAGGAGGTCGTCTCCTTCCTGCAGAAAAACGGATACGACTACCCGGTGGTGATGGACGAGACCGGCGAGGTCTTTAACGGATACGGCGTCACCGCCTTCCCCACCACCTATATGATCGACCGGGACGGCAACCTCTTCGGCTATGTGCCGGGGATGCTCACCCGCTCGGTGATGGAACAAATCGTACAGCAGACCCTCGACGGCAACAGCCGGTCTTGAGGGATGAGAAAGGATGCGTTTGCAAATGGAACCACTGGTGTTGACAGAAGCCAATTTTGAAGCGGAGGTCGAGCGCTACGACGGCCTGGCGGTCATCGACTTTTGGGCCCCCTGGTGCGGCCCCTGCCGGATGTTTTCCCCCATCATCGACGAGATCGCGGCCGACCCGCCCGCCGGGATAAAGGTCTGCAAGGTCAATGTGGATGAGCAGCCCGGCCTGGCGGTGCGCTACCAGGTGATGAGCATCCCCACCCTGCTGCTGGTCAAAGGCGGCCGGGCGGTGGCCACCAGCGTCGGCTTTCAGGATAAAAAGGCGGTCCTCGCCCTCATCGAAAAACACCGCTGAACAGCGCAAAGAGGTGCCCCGCGCCCCCACAGGGGGGAGCGGGGCGCCTCTTTTGTGGTGGAGAAGTCATAAAATATTCAGAAAAAAGGGCGCTGGATGACGGGGGGACCGTGTATACTGATAAGCAGAGAAGAGAGAGGGGGAAGAGGGGATGGAGCACAGAGAGGCCGGGCGGCTGGTCCGCAAAGCACTGCCCAACCTGCTCATCGTGTTGGCGGGGGTGTTGCTCTACGCCTTTTTCTCCCACTTTGGGGAGATCTCGCGGGCCGCGGGGGCGGCGCTGGGGCTGCTGGCCCCCTTTTTGGCGGCCTTTGGCATCGCCTATTTGCTGGCCAAGCCCCTCGGGTGGCTTGAGCGGCGCTGGCTCTGTTTCGTCAAGAGCCCCCGCGCCCGCCGCATTGCGGCGGTGGGGATCGTCTACCTGCTCTTTCTGGGGCTGATCGCCGCCCTGGTCGCCCTGCTCATCCCACAGCTCGTCGCCAGCATCCGCAGTCTCATCGCCCAGAGCGGCAGCCTCATCGACCAGGGGAGCGCCTTTTTGCAGCGGGTGCTGGCCGAATACGGCATCGGCCCGGACCGGATCGCCGGTATCCTCCAGTCCTGGGAGGGGATCTGGGACAAGGCCATCGACTTTTTGCAGGCCGCCCTGCCCAGGCTGCTGGGCTGGTCGATGTCGGTGGGGGGCTTTTTGGTCAAGGCCCTGCTGGCGCTGGTGGCCTCGGTCTACCTGCTCTACAACAAAGAGCGGTTTTGCTCCCAGTGCAAGCGGGTCCTCTACGCCCTCTTTTCGCGGCGGCGGGTGGACGGCGCGCTGCGGGTGGGGGCGCTGGCCCACCGCACCTTCGGCGGCTTTCTCACCGGGCAGATTGCCGACTCGCTGCTGGTGGGGGTGCTCTGCTTCATCGGCACCTCCCTGCTCAAAATCCCCTACGCGCCGCTGGTGAGCGTGGTGGTGGGCTGCACCAATGTCATCCCGGTGTTCGGCCCCTTTTTGGGCGGGGTGCCCTCGGGGATCATCATCCTCATCGCCGACCCGGTCAAGTGCCTGTGGTTTGTCCTCTTCATCGTCTGCCTGCAGCAGATCGACGGCAACTTCATCTGCCCCCGCATCCTGGGCCAGTCCATCGGCCTCTCCCCCTTCTGGGTGATGCTGTCCATCGTGGTGGGCGGCGGCCTCTTCGGCCCCCTGGGGATGTTTTTGGCCGTGCCCACCTTCTCGGTGCTCTACACCCTCTTTGGCGAGTTTGTCGGCCGGCGGCTGCGGCGCCGGGGCCTCGCCCCCGCGGGGGAGGGGGGCGAGACCCTCCCTCTCGAGGGGAGGACCGAGTGACCGCCCCCGCCGCGCGGACCGCCCCCTTGCAGAGGGAGCGGCCCGCTTTTTTTGCGCCGGTTGACAGGGGGGCGGGCAGCTTGTAAACTAACAGAGAAAGGGGCGCTTGCGGCCGGTGCGGCCGCGCCGAAAGCGCCTTGACAAAAGGGCCGTGCGGGCCCGAGACAGAAGGGGCGTTTTGCAGTGGAGAGAGAGCGGGTCTGGCTGTTGGATTCCACCATGCGCGACGGCGCGCAGGGGAAAAACATCTCCTTTTCGGTGGAGGACAAGGTGGAGATCTTGCGGGCCTTGGACCGGCAGGGGATCCCCTATATCGAGGCGGGGAACCCCTCCTCCGGGCCCAAGGACCTGCTCTTTTTTGAGCGGGCGCGGCAGGTCCCCCTGGAGCACAGCAAGCTGGTGGCCTTTGGCGCCACCTGCCGCAAATTTCTCGCCCCGCAGGAGGACCGGGGGATCGCCGCTCTCTGCGAGGCGGGGACCCCGGCGGTCTGCATCTTCGGCAAGAGCTGGGACCTCCACGTCAAGGACGTGCTCAAGACCACCCTGGAGGAAAACCTGCGGATGATCGGGGAGACCGTCGCCTACCTGAAGGGGCAGGGGAAAGAGGTCCTCTACGACGCCGAGCACTTCTTCGACGGCTACCGCCAAAATCCCCGCTACGCTATGGAGACTGTTCGCGCCGCCCGGGACGCCGGGGCCGACTGGGTCGTCCTCTGCGACACCAACGGGGCCACCCTCCCCAGCGACGTCCGCCGGGCGACCCAGCAGGTCTGCCGGGAACTGGGCTGCCCGGTGGGCATCCACTGCCACAACGACATCGGCTGCGCCGTGGCGGCCAGTCTGGCGGCGGTGGAGGGCGGGGCGCGGATGGTGCAGGGCACCTATGTGGGCTTTGGCGAGCGCTGCGGCAACGCCAACCTCTCGACGGTGCTCCCCACCCTGCAACTGAAGATGGGCCACCCCTGCGTGGAGAAAGAGCAGATGGCCCGCCTGACCAAGACCGCCCGCATCATCTCCGACGTGGCCAACCTCACCCTGCCCGACAGCATGCCCTACGTGGGGGGCGGCGCCTTCTCCCACAAGGCGGGGATGCATGTGGACGCCGTGCACAAGAATAGCCGCACCTTTGAGCACATCTCCCCCGACCTGGTGGGAAACAAGCGCCACATCCTCATCAGCGAGGTGGGGGGGAAGGCGGTGCTCTACCACAGCATCCGCAAGGTCGACCCCACCATGCCCCCCGACGCCCCCGAAATTTCCGAGGTGTTGGAGGACGTGAAGGCCAGGGAGCTGCGGGGCTACCAGTACGAGTCGGCCGAGGCCAGCTTGCAGGTGCTGATCCTCAAGCACCTGGGGATGCACCGCCCCCACTTCAAGTTGGAGCTCTACCGCATCTTCAGCGAACAGGAGGCGGGGGTGTTCAGCACCTCCTCGGCCATCTGCAAGGTGCGGGTGGGGGACCAGTACGAGCTGACCGCCGACGAGGGGCGGGGCCCGGTCAACGCCCTGGACAACGCCGTGCGCAAGGCGGTGACCCGGTTTTACCCCGCCATCGCCCGGGTGCGGCTGACCGACTACAAGGTGCGGGTGGTGGAGCAGAGCGCCAACTCGGCCTCCCGGGTGCGGGTGCTCATCGAGTCCACCGACGGCGAAAACGTCTGGACCACGGTGGGGGTCTCCCACGACATCATCCGCGCCTCCCTGCGCGCCCAGGTGGATTCGCTGGAGTACAAACTCCTCCGGGACGACGGCATCCTGTGACCCCCATCCGCCCCCTAAAACTGGAAAAGATGTACAGAATTTGGGGGATTGTTTGCGCCCTCTGGTGGAATTGCCAAAAACAGAGGGCGCCTCTGTTTTCTTGTTGACTTTAGCGTGCTACTATGCTACTATGATGAAGCAACAAGGCGGAGACGCCGACACGATGAAAACCAATAGGGGGAATCACAGATGAAACAGATGGATCGAGTGAAGCAAATGTTGGGCATTGCCCTGGCGGCGCTGATGGCGCTGGCCACCTTTACCGGCTGCGGCGCAGCGGCGGCCGACGCCTCCTCCAAGGGAGAGGGGCAGGACCTGCTGGCCCAGATCAAAGCCAAAGGCAAGATCGTTGTGGGAATGAACGCGGAATTCGCCCCCTATGAATTCCACGCCATCGTGGACGGCAAGGACACGGTCTCCGGGTTTGACGTCGAGCTGGCAAAGGCCATCGCCAGCGACCTGGGCGTCGAGCTGGAAATCAAGGAGATGGAGTTTGAAGGGCTCATCAGCGCCCTCAACGCCGGGCAGTGCGACGTGCTGATCTCCGGCCTGGCCACCACCGAGAAGCGCCGCCAGCAGGTGGACTTCTCCGACCCCTACTACACCGGCAAAAATCTCCTCTTGATGAACAAGAAAAACACCGCGGGGATGGACAGCGTGGCCGAGTTGGCCGACAACAAGATCGGCATTCAGATGTCCTCCACCCAGCAGGTGTACGCCCAGAACAACTTGGAGCCCCAGGGCACCCAGGTGACCTACATCGGCAGCATGAACACCCTGCTCATGTCCCTCAAGGCCGGGCAGATCGACGGCATCGTCACCGACGACACGGTCTGCCGCACCATGGTCATCTCCAACCCGGACCTGGTCATCAACCAGAGCTGTGAGTTCCCCAGCGAAAATCCCGACGAGGACTCCACCGCCGTGGCCATCCCCAAGGGGGAGAACAGTTTGACGGCCGAAATCAACAAGACCATCGCCCGCCTGAAAGCCGACGGCCAGATGGAGAAGCTGGTGGACGAGGCCTGTGCCCTGGCGGCGCAGAACGCCGGCAGCGAGGAATAGCACCCCACACCGCAGAGCAAAACGGGCGAGCAAAGCCGCCCGTTTTCCTTTGTCGGGATCCCGGCAGGCCCGGCCGGTACCAAGCGGGTCAGCGACCGGCCCCCGCCCCGACGGGAGGGGGCCAGAGAGGAAGATGTCACCGTGAATTTCAGTTTTTGGAGCGGGTACAAGGCCAGCTATTTTTCCAGCCTCTGGATGACTTTGAAGCTCTCCCTTGTCTCGATCCTCTTTGCCACCCTGCTGGGGGTGCTGCTCTATTTTCTCAAGACCTCCCGGCTGGGGTATAAAAAGATTCGCCCCCTGTCCCTCCTCGCATCGGCCTTTATCGAGGTGATGCGCTGCGTGCCCATGCTGCTTTTGATGATCATCGTCTACTCGGGCAGCAAAATCGCCCTGGGCTTCAACTTCACCTCCTTTCAGGCGGCGGTGATCGCCATTGTCATGAACGCCAGCGTCTACATCTGCGAGGTGGTCCGCGCCGGGATCGAGGCGGTGGACCGGGGTCAGATGGAGGCCGCCCGCAGTCTGGGGATGAGCCGCCGCAAGGCCATGTGGCTGGTGGTGATGCCCCAGGCGGTCAAGAACATCCTGCCGGCCATCGGCAACGAGTTCGTGGGGGTCATCAAAAACTCCTCCATGGCCTCGGTCATCGGGGTGGCGGAGCTGCTCTTCACCTCGAAAAACATCTCCGGCGCCACCTTCCTGCCCCTGGAACCCCTGCTGGTGGCCGCCGCCTTCTACTTCGTTTTGACCTTTACCCTGGGGCGGCTGATGCTCTGGGTGGAGAGGAGGTACAAAGTCAGTGATAACCGTTAAAGATCTGTACAAATCCTTCGGCGAAAACGGGGTGCTCAAAGGCATCTCGGAGACGGTGGAAAAGGGCGAGGTGGTGGTGGTCATCGGCCCCTCCGGCTCGGGCAAATCCACCTTCCTGCGCTGCCTCAACCTGCTGGAGCGGCCCACCTCGGGAACCATTGTCTTTGAGGGGCAGGAGATCACCGGCAAGCGCTTTGACGAGGACAAACTGCGGGAGAAGATGGGGATGGTCTTTCAGCAGTTCAACCTCTTCCCCCACAAGACGGTGCTGCAAAACGTGACCATGGCCCCCATCAAGGTCAAGGGCCAGAAGCCGGAAGCCGCCCGGAAGCGGGGGCTGGAACTGCTGGAGATGGTGGGCCTTTCGGACAAGGCCGACAGCTACCCGAACTCCCTCTCGGGCGGGCAGAAACAGCGGGTGGCCATCGCCCGCGCCCTGGCCATGGACCCGGACGTGATGCTCTTTGACGAGCCCACCTCGGCCCTGGACCCCGAGATGGTGGGGGAGGTGCTGGCGGTGATGAAGCAACTGGCCCAGGAGGGGATGACCATGGTGGTGGTCACCCACGAGATGGGCTTTGCCCGAGAGATGGGGGACCGCATCCTCTTCATGGACGACGGGGTCATTGTGGAGCAGGGCAGCCCGGAGGAGCTCTTCGGCAACCCCCAAAACCCCCGCACCGTCGACTTTCTCTCCAAGGTGCTTTGAGTGGGGGAGGGGCAAAAAAGAAATTGACAAACCCCAACCGGTGGGGTATGATGAAGTCGCTATCAAAAACAAATAGTCAAACGGGGGGCTGGCGTAAACCGGCTGAGATTGGGCAGTGACCTGCCCTGACCCGCGAACCTGTACGGATAATGCCGGCGTAGGGATTTGTCAGCAAGGGAACAGACTGCCAAGGCTGTACGGGTGCGCGCCCGTGCAGCCTTTTTTGCGCTGCGATGAGAGAAGGAGGAAGAAAAAATGAGTGAAAAACAACCGGAGTGCAGCATTGCTATCCAGGTCCTGCCCAAGGTGGAGGGCGAAGAGGTCATCCGCGTGGTGGACGAGGTCATCGCCTACCTGAAATCCAGCGGTCTGCCGGTCTTTGTGGGCCCCTTTGAGACCACGGTGGAGGGCCCCTTTGACCAGTTGATGGAGATGGTCAAAGAGTGCCAGAAGATCTGTATCCGCGCCGGCGCGCCGGGGGTCAGCTCCTACGTAAAGATCGCCTACAATCCGAGTGTGGGGGTGTGGTCCATTGACAAAAAGGTCACGAAGCATCACCAGTAAACTCTACCCCTTTGCCCTCATCGCCCTGCTGTTGGCGATTTGGAGCGGCATCTCCTACTTCGGCGTCCTGCCGGGGTATATGCTGCCCTCCCCCTGGGCGGTGGCGCGGGCCTTTGTCAAGGACTTCGGGCTCTTGATGGACCACGCCCGCATCTCCCTCTGGGAGTCCTTTCTGGGGCTGTTTTGCAGCACCGCCCTGGCCTTTGTGCTGGCGGTGCTGATGGACCGCTTCCTCTTTTTGCACCGCTCGGTCTACCCGCTGCTGGTGCTCACCCAGACGGTGCCCTCCATCGCCATCGCCCCGCTGCTGGTGCTCTGGTTTGGCTACGGCCTCACCCCCAAGGTGCTGCTGATCGTCATCGTCTGCTTTTTCCCCACGGTCATCGGGCTGCTCTCGGGCTTTGCCGCGGTGGACCGGGACGTGATCCGCCTTTTCACCTCCATGGGGGCCTCCAAGTGGCAGATCCTGTGGCAGGTGAAGATCCCCTCGGCGCTGCCCCACTTCTTCTCGGGCTTTCGCATCGCCGCCTCCTACTCCATTGTGGGCGCGGTGGTGGCCGAGTGGCTGGGGGGCGAAGGGGGCCTGGGGGTCTACATGACCCGGGTGCGCAAGTCCTATGCCTTTGACAAGATGTTCGCCGTCATCTTTTTGGTGAGCATCATCAGCCTGCTGCTGCTCAAGCTGGTGGGCTGGGCGGAGAAGAAGGCAATGCCCTACAACCAAAAACAGAAGTCTTGAAAATCGAGGAGAAAAGAAGAGATGAAGATGAAAAAGTGCGTGGCTGTCCTGCTGGCCCTCACCCTGTGCGCCCTGCCCCTGAGCGGGTGCAAAAAGGATGACTCCGGCGCGGAGAGCGGCCTGACCGACATCACCGTGGTGCTGGACTGGGTGCCCAACACCAACCACACCGGCATGTACGTGGCCCTGGAAAAGGGCTATTACGAGGAGGCGGGGCTCAAGGTGCGCATCCAGCAGCCCCCCGAGGACGGCGCCCTCTCCCTGCTGGCCGGGGGCAAGGCCCAGTTCGCCGTCAGCGTACAGGAGCAGATCGCCGCCGCCCTCGCCTCGGACAGCCCGCTGCCGGTGACCGCCGTGGCCTCCATCATCGACCACAACACCTCCGGCATCATCTCCCTGAAGGAGACCGGCATCCGCTCCCCCAAAGACCTGGAGGGCAAGCGCTACGCCGCCTGGGACAGCCCCTTTGAAAAGGCCACCCTCACCGACATCATGTCCGCCGACGGGGGGGACTACGACAAGGTGAAGATGATCCCCAACAGCGCCACCGATCTGATCACCGCCCTGAACACCGACATCGACGCCGCCTGGATCTTTTACGCCTGGGACGGGGTCGCCTGCAAGGTCAAGGGGATGGACTTTGACTACATGAACATGAAGGACCTGAACCCTGTCTTTGACGAGTACACCCCCCTTCTGGCCTCCAGCAACGCCTTTTTGCAGGAGCACCCCGACCAGGCCCGGGCCTTTTTGGCCGCCACCGCCAAGGGGTACCAGTACGCCATGGAAAACCCGGAGGACGCCGCCAAGATCCTGGTCAAGCACGCCCCCGAGATCGACGAGGCGATCGCCGTCGAGAGCCAGAAGTGGCTGGCCGACCAGTACCAGGGCGACAAGCCCCACTGGGGCACCTTTGACCCGGAGCGCTGGGGGAACTTCTTCAAGTGGATGGAGGAGAAGGGCCTGGTGGACAGGGACATCAGCACCGAGGGCTTTACCAACGACTACCTGCCCGCCCAGTGAGGGGAAACGCCATGTCTTTTTTTACCGCCGAAAAAATCACCAAGTCCTATGACGGGCGCACCATCATCCGCGACATCGACCTGCGGGTGGAGGAGGGGGAGATCGTCTGCCTGCTGGGGGTCAGCGGGATCGGCAAGACCACCCTCTTCAACGTCCTCTCCGGGCTGGAGCCGGCCGACAGCGGCCGGGTGACCCTGGACGGGACCGACATCACCGGCCGCACCGGGGTGGTCAGCTACATGCAGCAAAAGGACCTGCTGCTCCCCTTCAAGACGGTGCTGCAAAACGTCTGCGTCCCCCTGCGGCTGCAGGGGGTGGGGCGCAAGGAGGCCCGGGAGCGGGTGCGCCCCTACTTTGCGCAGTTTGGCCTGACAGGGTGCGAAAACCAGTACCCCAACCAGCTCTCGGGGGGGATGCGGCAGCGGGCCGCCTTCCTGCGCGCCTACCTCTTTTCCAGCAAGATGATGCTGCTGGACGAGCCCTTTGGCGCCCTGGACGCCATCACCAAGTCGCAGATCCACAGCTGGTACCTGCAGGTGATGGAGGCCGTTCGCTCCTCCACCCTCTTCATCACCCACGACATCGATGAGGCGATCCTCCTTTCCAACCGCATCTACATCCTCACCGGCGCCCCTGGGGAGATTGGGTTGGAGCTGCCGGTGCACTGCAGTGGCAGGCGGGACGCCGACTTCCCCCTCACCGACGAGTTCCGGGAGACCAAGCTGCGCATCCTCCACTTCATCCGCCGGTCGGTGGAGGGGAAGTAAAGGGCAGCCCGTTCGCCTTCCCACATCGACAGCCCGTCCAACAGCCCGCCCGGATGGCGGGCTGTTTTTGATTGCGATTTTGGCGGCCCCTTTCCGGGGAGGGCCAGAGCCCCTTCGCACCGGGCTTCCCGAGAGGGAAGGGTACGAAAAACGCAACGAGCAAGGCGATTTTGGAGATGAATGGCAAAAAATAGTCGTCCAGACGACCGGTTTGCCGGTGGCGGTGCGGGTCGTCCGGGCCTCCAATTTTGGTGTCCCTTGCGGAACGAAACCCGCATGATGCCCTTTTAGGGCCGATGTATCCCACCCGTTCAACTGGCGGCTTTGATCGTCTGCACCGCCTCCACTCCTCTTTTGTGGGCTTCTGCCCCGGCGACAAGGAGAGGTCCTCGCGAGGAGTGCCTTTTGCCGACGGAGAGAAAAGAGAAAATTTTACCGCTTTCCACCTTTAAAATCTGCTGGGATTGGAGTATAATAGGCCCATCGAAAAAGGAAAAAAGAAGGAGGATCTTGCAAGTGAAACAGACCTTTATCACCGGCGGCAACATCGTGGATGTGGAGGCCGGAACGGTCCTCACCGGCAGCAGCATTCTGGTGGAGGACGGGCTTATCAAAGAGGTGGGCGCCTTACAGGTCCCCGAGGGGGCAGAGGTGATCGACCTCAAGGGTGCCACCGTCCTGCCAGGGCTCTTCAACTGCCATACCCACATGAACCTGGCGCCAGTGGCCAACCCCACTTACACCGAGACCGACGCCCAGGTCACCATGTTCTCCCTGGAGCAGCTGAAGATGCACATCCAGTCAGGGGTGACCTTCATCCGCGATGTGGGCGGCATCCACTACATCGACGTGGACATCCGCGACGAGGCCAAGGCCGGCAAGATCCTCGCCCCGGACATGCAGGTCTCGGGCAAGTGCATCTGCATGACCGGCGGGCACGGCTGGTCCATGGGGCGAGAGGCCGACGGCCCCGACGACTGCCGCAAGGCCGCCAGAGAGCAGCTCAAGGCGGGGGCCGACTGGGTCAAGGTGATGGCCACCGGCGGCGTCATGACCAAAGGGGTGGAGCCGGGGTCCCCCCAGCTGGGCGAGGACGAGCTGCGGGCCGCCATTGAGGAGGCCCACAAGGTGGGGGCCAAGACCTGCACCCACGCCCAGGGGATGACCGGCATCAAAAACGCCCTGCGGGCGGGGGTCGACTCCATCGAGCACGGCTTTTTTATGGACGACTGGTGCTTTGACTACATGAAGGAGCACGGCGTCTACTACGTGCCCACCCTGGCGGCGGTGCACTGGATCGTGGTCAAGGGCACCGAGGCGGGCATCCCCGACTACGTGGTGCGCAAGGCTGAAAACGCGGTGGAGGCCCACCTGGACACCTTCCGCCGCGCCCACGAGGCCGGGGTCAAGATCGCCCTGGGCACCGACGCGGGCACCCCCTTCAACAGCCACGCCATGACCGCTTACGAGATGGTGCTGATGGTGAAGGCGGGCATGACCCCCATGGAGGCCATCCGCACCGGCACCATCAACGCCGCCGAGCTCTGCTCGGTGGAGGACAGCTTGGGCAGCATCGCCCCGGGCAAAAAAGCCCACCTGGCGGTCTTTGCCGAGAACCCGGTGGAAAATATCGAGGCCGCCCTCAACTGCGTGATGACCATCAAAAACGGCGAGGTCGTCTACCGGGCGTAAAGCCCCCTTTATAAAGCGCGCCAAAAGGCCTGGAAAACCAGACGGTTTTCCAGGCCTTTTTTTGCCTGCCGTGGGAGAGGGGAGGGGTTACAGCCACTCGCCCCAGCGCCTGACATAGAGCCGCTTGACCAGCTGGGAGGCCACACAGTAGCCGCCCAGCAGCAGGGCCAGACAGGGGAGGAAGGCCAGGGGCAGGGGGCGCAGGTCGATGGCCGCAGCCGCCGGCCCAAAGCCCAGAAAGAGGGCCACGGCCCCCACCACCCCGGTGGAGAGGGCCAGGGGAAGGGCGGCCCTACTCTGCACAAAGGGGATGCGGGCGGTGCGGATCATGTGCACCACCGCGATCTGCGACAGGGTGCCGAAGACAAAGCAGCCGCACTGAAAGAGGGGGGCCAGCCCCGCTGTATTCGCCCCCAGCCAGAACCAGAGCAGCAGGTAGAGGGCGATGTCGAACAGCGAGCTGAGGGGCCCCATGATCAGCATGAAGCGCTGGATGGTGCCGGTCTCCCAGCGGCGGGGGGAGCGGAGGTAGGAGGCGTCCACCCGGTCGAAGGGGATGCCCAATTGGGCGAAGTCACAGAGGAGGTTTTGGATGAGGATGTGCACCGGCAGCAGGGGGAGGAAGGGGAGAAAGAGGCTGGCCACCATCACCGAAATCATGTTGCCAAAGTTGCCGCTGGCGGCCATCTTGATGTATTTGACGATGTTGCCGAAGGTGCGACGCCCCTCCAGCACCCCCTCCTCCAAGACCATCAGGTCCTTTTTCAGCAGGATGATGTCGGCGGTCTCCTTGGCGATGTCCACGGCGCTGTCCACCGAGATGCCCACGTCGGCCTGGCGCATGGCCGGGGCGTCGTTGATGCCGTCGCCCATGTAGCCCACCGTGTGCCCGGCGCGCTGAAAGGCCTCCACCACCCGGCTTTTTTGCAGGGGGGAGAGCTTGGAGAAGAGCTGGCAGCGCTGCACGGCCTCGCCCAGGGCGCTGTCGTCCATCTCCTCCACCTGGGCGCCGGTGAGCCGGTGGCCGGTGTCGATGCCCACCTTGCCGCAGACCTTGACGGCCACCCCCTCGCTGTCCCCGGTGAGGACCACCGTGCGCACCCCGTGTTGGCGCAGGGCGGCGACGGCGGCCTTACTGCTCTCCTTGGGCGGGTCGAGAAAGCCGATGAAGCCCAGCAGCACCATCTCCCGCTCGTCGGCCACCGAGAAGTTTTCGGCCGCCGGGAGCTCGTTTTTCTGGGCGACGGCGATCATCCGTAGCCCCTCGGCGCTGTGGGCGGCGCAGACGGCGAGGGCCGCCTGCCGCACGTCGGGGGTCAGGGGCAAAATGGCCCCGTCCAGCTCGGCGAAGGCGCAGATCGAGAGCACCTCCTCCACCGCCCCCTTGGTGATGAGCTGCCGTTTGCCGCTGCCGTCGGACAGCACCACGCTCATCCGCCGGCGGCTGAAGTCAAAGGGAATCTCGTCCACCCGGGTGTAGCCCTCCAGCAGCGGGGGGAGGCCGTTTTCCCCGGCGCGGCCGATGATGGCCAGGTCGATGAGGTTTTTGAGCCCGGTCTGAAAGGCGCTGTTGAGGTAGGCGTGGCGGAGGATGCGCAGGTCGTCCCCGCCCCGCACGTCCATGTACTTTTCCAGCACGATCCGGTCCTCGGTGAGGGTGCCGGTCTTGTCGGTGCAGAGCACATCCATCTCGCCGAAGGTCTGGATCGAGCTGAGGGTCTTGACGATGGTCTGGTGTTTGGACATGGCCACCGCCCCCTTGGCCAGGGTGGAGGTCATGATCATGGGCAGCATTTCGGGGGTAAGGCCCACGGCGATGGTGACGGCGAAGAGGAGGGCGCTGCCCCAGTCCCCCTTGGTGAAGCCGTTTACTAGAAAGATGACCGGCACCATCGCCAACATGAAGCGGATGAGCAGCCGGCTGACCCCGTCCACCCCCCGCTCAAAGCTGTTCTTGGCCCGGTCGCCCGACAGGCTCTGGGCCATGGAGCCGAAATAGGTGTCGTTCCCGGTGGCCACCACCAGGGCGGTGGCGCTGCCGCTGATCATGTTGGACCCCATAAAGCCCAGGGCCCCCAGGTCGGTGAGGGCCCCCTTTTCGCCCCCGGGCAGCTGGGCAAACTTCTCCACCGGGGCCGATTCCCCGGTGAGGGCCGCCTGGGAGAGAAAGGCGTCCTTGGCGGCGAGAAAGCGGACGTCCCCGGGGATGATGTCCCCCGCCGAGAGGCGGACCACGTCCCCCGGCACCACCTGGTCGATGGGGATGGAGCGGGTCTCGCCCTCCCGCACCACATCGACCTGGTTGGAGATCATCGACTGCAGGGCGGCTGCGGCCTTGCCCGAGCGCTCGCCCTGCACAAAGGAGACTAGGCCCGACAGCCCCACCAGAGCCAGCACGATGACGACGGTGGTGACGTCGCCGCTCTGGGAGAGGAGCACGTCGGTGACAAAGGTGATGGCCGCCACCAGCAGCAAAACCAGGTTAAAGGGGTTGATAAAGGCCTGCCCCAGCCGGTAGAGAAGGCCGTGGCGCGCCTCGCTGCGAATGCGGTTGGGGCCGCACTCCTCCAACCTCTCGGCGGCGGCAGCGGCCGAGAGGCCGCGGGGGCCGCTGCCCTGCAATTGCAGGGCCTCCTCCCCGGTGCAGCGGGCATAAGGGCGCAGCAGCTCCTCGCTGGCTCGGCGTTTTTGAATGGCGCGGTTGGAACCGGCGCCGCTGTGTCTTTGCAGAAACATCTTGCATCATCCTCTCCATTCCAGTGTTGCCAAAAATGCAGAGCTGGATGAACAGGACCGAACGAAACTGTCTTTTTTTTTGCCGCCTGGGCGACGGACTGCGCGCCCCCTACCGAAAGCGGGAGGGGAGAGGCCGCGCAGCGGCGCACAGGGCGATTTGCCCCGGAGGGCAGTCGGGTCCGGCCGATCTGTCCCTCCACCTTCGAACGCGCATCCTCTCTCTCCTCCCGATGTGCACAGTGTATGGGGGCGCCCGTCTTGGCGCCCCCGTTTGGCCCTCCCATTATACGGCCGCCAGGGGGTGGGAACAAGGGACAATTGCCACGAAGATGGGGGTGTGCCCGGGCAGAATTTTGGGCATTTGGGGCAGGGAAGTACCCTCTGTCTTAGGGCGGGAGCGGGAAAAAAAGGCGGTTGACAACCGCTGCCGGGAACGGTAAACTGAAGCCGGAGTTGCGCTGCGCTAACCATCGGGCGCGGCGCGCTGAAAGGGGAGAGAGGATGGCCGCAAGGACCCGGACGAAGGGGCGGCACGGAGCGCAGCCGACGGCGGCAGGGCTGTGCTACCCGCTCATTTTGAAAGCGGATGGGCAGCAGCGCTCGGCCGACCTGGCACGGCGGCTGGGGGTCACCCAGGCCAGCGTCGACCGGATGCTGCAGGCCCTGGCGGCAGACGATTTGGTGGCCCAGCGGGAGGGGCGGCCCTGCTTGCCCCCCGCCGGAGAGCAGGCGGCCCAGGCGCTGGCGGCGCGCTGCCGCCAGGTGAGGGAGTGTCTCTGTCGCCTCCCCGACCTCCCGCCCCGGGCAGTGGAGGATGGGGCCCTCGCCGCGCTGGCCCTCGAGCTGAACGGCCGCTGAAGCCCGTCTTTTGACTGGCATGCGCCGCCGACCTGTGGTACACTAAAAGAAAATTGGAAGAGAGGAGGGGAGAGCGATGCGGGCCTTTTTGTCCCCCGCCAAGCAGATGCGCCCCTACACCCGCCCCGACGCGGTCCTGCGCGCCCCCCGCTTTGCCGCCGACGCCGCGCGGCTGGTGGGACAGTTGCGGGAGCTGGCCCCCTGGCAACTGGAGAGTTTGATGAAAATCAGCCCCAAGCTAGGACTGCAGGCCTTTTCCCTCTACCAGGAGTTTGGGGTGGAGCGGCCCCTGGCCCCCGCCCTCTACGCCTATGTGGGGCTGCAGTACAAGTGCATGGCCCCCGAGGACTTTACAGGAGAGGAGCTGGCCTTTGCCGACGCCTGCCTGCGCATCGGCAGCGGCCTCTACGGCCTGCTGGCCCCCTGCGACGGGGTGGCCCCCTATCGGCTGGAGATGGGCTGCAAGCTGGCGGTGGGGGAGAGCCGCGACCTTTACGCCCACTGGGGCGACCGGCTGGCGAAGGCCCTCTTTGAGGGGGGCGGGCCGGTGCTCAACCTGGCGTCGGGGGAGTATGCCCGCGCCATTGCCCCCCACCTGGGCGGTGGGGAGGAGTGGATCACCTGCCGGTTTTTGGTGCGCCGGGGGCGGGAGCTCAAGTGCCTCCCCACCGAGGCGAAGATGGCCCGGGGGCGGATGGCGCGCTACCTGGTCAAGCAGCGGGTGACAGACCCGCGCGCTGTTCGGGATTTCTGTGAGGACGGCTACCAGTTCTTGCCCCGGCTGTCGGGGGAGCGGACCTACACCTTTGCCAAGGGGCTGTAAAAAGGGGCTGGATCCACGCGGGTCCAGCCCCTTTTTCATTTCTCGTCGGCTGTCCCCTCGCCGGAGGAGGTCTCCTCCCGGGGGAGGAGGCGGCGCAGGGTGGCCAGATAGGTGGGGACGATCAGGGCGCAGGAGCCCAGCCAGGCCAGGGGGGAGGCCAGGCAGACGCCGGCATAGCCGATGAACCGGGCCAGCACCAGGGCGGCGGCCACCCGCATCACCAGCTCAAAGACGCCGGCCACCATGGGGACCATGGCCCGCCCCATCCCCTGGATGGTGTTGCGGTAGACAAAGACGCAGCCCAGCAAAAAGTAGAAGACGGAGACCAAGTTGAGATAGGTCTGGGCCTGGGTGAAGACGGCAGGGTCGGCCTCCCCCACAAACAGCCGCACCAGCGGGTGCCCCAGGCCGATGACCAGCCCCGCCCCCGCCAGGGAGAACGCCAGGGAGAGAAGGGTGGACTTGCGCACCCCGTCCCGGATGCGGCGGTACTTTCCGGCGCCGTAGTTCTGGGCGGAAAAGGTGGCGATGGCCACCCCGATGGAGGCCAGGGGCTGGGTGGCCAGCTGGTCGATCTTCGAGGCGGCGGTAAAGGCCGCCACCGTGGTGGAGCCAAAGCCGTTGAGCACCCCCTGCACCACGATGCTGCCCACGGCGATGATGCAAAACTGAAAGGCCATGGGGGTGGCGATGCGCAGGTGCTCCCAGGCAAAGCGGCCGCGCCAGGCCCAGTCCTCCCGGTGCAGCCGCAGGATGGCAAAGCGCCGGAAGATGTAGAGCAGGCAGAGCAGCCCGGAGAGGACCTGGGCGATGACGGTGGCCCAGGCGGCCCCGGCCACCCCCATGCCGAAGTTGACGATGAAGACGATGTCCAGCACCACGTTGCAGACCGAGGCGATGATGAGGAAGAGCAGCGGGGTGCGGCTGTCCCCCAGGGCCCGGATGACGCTGGAGAGGAGGTTGAAGAAGAGGGAGGCGAAGATGCCGGTGAAGATCACCGACAGGTAGCGGTAGGCGTCGTCAATGATGTCGGCGGGGGTATTCATCCCCTCCAGCAGGGGGCGGGCGGCCAGCAGGCTGACGGCGGTGAGCAGCAGGGTGAACCCGGCGCTGAGGAGGATAGAGGAGGTGAAGGAGCGGCGGACCCCCGCGGCGTCCTGCGCGCCGAAGCGCTGGGCGGTGATGACCGCCAGCCCCCCGGCCAGGCCCTGGGCAAACCCCAGCACCAAGAACATGATGGAGCCAGTGGCCCCCACCGCGGCCAGCGCGTTCACCCCCAGGGTGCGCCCCACGATGATGGTGTCGGCCATGTTGTAAAACTGTTGAAACAAGTTTCCGATGAGGAGGGGAAAAGAGAAGGTGAGCAGCAGGCGGATGGGGCTGCCCTGGGTCATGTCGCGGGTCACGGCGATCGTCCTTTCTTGACGGTTCGGGAGAACCGGTTTTTGACAACTCCTCTATGGTATTCCTTTTTGGCGCCAGGTCAAGACGGCAGGGGGATTTTGGGAAAAACTGTGCATCTGTCCAATTGCGGGGGGACAGGTACAGAGTTTTTGGGAAAGAGGTGGAGAAAGCCAGCCCCTATCGACGGGCTTCGCCCCCCTTTGCGCCCGAAAAACCGGGAGCAAAGGGGGAAAAAACCGCTTTACAAAGCGAAAAATTTGCCTTTTTTTCAAAAAATGGTATACTGAGTACACGATATCACCGGCAGTCTTGCCTTTATACATAGTATTGTTTTGTCGACGATCCCTGCCGCCGGTTTATAAATGAGACGACTATTTGGAGAGAAGGAGCCAACACCATGCCTGCAAAAGAGACAAGCTTAAAACTGACCGCCACCAAGGTCTACACCATTTCCGCCAAAGACAGCACCAAAGTGATCGAGGCCGCCGGCGAGGGCCGCGAGGCCATCTACCTGGCCGAGGCGGGTGCCGCCAAGGAGCAGCAGTGGCAGTTTAAAAAAGAGGGGCGCTTTTACAAGATCCTCAACAAGGGCACCGGCAAGTGCCTGGACGTGGAGATGGGCGGCACCGACAACGGCACCCGCCTGCACCAGTGGGAGTTCGCCGGCGGCGACAACCAGCTCTGGTTTTTAGAGGAGATCGGCGAGAACCTGGTGCGCATCAAATCCAAGCAGACCGGCAAGTGCCTCGACATCGTCGATATGGCCAAGTGCGACGGCGCCCAGCTGCAGATCTGGGACGACGTGGCCGGCGACAACCAGGCCTGGCTGATCACCGACGTGACCCCGGCCAAAAAGACGGTGACCCGCACCTCCAAGACCGCTTCCAAGACGGCCGCCAAAAAGCCCGCCGCCAAGAAGGCACCGGCCAAGAAACCGGCTGCCAAGAAGCCTGCCGCCAAAAAGGCGGCCCCCAAAACCGAAGAGAAGTAGCACTTTTCACACCGCGACAAAAGGCGGGGAGGCCCATTGGGCCTCCCCGCCTTTTTTGTGCAGTGGACGCGCCTAGCGGTCCATCAGCTTCTCTGCGTACTGGCGCAGCTCCTCCTGCGAGGAAAACTCGACCCCCGTCTGCTTGATGGTCTCCTGGATCAGTTTGGGCAGCCCGGCAAAGTAGCTGTCCTCGCTCAGGTGTGCGGTAAACTCGTTCATCTCCAAATCCTCCTTGTCAAATGGCGCTGTACTGCTAGTCTGCGCCGTCGGCCGCCGGGTTATTCCGTCGGCTTTTCTCTTTGTGCATACCCCCTGCAAAAAATTGCCATACTCAAGGCAGCAAAACGAGAGGGGGCTTCCCTTTTGAAGCTGCAAGACAGCAAGACAAAAGAACATTTGATGCGCGCCTTTGCCGGCGAGTGCCAGGCCCGCACCCGCTATCTGCTGGTGGCCGACGGGGCCGAGAGGGAGGGCTGCCTGACCGTCTGCCGGGCCTTTCGCCAGACGGCAAAAGAGGAGGAGGCCCACGCCCGCGCCTTTTACCGGCTGCTGGCCCCGTTGGCGGGCAGCCAGATCGAGTTCACCGCCGCCTACCCGGTGCACGGCGGCGACCTGGGCGCCTCTCTGCGGGACGCGCAGGAGGACGAGTATCGGGAGTGGGAGCTCTACGCCGCCCTCTCCCAAATTGCCCGGGACGAGGGCTTTTTGCAGGCGGCGGCCCTCTTTCTGGCGGTCTCCTCGGTGGAGAAGACCCACGGAGACCGCTTTGGGCAGCTGGCGGCCCAGGTCGAGGGGGGGACCCTCCTGCGGGCACGGGAGGCGCGCGGCTGGCGCTGCCAGCGCTGCGGCTTCCCCGCCTACGACTGCGCCCCGCCCCAAAACTGCCCCCTCTGCGGCGGCGGACAGGGGGGATTTGCGCGCTCCGGCGGGGGAGAGGGCTGACTGACTTAGACGGGGGAGAAAAAAGGGGCCGCGCCCGGCGGCGCGGCCCCTTTGCGGGAGTATTAGCGGATCTCGATTTGGTGGGACGGGGGAGTGATGGTGGGCGCTTTGGGCAGGGTGACGGTCAGCACCCCGCTCTTGTACTCGGCGTCGATGCCGTCGGCCTGGATGCCGGCGACGCTGAAACTCCTGGTGTAGGAGCCGCTTCTGCGCTCCCGCCGCAGGTAGTTGCCGTGGCGGTCCTCCTTGGACTCGTCGTGCTGGGCGGTGATGGTCAGGGTGTCGCCCTTGAGGTCCACCTTGATGTCCTTTTTCTCAAACCCCGGCAGGTCGGCTTTCAAAACGTATTTGTCCGGCTTTTCGATGATGTCGGTGCGAAACTGGGAAAAGTCGCTGCCGAAATCGCCAAACAGCTGTTTTTCCAATTTGTCCAGCTCGTGGAACGGGTTGTTGCGGATGGTCCCAAAAGGCATGAGTTCAAACATTGTCGATTCCTCCATTTCTCATTCTCTGCTGTGAACGGGTTTTCGGACTCCATTTGCGGGGTCACATTCGGTTGTGTCCCATTGGAAATCCCCTCTTTCTCTTCCTTACAACTGCAGTATACTGCGCATTTGTGACAAATCAAGGGATGAAATATGAACAATTTTAAAATGATTGGCAATCAAATTAATAGAGTGCTAAAACTTGAAAAAGAGGTGCGCGCACTGTGAAACGACGGTTTGTGGCCCTGCTGTTCTGCGCTTTCTCCCCCTTCCTCCTCACTGGCGGCAGCGGGGCGGGGGGCGCGCTGACCGCCCGCCCCTGCGCGGCCGTCTCCGCCCATCTCCCCGCGATGGAGGAGGGGGGTCTCACCGCCCCCTTTGCGGCGGAGGAGCTGGGGGAATTCACCCTCTGCGCCTACTGTACCGAGCGCTATGCGCACATCTGCGGCGGCTCGGACACCACCCGCAGCGGCGACCCGGTCTGCGCGGGGGTGACGGTGGCGGTGGACCCCGAAGTCATCCCCCTGGGCTCCACCCTCTACATTGAGGGGATCGGCTTTCGCAAGGCGCAGGACACCGGCAGCGCCATCCGCGGCCAGAAGATCGACCTGGCGGTGGGCCGGCACAGCGATGCCCTCTCGTTCGGGGTGCAGCACCGCCGGGTCTGGCTGGTGCAGTGACCCCTTTTCAAAGCCTGCCAGTTGTGGTATGCTTTGAAAAAAAGAGAAGAGGGGGACGCGCGATGCGCCGCCAACTGGACATCAACCCCAAGGCGTTTGGGAATATTTTAAACGGCTCAAAGGAGTTTGAGCTGCGGCTGTACGACCGGGAGACCTGGGATCTGCAGCTGGGGGACGAAATCGTATTCACCGACTTTGCCGACCGCAGCCGCCGGCTGGTGGTGCGGGTGGAGGGGCTGCTGCGCTACCCCACCTTTCGCGCCCTCTTTTCCGACCTGGACTACGGCCGCTGCGGCCCGGCGGACAGCTTGGAGAAGAAGATGGCGGGCATCTACCAGTACTACACCCCCGCGCAGGAAGATGCGGCCGGGGTGGTGGCCATCAAGATGCGGCTGCTGGAGCGGCTGTAAGGGTAAACACAAAAAAAGCAGAGGCGCCCGCTGGGGGCGGCTCTGCTTTTTTCTCTGTGAACGTTTACAGCAGTTTGGTGGGCTCCCCCTCCTCGGGGTAGAGCAGGGCGGTCAGCCCGTCCAGATAAAAGACCACGTACTCGGGGTTTTCGGGGGTGCCGTAGATGGCGTCCAGGGCGGGGTCGGCGGCAAACATGGCCTCTTTGGCGGCCTTGTCGTCTACAAAGACGGCCTTTCCGCACAGGCGCAGCCACTCCTCCCCCTTGAGGGCGCAGATCTCGCATTTGGGATTGGCCGCCAACTGGCGGTACACGGCTTTGGTGTTCTCGGTGCAGAAAAACAGCTTTCCCTCAAACTCCATCACCGAGCCGAAGGGCCGCACCCGGGGCTGGCCGCCGTCGTCGGTGGCCAGGAAGAAAGCGCCGGCATCTTGCAGAAAAGAGACGATTTCACGCATAGAAAGACCTCCCAAATTTTGTGTTGGCAATCTCTGCCACACCCCTATGGTACACGGTTTGGGCGGTTTTGGCAAGGGCCCTTAAAAGCCGGTTTTTCCCTCGGCGATCTGCTGGACAAAGGCGGCCATCTCCTGCTTGGAGCCAATTTGGTGGGTGTGCTCGACGATCTGGCGCTTGGCCGCCTCCGGCAGGGAGCCAAAGCGCTCCATGGCGGGGAAGTTGCGGGCCAGGGCCATCCCCAGCCCCTCGGGCAGTTCGGCGAGGGGGTCGGTGTTTCTCTTGATTTCAGACATCTGCATAACGCCTCCTTTTGATTTAGGGGGAGTATGGGCCCCAAGCGGCCTTTTTATGCCCCCACCTTGACGGGGCGCACCCCGCCGTGATACAATAAACCGCTTTGCGTGATTGCAAAAGACCAGGCGGGCCCGCGGGCCGCGCAGAAAGGACAATGCACTGTGAAACCCGTTTCGTTTTGCCCCCACGTGGGCTGCTGGGACAGCATTGCCCACCGCTTTCCCCGCAGGCCGCCCCCGCAGGGAGCCGCCGCGCTGCGGTGAGCGACCGCCCCTTTCGCAGCGACCGGCCGTTTCCATCGGCGGCAAATTGTGCAAAAGGATGATTGGATACAATGACCTGGTTTTGGTTTTCTATGTTGGCGCTGCTCGGGTGGAGCGGCTCCGACCTCTTTAGCAAAATGGGCTCCAAGCCCTCTGACAAGTACAGCCACTGGAAGATGGTGATGGCTGTGGGGCTGGTGATGGGCACCCACGCCATCTACCTCCTCATCACCGGCACCCCCTTTTCGCCGCGGGACATCATCACCTACCTGCCCGCCAGCTTCCTCTACATTCTGGCCATGATCTTCGGCTATGTGGGGCTGCGCTACATCGAGCTGTCCATCTCCAGCCCCATCTGCAACTCCTCCGGGGCGGTGGCGGCCCTCCTCTGCTTTGTCTTTCTAAAGCAGACCATGAACGGCATTCAGTTCTTCGCCGTCTTTCTCATCTGCCTGGCGGTCTTCCTCTTGAGTCTGCTCGAAAAGCGGCGGGACGACCAGCTGCGGCGGGAGGCGGCCCTCTCGCCGGATAAAAAGTACACCCGCAGCATCATCGCCGTCCTCTTCCCCATCCTCTACTGCGTCATCGACGGCCTGGGCACCTTTGCCGACGCCCTGCTGCTGGACACCGTGATCGCCGAGGAGCAGGCCAACATGGCCTATGAGTTCACCTTCCTCTTCCTGGCCATCTGCGCCTTTGTCTACGTGGTGCTCATCAAGAAGCAGAAGCTGGTGGTCTGGGACGAAAAGCCCAAGATGGCCGCCGCCCTCTGCGAGACGGTGGGGCAGTACTTCTACGTCTTTGCCATCGGCGCCAACCCCATCATCGCCGCGCCGGTCATCAGCAGCTACTGCCTGCTCAGCGTGGTCTGGAGCCGGCTCTTCCTCAAGGAAAAACTCACGGCCAAACACTATGCCCTCATCGCCATGGCGGGGGTGGGGATGGCGATCCTCGGCTTCTTCGACGCCTGATTGCCTGTGCGTGCCTCCAGTCCCCTCAAAATGGCGGCACAGCGAATCAAAAGCCCCCGGCGGGAAGGAAATCCCGCCGGGGGGTTTTTCTCGGTCAGAGGGCTGTTTTCGGGGGCTCACCCGTGGCGCTCGCCGTAGTCCACCTGGTACCCCCGGTCCACCGTGATGACGGCGTTGTAGCGGGGGTCCACT
Organism: Bittarella massiliensis (ex Durand et al. 2017); assembly: GCF_009876955.1. Classification (NCBI taxonomy): domain Bacteria; kingdom Bacillati; phylum Bacillota; class Clostridia; order Eubacteriales; family Oscillospiraceae; genus Bittarella (ex Durand et al. 2017); species Bittarella massiliensis (ex Durand et al. 2017). The sequence goes on along the minus strand of NZ_WWVY01000002.1, from coordinate 163,467 downwards.
TCCCGCAGCTGCGCCTCGATCTGGGTGCAGAGGTCGTGGTTTTTCACCGGGCAGTCCACCGGCACCATCACGTCGAAGATCAGGTTGCTGTGGGTCTCGCCCAGCACCGCGCGAAAATCGTGGATGCTCAAGTCGGAGCGGACGCGCTGCACACACTCCAGCGCCGTCTGCCGCAGGGCGTTGACGGTGTCGTTGTTGGTGACGATGGGGTCCATGTGGATGATCATCTGTATCCCCATCTCCTGGGCCAGGTCCTTTTCGATGTTGTCGATGAGGTCGTGGCTCTGCAGGATGTCGGCGGAGCTGTCCACCTCGGCGTGGAGGGAGGCGAAGATCCGCCCCGGCCCGTAGTTGTGCACCATCAGGTCGTGGATGCCCAGCACCTGCGGGTGGGAGAGGACCTTGCGGGAGATCTCGCCCACCAGGGCGCTGTCGGGGGCCTGCCCCAACAGGGGGTTCAGGGTGTCCTTGGCCACCCCGTACCCGGAAAAGAGGATGAAGGCCGCCACCGCCAGCCCCATGTACCCGTCCAGGTTCAGGGGGGTCAGCAGGGAGACCACCGACGCCGCCAGCACCGCCGAGGTGGCGACCACGTCGTTGAGGCTGTCCTGGGCGGTGGCGAGGATGGTGGAGGAGGAGATGGCCTTGCCGATGCGCCGGTTGAAGGACCACAGCCACACCTTGCAGGCGATGGAGCCGGCCAGCACCGCCAGCGTCACCGCCGAGGTCTCCACCGGGGAGGGGTGGAGGACCTTGTCCAGCGAGGTGCGCCCCAGTTCAAAGCCCAGCAGCAAGATCAAAAAGGCGATGATGAGCCCGGCCACATACTCGGTGCGGCCGTGGCCGAAGGGGTGGTCCCGGTCCGCCGGTTTTTCGGAAATTTTGAAGCCCAGCAGGCTGATGATGGAGCTGCCCGCGTCGGAGAGGTTGTTCACCGCGTCCGCCACGATGGAGACGCTTCCCGCCAGGGTGCCCACCGCCAACTTGGCGGCAAAGAGCAGGACATTGGCAGCGATGCCCACCGCGCCGGAGAGGGTGCCGTAGCGGGCCCGGACCCGGGTATCCCCCACCTGTTCGCAGTCTCGCACAAAGGCCTTGACCAGCAGAGAGGCCATATCACTGCCCCCTTTCTAAAAAATTGGCGCCAAAAAGGCAGGGAAGGCATCCCCCGTATCCCCTTTGTGCGCTTTGGTGCCGGTGATAAAAATACCCATCTATTCTACCGCATCCGGCGGCAGAAAACAAGGTGTTCCTCTCGAGGGACACGTCTGCCCGTCTTCCCCGGCTCGCCGCCCTGCCGGGGGCGAGAGGGGGGGCTGCTTTCGGGCAGGGGGGCGCGACCCGATGGCCGCCGGTGGGAGACGGAAGGGGTGGGCACATATCTGGCCGCTGCGACGGCAAAGCCGCCCCCCATGCGGGGGACGGGGACCGAAAAATGCAGCGGCCATCAAGTCCCGGTCGCCCCCACAGGGGGATGGGGATGGACATTTTCGCGCCACCCCAGCGCCGCCGGGCGGCCAAAAGTCCCCGCACAGAGGGGAAATCAAATCCCGCATGCGGTGCGGATGGCGCAGACAGTGTCCCACCGCACCCCGTCCAGGCGTGCGATTTGGAATAGGCGGAGACGGACATCGGCAGGTGGCATCCGAGCCGGACCCCGCATTGGTGCGCAGATTGGAAATCGGCTGGCTGCCCCTCTGGCCGTCAGTGCCCTCTAGCCGCCCCCTGTGCAGGTGGGCGGATGGAAAGCCCGCGGGTCGTTCCCCAGGGCCTTCCACCTGGACCTCCCGCTGTACCCTGTGCGGGGCCTACACGGCGCTGGGTTTGGGGGCGGGCCGGTGCGGGGGATGGCCCTGTCTTCGCCGCGGCCAGGGACGCAGCGGCAAAAGAGGGAAAGGGGGCCCTTCCGACGGGGAGAGCCCTCTGTGAGTGGACGCCTTTGCCCGATCGCGGGGCAGTTGCCCCCACTAAAAAAGTCCCGGACGGCCCTCGTCCGGGAACTTTTGCGCGGCCATTTAGCACTGTGTCTTGGGCGGGGGAGAAGAGGGCCGTTGCAAAAAGGCCTTGGCCTGCTCGGAGTCGTCAAAGGGCTCCACATCCTCCCCAAAAAGGTAGGCAACGGCGTCGTTCCACTCCCGCAGGGGGTAGGTGTGGGCGGACACTCGCGCAACGGCCTCCGGCAGAAACGCCCGCAGGTCTGCCCGGCGCAGGTCGGACAGATAGGTGCAGTGAAGGCTGTCGGCCAGCTCTTCCAACAGGTCTTTTGGCAAAGTCGTCCCCTCCCTCTTCTGCTCGATATAGCAGACAATTTCTTTCGCTGCCGGTATAATAGGGAATGTGTAAAAGGCGCATCAAAAGGCACGTTTTCCTGTAAAAGTTGGCCTTTTTTAGGCTCGATTTCAGGAGCTTTTTTCCGCAGCACAGGCGGGCGTAGCCGGTTGCAGCGCGAAAGGTAAAGTCTACCATTTCTTTTCATAAAGATTTCCAATCAGCCGCCTCTCTTCAGTGTTCCCGGGTCCAGCGAAGGAAGGTGTCCTGCGAGACGCCAAGGCGCTTGGCCGCCTCGCGGGAGCTGATGGAGCCGCCCTGCCACTGCCGTTTGAGCAGGGGGAAGTCGGGGGGGATGGGCTTTCGCGGCCGGCCGAAGGCGACCCCCTTTCGCTTGGCCGCGTCGATGCCCTCCCGCTGCCGCTGGCGGATGTTCTCCCGCTCGGTCTGGGCCACGTAGGAGAGGATCTGCAACACCAAGTCGGAGATGAAGACGCCGGTCAGGTCCCGGTCGCCCTGCCGGGTGTTGAGCAGGGGCATGTCCAGCACGGCGATGTCCACCTGCTTTCGCTTGGTGATCTCCCGCCACTGCTGGATGATCTCGTCGTAGTTGCGCCCCAGCCGGTCGATGGACTTGATCACCAAGAGATCGCCGGGCTTGAGGCGGCGCATCAGCCGCTGGTAACTGGGGCGGTCAAAGTCCTTGCCGCTCTGTTTGTCGGTGTAGATGTGGGTCTTCGGCACGCCGAACTCCTGCATGGCGATCAGCTGCCGGTCTTCGTTTTGGTCGCGGGAGGAGACCCGCACATAGGCGAACGTACTCATTTTTATTACCTCCTAGTAGATAGTCTTCCCTTAAGCATCATACAGGAGATAGACGCTGTACAGCCCCCTTTTTTCGACAAGTTTCACGATTTGTGAAAACCGCGAAGGCTTTTCCACCGCCCCGCAATAAAAGGAAAATTTTAGGTAAAAAAATCGCCCCTCCGGCAGTGCGGAGAGGCGATTTTTAACGGGAGGCGCTATTTGGGCGAGCGCTCCATGGCGCGCATCACCAGGGAGACAAACTTCTCCCGGTCGGCGTTCAGGGCGACTGCGCAGTTCTTGCGGGCCTTTTTGTCGCGGGTGTTCACATCGCAGATGGTCATGCCGTCGGCAAAGCCGCCGGAGAAGTCCACGTCCACATAGAGCTGGCGGACGTCTTTGAGGACGGTGGGGTCGATGACCGCGGCCACGGCCAGGGCGTCGTGGATGGGACCCCAGTCGTCCTGCTCCATGGGCTGAAAGACCCGGTAGCCCTTGATGCGGTAGCGGGCAAATTCCGAGGTGGCCTTGGAGGCGCGGGTGTTCATGGCGTCGAGCTGGTCGCATTCGCCCAGGGAGATGCAGGCGCGGTGGGTGGCGTCCAGGGGCACCAGGGTGATCTTGGCGCCGCAGTCCAGCACGATCTTGGCGGCCTCCGGGTCGATCCAGATGTTGAACTCGGCGGCGGGGGTGATGTTGCCGTACTCATAGGCGCCGCCCATGATGACGATCTCCCCGATCTTCTCCACGATCTCGGGCTGGATGCGGATGGCGGCAGCGATGTTGGTCAGCGGCCCCACCGGGATCAGGGTGATGTCCCCGTCCGAGGCCATCAGGGTGTCCACCAGCCAGCTGACAGCGTTTTGCCGCTGGGGCTGGATGGTGGCGGCGGGCAGGTAGTCCAGGTAGTCGCTGTGGACGTTCTCCTCCGGGTCCTCCTGGCCGGTGAAGGGCATGTGGGGCCGGCGGCCGGGGGTCAGGGAGCTGACCAGGGGCAGGTGACAGCCCTTGAAGACCGGCACGTCGCTGCCCAGGTACTCCACCACCCGCAGGGTGTTTTCGGTGGTCATCTCGATGCAGCGGTTGCCGTTGACGGTGCAGATGCCCAGCACCTCCAACTCGGGGGAGAGCAGGGCGGTCATGATGGCGACGGCGTCGTCGCTGCCGGTGTCCACATCTAAAATCACTTTTCTCTTGTCCATTGGCTCGATTCCTCCAGTGGCAGGGCGGCCGGCGCGCGGGCCCCCCGCTCTTTTTTTACCAGTGTAGCGCCAAATTGGCCCTTTGCCAAGGACAAATGTCTTCCAAAAAAAGGAAGCTGTTGGCAGGCAAATCGAAAGAAAGCCGTCAAGAATTTTTTCGGGAGATGGTGTATACTCTAGTAAATGAGAGCGCTGAGAGAGGAAGTGTGAAATTGCCGCCATCTACCGTTCGGCGAAGGCCGCCGCTGAAAAAGGTCCCCCGCCCCCGTCCGCGCGGGCGGGACAGGCACCTCCCCCTGCGCCCCATCCTCTTTGGGCTGCTGGCGGTGCTGTTGGGGGGGCTGCTCATCCTCTCGCGCTGCCGGTACCGGCAGCCGGTGGAACCCTCTCGGGCCCAGACCATCGCCGGCATCCCGGTGACCGAGGAGTTCATCCCCGCGGGGAACGCCGGGCGGCCGGGCATCAAGCGGGAAATCAAGTGGGTGGTCATCCACGAGACGGCCAACCACTCAGACGGGGCGGACGCCCAGCGCCACAGCGAGTACATACAGAAAAAATCGGTGGAGAGCACCCTCTCCTGGCACTACACGGTGGACGACCACCAGATCTATCACCACCTGCCCGACGACGAGGTGGGCTGGCACGCCGGCGACAAGCTGACTGCCGGCGGGGGAAACCAGTGCGGCATCGGGGTGGAGATCTGCGTCAACGACGACGGCGACTACGACCGGGCGGTGGACAATGCCGCCAAGCTCACCGCCTACCTGCTGGACTACTACGGGCTGGGGCTCGAAAACATCAAGCAGCACCACGATTTCATGGAGAAAAACTGCCCCCAGATCATGCGGGACACCGGCGGCTGGGAGGCCTTTTTGCAGAAGGTGGAGGGCTATCGGGCGGGATGACAACCCCCGCCCTCTGTGCTATAATAAACAGAAAAGCGGCTGCGCGTTTGAGGGATGAAAAGGGCTTCTGTGCAATCTGCCGAGAGCGGCCGCCCACTTCCCCCGTTTTGGGGGAGAGATGGTAAAATATGAGAGTGGCTGCCGGGGGTGGATGAGCCGGGCGGCCAAAAAAAGGAGAGGACCGCAAAATGGGTCTGGATCTGCAAAACGAGCGCAATTTGACCATGCTCACCGACTTTTACGAGCTGACCATGTCCAACGGCTACCTGGAGAGCGGGATGGACGACAAGATCGGCGTCTTTGACATGTTCTTCCGCAAGATCCCCGACGGGGGCGGCTACGCCATCTTCGCCGGGCTGGAGCAGCTGGTGGAGTACATGAACAACCTCCGCTTCACCCAGGAGGACGTGGACTACCTGCGGGGCAAGCACATCTTCAGCGAGGCCTTCCTCGACTACCTGCTGCACTTTCGCTTCACCTGCGACGTCTGGGCCGCCAAGGAGGGGGAGCCGGTCTTCCCCGGCGAGCCGGTGGTCATTGTGCGGGGCCCGGTGATCCAGGCCCAGCTGGTGGAGACCATGGTCCTGCTGACGGTCAACCACCAGTCCCTGCTGGCCACCAAGGCAAACCGGGTGGTGCGGGCCGCCGCCGGGCGGCCGGTGATGGAGTTTGGCTCCCGCCGCGCCCAGAGCTACGACGGCGCCATCCTGGGGGCGCGGGCGGCCTACATCGGCGGCTGCGCCGCCACCGCCTGCACCATTGCCGACCGGGACTACCACATCCCCGCCACCGGCACCATGGCCCACAGCTGGGTGCAGATGTTCGACTCGGAGTACGAGGCGTTCAAGACCTACGCCGAGATCTACCCCGACAGCTGCACCCTGCTGGTGGACACCTACAACGTCATCAAGTCGGGCATCCCCAACGCCATCAAGGTCTTTAACGAGGTGGTCATCCCCCGGGGCTACCGGCCGGCGGGCATCCGCATCGACTCGGGCGACATCGCCTACCTCTCGAAAAAAGCCCGCAAGATGCTCGACGAGGCCGGTCTCACCGACTGCAAGATCGTGGCCAGCAACTCGCTGGACGAGTACATCATCCGCGACCTGATCACCCAGGGGGCCAAGGTGGATTCCTTTGGGGTGGGGGAGAACCTCATCACCAGCAAGTCCGACCCGGTGTTCGGCGGGGTCTACAAGCTGGTGGCCATTCAGGAGGGGGAGCACTACATCCCCAAAATCAAGATCTCCGAGACGGTGGAGAAGATCACCAACCCCGGCTTCAAGCAGGTCTGGCGCTTTTTTGACAAGGACACCCACCAGGCCATCGCCGACTATGTGACCGAGTTCGGCGAGGAGGTGGACACCTCGAAGCCCATCACCATCTTCGACCCCAACGCCACCTGGAAAAAGCAGACCCTCGAAAACGTCTACGCGGTGCCGGTGCTGGAGCAGGTCTTTGCCGAGGGCAGGTCCCTCTACACCCCCCTCTCCCTGCAGCAGCTGCAAAACTACTGTCTGGAACAGGTGGACCACCTCTGGGAAGAGGTCAAGCGGTTTGAAAACCCCCACCGCTACTATGTCGATCTCTCCCCCAGCCTGTGGCGGATGAAGCGCGACCTGCTTGAAAAGGTCAACACCTTCTAAATAAAGGGCGCATGGCAGATGAAAAGGGCCCGTCGGAGCAGGTTGCTCCGGCGGGCCCTTTTTTAGTTGTTCGCAGGGGGGAGAAGCGACTCGAAGGCCGCCGTCGGCAGGGGCGGGGCGTAGAGGTATCCCTGGATCAGGTCGCAGCCCGCCTCCCAGAGGAAGGCCGCCTGCCCCTCTTCCTCGATCCCCTCGGCCACCGATTCGATCTCCAGTGCCCTGGCCAGAGAGAGGATGGAGCGGACCACCGCCTGGGAGCGGGGGGAGTGCAGGCTGTCGGCGAAGAACTGCCGGTCCAGCTTGAGGGTGTCCACCGGTAGGTCCTTGAGCAGCCCCAGGGAGGAGTAGCCCGCCCCGAAGTCGTCCAGCGAGCAGTGCATCCCCAACTGGTGGATGCGCTCGATCAGGTCCCGCGCCTCCCCGATCTCCCGGGTGGTGAAGAGGACGTTTTCCGTCAGCTCCAATTCCAGCCGGTGGGCGTCGACACCGGTGCGCTGCAGGATGTCGCGGTAGCTGTCCAAAAAGTGGGCGGTCTTCATGTGCTGGCGGGAGACGTTGACCGATACCGGCACCTCTGCCAGCCCCTGTTCCGCCCACCTTTTGAGCAGCAGGCAGACCTTTTCAAAGACCAGCAGGTCCAACTGGCGGATCAGCCCGGTGCGCTCGCAGAGGGGGATGAATTCGCCCGGGGGGACCAACCCCCGCCCAGGGTGGACCCAGCGCACCAGGGCCTCGGCCCCAGCCACCTCGGCATGGCCGTCCCGCTGCCGGTATTTGGGCTGCAGGTAGATGCAGAACTCCTCCCTGGCAAAGGCCTGTTCCAACTCCTTCAGGCGCTCGATTTCCTCCTCCTGGCGGACAGCAAATGAGCCGTCAAAGAGGGCGGCGCTGCTGGGGTATTCCTCGGCCACGGTCCTGCGGGCCAGATTTGCCCGGCGCTCGGCAGCCCCCAAATCGGGGTCGGCGGGGTCGACGGGACAGCCGCCCTGGCTCACCCGCAGGCGGCCCACGGCGGTGTCGATGTCCCCCAGCCGGGTGGAGAGGTCCTCCATCCTGGCAGCCAGCCGTTCCTGGGGGCCGTGCGCCAGCAGGTAGAAGGTGTCCCCCTCGCCGCGGGCCGCCAACTCGCCCTCGCCCAGCTGCTGCAGAAGGGTGCGGTGCACCCGGCGGAGGAGGTCGTCGCCATTTTCCTCGCCCTTGACCTCGTTGACCAGGCGAAAGTCCTTCAGGTTCAGGGCGATCACTGCCCAGCCTTCCGCCGGGCGCTGGCGGACGAGCCGCTCCCCCTCCCAGAGGAAGCGGGCGTTGTTGTATCCCCCGGTGACCGGGTCCGAAAAGGCGACCCGCCTCATCTGGGCGCGGGTCCAGTTCTGGTAGATGATCCCGCCCGCGCTCAACAGCGCCAGCAGGACGGCGGCGCCCACGGCAAAGCCGATGGTCCGCCGGGTGGAGAGGTCGACGTCGGCGGCGATGAGGTCGCGGGGGATGAGGGTGGCCACATACAGCCCGTAGTCGCCGATGGGCCGGTAGTCCAGCCAGATCTCCTCCCCGTCGGCGGTGGGGAGGAGGACATTGCCCGCCCGGCCCTGCCGCAGGCCCTCCTGCATCTCCTGCGCCCACCCCTCCGTCTCGGAGTACTGGGTGGCGGCGATGAAGGCGGAAAAGGGCCGCTGGGTGGGGGAGACGAGGATGGCCCCATCGCTGTCGAGGACGCAGGTGCTCCCCTGCCCGTCAAAGCAGTCGTTGTCGATGATGGCGCGCATCTTCTCACTCGATTTGACGCCCGCCAACACCCCCGTGACCTGCCCGTCGCGGGCGAGGGGGACCAGGTAGAGAAACCCATCCTTTCCCGGGAGGGGGCAGAAGACGCGCGCGCCGTTGAGTGCCGACTGAAAGGCGGGCAGTTCGCCCAAATCAACGGAATAGTCTTCGGTGAAGGGGTTTTCACCCGCGGGACCGACCACGGCCAATTCGTCAAATTTTGCAAATGAGGCGCGGGCGTGCAGCCCTTCGGGGGAGAGGACGCCCGCCGCCAAGTCCTCGGCGGTGAGGACGAGTTGACCCATGGTGCCGTCGATGCGCGCGCGGATGAGCTGGGCGGACTGGTTGGAGACGTCCGTCAGATATTGCTGGGTGCGGCGGTCGACCGCCTGCCGCAATGCCACCGCGTTCCAGACGGCGACCGCCCCGATCCCCACCAAGAGGGCGGCCATCGCGACCAGCACCCACCGGCGCACCTCCTGTGAGAGGTGTTTCTTCTGTCCCTGCACAGCGCTCCTCCTCTCGGATGCAGAATGGCAGACGGCTCTTAAAAGCCGGAAAAAATGACAAACCTTTTTGTGTACGTATACAGAATGATAAAGCCGTTTTTACCATTCTAGCAAATGGGGGGTTATAAAACAAGGTCATATTTGTACACGTATCCATATAGCTAAGGCCTTTTTTGTGCTATACTAGGAGGGAAATGCAGAGGGAGGGGGGAAGGGGCTGTGAACGAAAAAATGACGCTGTTTGCCTACCTGCACGGGGCGCTTGTGGGGGAGATCGAGACCGGCCGCATCCGCTGCGGGGAGTCGCTGCCGTCGGCCAAAAAACTCTGCGAGCGCTACCGCGTGGGCATCCGCACGGTGCGGGACGTGCTCGCCGCCCTGCGCGAAGAGGGGTACATCAAGACTGAGGAGCGGCGCTGCGCGGTGGTGATCTACAGGGAGGACGTCAGTCGGGAAAACCAGCGGGCCATCCGCGCCCTGTTGGCGCGGCGCTCCTCGGTGATGGAGATGTACCAGACGCTGGCTATCCTGACCCCGCCCATCTTTTCCTTTGGGGCGCGCTGCAGCGGCGAGCGGATGCTGCGGCAGTTGCAGCGGGGCTACCAGAAGGTGGGCACCGCCTCCCCCAAAGAGAACTGGCGGGCCTCCTCCGCGGCGCTGCACCGGCTGCTCTCCCGGTGCGGCAGCCCCCTTTTGGGCGAGCTCTATTCCAGCATGGAGTTGTACACCCAGGTGCCGGTCTTTGAGGGGTATCAAAATCCCTATTTAGAGGCCATTCGCCAAAATCCGGCGGGATTTTCCACCGCCCTTGCCGCCCTGGCGGAGGGGCCGCCGGAGCGGGTGGAGCAGTGCTTTGGCCAGATGTACCGAAACGTCGGCTTGCAGGTGGAGCGGTATCTGCAGACCCTGGCAGCCGACCACCCCCAGGTGGAGGAGGACCCCGCCAGCGCCTTTCGCTGGGATGCGGAGAAGGGGCGGGTCTGCACCTACACCGAAATTGGGCGGGACCTGCTGGACGGCATCCGCGCCGGGGTCTATCCCGACGGCAGTTTTCTGCCCCCGGCGGCCGCTTTGGCACAGCGCTACGGCGTCTCCCTCTCCACCCTCCGCCAGGCGCTGGAGATGCTGCGCCAGTTGGGACTGGTGGAGGTGTACAACGGCCGGGGCACCCAGGTCACCCTGGGGCGGATGCAGCTGAGCGAGGAGAGCGTCTGTCAGGCGGGCAACCGGCGGGATGCCCTCCTCTACCTGCAGGGGATGCAGTTCATGGTGCTGGTGTTGCCCCGGGTGGCCCATCTGGCCTTTCCCCACATGGAAAGGGGGGTGGCCCAGCGGGTGGTCCAGGCGGCCAAAGGGGGAGGGGAGAGCCCCCTCACCCCCCTGATTGCCGCCGTCATCGAGGCCATCCCCCTGGCCTCTCTGCGGCAGATCGTAGAACAGACCAACCGGCTGCTCCAGCGGGGGGCTTTCCTGTTCTACCTGCAGGGGCGGCGGGCCCAGCGAAACATACGGGCCGTCTTTCACATCTGTGTCGAGGCGGCAAACGCCCTGCAGGCGGGCGAGGAGGCGATGTTTGTCCAGAAGCTGACAGACTGTTATCGCTTGATTTTCGAGCGGGCCTGGCAGCGGTTCGTCGAGGCGGGCCTTTCAGGCGCCGCCGAGATCGCCCTGCCCTAAAGCGGCGGCAAAAAAAGAGAGGCGGCGTCGGCCACCTCTCTTTTTTCATTTTTCATTTTTCATTTCTCATTTGCCCTGTCGCTCAAAGCTGTAAAATCATCAGCTTTTCGGCGCAGAAGCTGCCGTCGCGAAAGCGAAAGGACCGCTCCCGCAGGCCGTAACTCTGAAAGCCAAAGCGCTCGTACAGGGCGGCGGCCCGCCGGTTTTCGGCCACCACCTCCAGCTCGATCTGCAGGTAGCCGGCGGCGCGGGCGGCTGCAATGATGACCGGCAGCAGGGCAGAGCCGATGCCCTGCCCCCAAAACGCCTCCTTGACCGAGATGCCGAACTCCGCCCGGTGACGGTACTTGTCCAGCCGGGCGACGGGGGCGAGACCGGCGTTGGCGGCCAGTTCGCCCCCCACAAAGGCGGCCGCCATCAAGGCGAGGGGGTCCTCTGCCTGCCGCCGCAGGAGGGCGGCCTCCTCCGCGGTGGTCTGGGTGATCTCGTCGGGGTAGCGGGCCATGAAGCTGGTCTCCGCCGACGTCTGGCGAAGGTGGGTCAACACGGCCTCGGCGTCCTCCGCCTGGGGGGAGCGCAACAGACACTCCCGGCCGTCTTTCAGGAAAATCGTCTGCGGGGTGATGAGCATGGTTTTCTACCTCCCTAAAAAAAGAAAATAGTGGGCCATAGGTGCGGCCAAACTGCCCCTATCGGGCGTCGCGAGAGCGCAACGTGCCGAAGGGACAGGGGGGCCGCTCTCAGTCGGTCCGCTGTTTTTGCCGGACAAAAAAGGCGCCCCTGCGGGCGACCGGCGGCGGGCAGGGGCGCTTTTGGCAAATCAGTGGTGGGGCGGCTGGCGAAGGGAAGCCGCCAACAGGTCTTTGGCGGCCGCCACACTGGAGCATGGCTCCGCCGCCCCCAACAAGTAGGCAAGGGCGTCGTTCCACTCGTCGAGGGGATAGCGGTCGTCCGGGATTTGCAGCAGGTAGGGAATGACCTGCTGCCTGGTGGTACCTCGCCGCAGTTCAGACAGGTAGGTGCCGCAAAACTCCGCAGCGGTGTCCAAAAGCCCCATCGACGCCATTTACCAACGCCTCCTTCAAGGTGTTTTTTCCAAAACAGGAACAATTGCCCTGTAAAAAAATGCGATTTTATCCACTCTAAAAAGTATATACCACTATTAAATCACAAGTTTTAGTAATTGTAAAGAGTATCTCTTTTGCAATTGGGTTAACAACTCGCCGCCATTTCGATACCCTGTTAAAGAAGGAGTGATAAGGTGGAGAAGGTAGATTACGCCGGCCTCGGCAGGCGCATCCGCTATTTCAGAAAGCGGCGGGGACTGACCCAGGAGGAGCTGGCCAACCTGGTGGAGTTGACCCAGAAACACATCAGCAACATCGAGTGCGCCCACTCCATCCCCACACTTCAGACCTTTGTCAAGATCAGCAACTGCCTGCAGGTGCCGCCGGACCTGCTGTTGGGCGATTCTCTGGCTTTTTCCTATCCCGGGCGGGCGGAGGAGGTGGCCTCCCTCATCCGGAGCTGTTCCCGCCGCCAGTTGGCGGAGGTGGAGCAGTACATCTTCTACATCCTCCAAAAATGACAGGGCAAAGAAAAAGCCTCTCTCCGACCCGCTGTGGGGGAGAGGGGCTTTTTGTGGCCTGCCGCCGGGGAGGAGGGAGAAAAAGGCGGGAGGTGCCCAGGGGGAAGATGGACCCGCCTCGCGCAGTGGCCGGGCAGTCGGACGACCGGGCGAGGGAACGATTGGCAGCGCCGCTACAAATCGACGCCGCACCGCCCGCCTCGCCTGGAAAGGGGAGAGGTCATGCGGGAGGTGATGGGCTTGTCTCACACTGCGCCTGGACAACTGAATGGCTGGGCGAGAGGGCCGCTGGCAGCACCGTTACAAGGCGACCGCCGCGTCGCCTGCCCCCACTTGGGGAAAGACGGGGAAGGGCAGGGGCTGTATGAGGAGATGGACTCGCCCCACACTGCGCCTGGACGACTGAATGGCCGGGCGAGAGAATCGCTGGCAGCGCCGTTACAAGGCGACCGCCGCGCCGCCTGCCCCCACTTGGGGAAAGACGGGGAGGGACAGGGGCTGTATGGGGGGATGGACCCGCCCCACACTGCGCTTGGACAGTTGAATGGCTGAACTGATGACCCGATGATAGCGCCACTGCAAGCCGGCTGTCTCATCGCCCACCCCTGCTGGAGAAAGGACGGGACAGGGGATTGCCCGGTAGAGAAGGGCCTGCTTCACACTGTGGCCGGGTAGCTGGATGACCGAACGTGGAGACCGTTGGCAGCGCCCGTTATAAGGCGACCGTCGCGCCACCTGTCCCCGCGGAGAAAAGGGCGGGGAAGGGCAGGGATTGTGGGGCGGCAGGAAGCCTACTTTGCGCAGTGGCAGAGCGTCTGAACAGCCGAGAGAGGGGGCGATTGGCGCCGTCACAAGGCAACAGCCCCTCCATCCCCCTGCCGAGAAAAGGGGGAGTGGAGGGGCTGTGTGGGGGGGCAAGGGCTCGCCTTACACAGTGGCCGAGCAGTCGGGCAATCAGGTCAGGGATTTATTGGCGGCGACGCCGCAGGACGGCCGCCGCGCCGCCCGCCAGCAGAAGGGCGGTGAGGAGGGGCAGGGGCGTGCTGTCCCCGGTATAGGGGCTCCCGCCGCCGGCAGAGGGGGTGGGAGGAGTGGGGGCAGGCGTCGGCTGCTGTTCGCGCGCCTGAAAGGTCACCGCCACCCGGGCCCCTTCCTTTCCCACCGTCACCCGCAGTTGCAGGCCGTCTTCCCCCGCCAGGGTCTGTCCGTCAAGCTGCCAGCTCTCCAACTGGTAGCCGGCAGCGGGCAGGGCGGTGAAAAGCACCACCGTCCCCTCGGGGAGGGAGGCACCGCTCTCCACCTGCTGGCCGTCAGCGGCGGCGGTGAGCCGCCCGTTGGTGGGCTGCTCAAAGAGAAGGGCGCCTTTGGCGGGAGGGGTCTCCTCCGCCTTTTGGGCCAGCACATAGTAGCTGAAGTGGTCGGTCTCAAAACAGGCAAACCCATCTTTGACCTCAACGGGGTAGGGGACCCGCGCGCCGGTGGGTTCGACTCGGTAGACCACCAGGCGGTCGGCGTCGTACCCGTCGGGGATGGGGATGCGCACCGACACCTTGCCCGACGGCTGGATTTTGCTGCCGTCGCAGAGGAGGGAGATGTCAAAGGCGGTGTACTGTTCGGCCACCTCGTCGAGGGCGCTCTGCACCAGCTGCCAGTCGTCCGCCCCCTCTTGCAGCCGTTCGGCCTGCAGGGTCACCGCCGAGGGGGAGACCCCTTCAGGGATGGCTGCGGGCGGGCAGTAAAGCTGCACTTCGGTGCCGGTGTCCTTTAAATCCAGGGGCTGCTTGGCAAAGGTGACCACCAGCTGGGTGTCGGCGCGCAGCTGGAAGAGGGAGAAGCGGTCCCCCTCGAAAGGCACCGGCTCGCCGCCGGCGGTGACCGATTGCAGCGCCCACCCGTCGGCGGGCTGGGCGGTGTAGGTGATGGACTGGTTCCAGCCCACCGTCTGCGCCCCGGCGGGGGAGAGGGTCCCCTCCCCCACGACCTGGGTGGTGAGGTGCAGGTCGGGGGCGTGCACGGCCCAGATGGCCTCCCCGCCCGGCCGGTAGTCGGCCGGGCCCTCTTCAGTAAAGGCAAACCAGCCCTGCTGCGGCGCGTCGCCCTGATAGCTGATGGCCGCGTCCCCGTCGGCCCAGCCGCCCTTGAGGGTGACTGTCGCCGCCCCGGAGGGGGCGGGCTCCCAGCTCTGACCGACGGTGAGGGGGGCGGACAGGGTCAAATCGGTGACGCCGGAGATGGCGTCGACAGAGACGGCGGCCCCCTCGATGGAGAGGGAGGCGCGCCCGGTGGCCACGGCGGTGCCCTTCTCCTCCACATAGCCCTGGGCGTAGATGGCGCCCCCGTCGGGGAAGGTGATGCCGTCGACGATGCGCACGTCGGCATTTTCGCACTGCACCGCCGCTATCCCGTCGCCGCTGTAACAGCCGCCGCTCACCAGTTGGCGGACGGTGCAGTGCTGCAGGGTGACCGAGGTGTTGCCCGCCGAGACGCTCTTGCTGGAGAGGCCCAGGGGCCCGCCGATGGCGGCGGTGATGGTGCTGTTTCGGATGTCCAGTTTGGCGGTGCCGGAGATGTCCACCGAGCCGCCCCCGTTGAAGAGAAAGCCGCCACCGAGGATGTTGCCGCCGTAGTCCCCGTTGTAGAGGGGGAAGTCGCTGTCGACAATGGTGACCGAGGTGTTTTGGGAGCGGGCCGAGGCGGTGGCCGTGTCGCAGTGGCCGCCGCCGTAGACGTCCCCGTGGAGGGTGGAGCCTCGAATGGTGATGGAGACCTGGCCGGCGTCGGCGTTGCAGTTTCTGTCCGACGCCATCCCGCCGCCCATGATCTCCCGCTCCGGCAGGTCGGTGTCGAGGATCTCGATCTTGACCGAGCCCACCGACACGTCCACCCCCTGCGCATTGGCATAGCCGCCGCCCCAGAGGTAGTCGTCGCTGTGAAAGACGGTGTCGGCATGGTCAAAGGTGACGGCGGCCTGGCCGGTGACCCGGGCCTCGCCCCCGGGCTGGTCTGCCGTTCCCCCGCCCAGCAGCCAGCCGATGCTGCCGCCGCGCACCGTGACCTCGGTGGAGGGGACGGTGCGGTCGAGCCCGCCGCCGTAGAGGTAGCGGACCTTGGCGCGGTTGACCGTCAGGGGAACGCCGTTGGCAAAGAAGCGGTATGCCCCCAGGGTGTGGTTTTGCCCGTCGCCGCTGTCCAGGGTGAGGGAGGTGATCCCCCGGTCGGCGGGGACCACCAGGTCCCCCTCTTCCCCCAAGTCCTCACTCAGCAGCAGGGTCAAATCCCCCGTGTTTTCGCCGAGGGAGGCGAAGGCCTCGCCCACAGTGGGGAAATCGCCCCCCGCCCCGATGTGTAGGACACTCGTCCCCTGGGCAAAGGGGACGGCGGCCAGCATGGCGACAGCCAGCAGCAGGGAGAGGGCCCAGCAACCCAATCGCTTGTTCACAGCAGTTACCTCGCGGCAGAGAAACCTGCCTCTTTCTGTGCGGTCACGCACATTTTTCCTTGTATATATTTGTGACTTTATTATATGCCTTGTGACAACTTTTTGTCAAACCTTTTCGACAGGGGACAGAGGGAGGCACGCCGGGCAGCGGCAGAGGACACGACGAGCGGAGATAGAGAGCGCGCTGGGTGGCGACAGAGACATGATGAGTGGCGGCAGAGGGCACATCGGTTGGCAGAAGGGGACACGTCGAGAGGAGGAAGAGAAAATGCCGAGCGGCAAGGGAACTCACTGGGCGGAGGAGGGGGGACCGAGAGATGGAGGGGACACGCCAGGCAGCGGTAGAGGACACGATGAGCGGAGATAGAGAGCGCGCCAGGCAGCGGTAGAGGACATGATGAGTGGCGGCAGAGGGCACATCGGTTGGCAGAAGGGGACACATCGAGAGGAGGAAGAGAAAATGCCGAGCGGCAAGGGAACTCACTGGGCAGAGGAGGGGGGGACCGAGAGATGGAGGGGACGCGCCAGGCGGCACAGAGGGCAGGCCGGGAGGCGAAAGAGGGCAGGCAGAGCAGCGGAGGAGGAGATGTCGGACGGTGGAATGGGACCCGCCGGCAGGAGAAGGGGAGAGGCGCCCACCGCCGCCTTTTGGGGCGGGTTTTCGGGGCAAAAAGGGACACCCCCTCCGACGAGGTCAGAGGGGGCGTCCACCTTGCTGAAAAACCTTACTTGGTGCCAAAAATCCGGTCGCCGGCGTCGCCGAGGCCGGGGACGATGTAGCTGTTTTCGTTGAGGCGCTCGTCCAGGGCGCCCACGTAGATCTCCACGTCGGGGTGGGCCTCCTGCAGGGCGGCAAGCCCTTCCGGCGCGGCGATGACGCACATAAACTTGACCGAGCGGGGGCCGTACTTCTTCACCAGGTTGATGGCGTCGATGGCCGAGCCGCCGGTGGCCAGCATCGGGTCGAGGACGATCACGTCCCGCTCGCTGATGTCGGTGGGCATCTTGCAGTAGTACTCCACCGGCTTGAGGGTCTCGGGGTCGCGGTAGAGGCCCACGTGGCCGATCTTGGCCGAGGGGACCATGTTGAGGATGCCGTCAACCATCCCCAGGCCGGCCCGGAGAATGGGGACAAAGGCGATTTTCCGCCCGGCGATGATGTGGGCCTTGGCGGTGGCAATGGGGGTCTCGATCTCCACGGCCTTCAGGGGCAGGTCGCGGGTGGCCTCGTAACACATGAGCATGGCGATCTCGCTGATGAGCTCGCGAAACTCCTTGGTGCTGGTGTTCTTGTCCCGCAGCAGGGAAATCTTGTGCTGGATCAGGGGGTGGTCCATGATGAACGGTTCTTTTGCCATTTGAAGATCCTCCTTGTATTTATCCCAGAGGCGGCTTGCGGGGGCTGCCCGGCCGCCGGATGTGCGTCGGTGCAAAGGGAGGGTGGGAAAGGGGGGCTGTCAGCAGCCTCCGCCTTCCCACCCTCTCAGGGCCTATTGTTTTTTCTTGTCCAGCTCGGTGAGCATGTCGACCCGGCGCTGGTGGCGGCCGCCCTCATAGGCGGTGTCGAGAAACACGTCCACCAGTTCGCAGGCCAGGCCAGAGGAAATGACCCGTCCCCCCATGCACAGCACGTTGGCGTCGTTGTGCATGCGGGTGTACTTGGCGCTGTAGTAGTCGGAGCAGCAGGCCGCCCGGATGCCGGGGGTCTTGTTGGCGGCAATGGAAATGCCGATGCCGGTACCGCAGAACAGCAGGCCCCTCTCGCACTCGCCGGAGGTGATGTGGGCGCAGGTCTCGCTGGCGATCACCGGGTAGTCCACGCTCTCCCCGTTGCAGCCGCAGTCGATGTACTCGATGCCGCGCTCGTCCAAATGCTTTTTGACTTCTTCTTTCAGGGCGTATCCGCCGTGATCGCAACCGATGGCTAACATATTCACATTCCTCCGTTTGATTTTTGCCGCTCCTGCCGCTCGCGCTGGGCCTGGGAGAGGCGTATGTAGTGTAGGGCCAGCGCCGCCCCGTCCCCCGCCCGCCGCCGGTTTTCCGGCGCGGCGGCACAGGCGGCCACGGCGCTTCCCCTGGTGGAGAGCAGGTGGGGGGGCGCCAGGCGCACCCGCACGTTTCCATTGTGAATAGTATAGCACATCCGGCCGCCGTCTCCAAGTAGGAAAATGGGCATTTTTTCATCACTGCAAAACCGCAGCGCCTCCTCGGCGGCCACCGCCTCGTCCTCGCTCACCCGCTTCAGCGCGCCGCTGCCGTCGGCAAAAAAGGTGGCGGTGTAGACCTGGTTTCGCCGGGCGTCCATGCAGGGGACCACATAGCCCCGCTCATGGGCCAGGTTGTAGGCGGTCGCCTCCAGGGTGGAGACCCCCACGCAGGGCAGCCCGGCCCCGGCGCAGAGGCCCTTGATGGCCGCCGCGCCGATGCGCAGCCCGGTGAAGCTGCCCGGCCCGTGGGTCACCGCCAGCAGATCGACCGACCCCAGGTCGATCTTGGCCGCCTGGAGCATCCCGTCGATCATGGGCAGCAGGGTCTCGCTGTGGGTCAGTTTGGTATTGACAAAGCTCTCGGCCAGGATGACCCCCTCCTCCACCACCGCGCAGGAGGTGGATTTGGCCGAACAGTCCAGCCCTAAGATCCGCATCAGCTCTCCCTCCTCTTGTCGATTTGCAGGTTTTCCACCGTGATCCGCCGGCAGTCCTCGCCCTCCGGCTCGATGGTCACGGTGATGGTCTCCGGGGGGAGAATGGCCTCCACGTTCTCGCTCCACTCCACCGCCAGGATGCTGTCCCCCCGCTCCAGGTAGTCAAAAAAGCCGGTGGTCTCCACGTCGTCGATGTCCAGCACCCGGTACATGTCAAAGTGGTAGAGGTTGACCGGCCCCCGGTACTCGTTGACGATGGCAAAGGTGGGGGAACTGATCTCCCCGCGCACCCCCAGCCCGGCGGCCAGCCCCCGGGTGAAGGCGGTCTTGCCAGCCCCCATCCCGCCCCGGTAGGCCACCACGTCCCCCGGGCGGAGGTGGGCGGCCAGCCGGGCGGCAAAGGCCTCGGTCTCGGCCACGCTGTGGGAAAGGTAGGATGTCATCTGTGCGCTTCCCTCCTTAAAACAGGCCGGTGATCCGGCCGTCCTCGTCGATGTCGATTTGGCAGGCCGCGGGCCGCGGCGGCAGCCCGGGCATGGTCATGATGTCCCCCGCCAGGGCCACCAGGAACCCCGCCCCCGAGGAGAGGCGCACCTCTTTGACCTGCAGGGTGAAGCCCCGGGGCCGACCCAGTTTTTTGGGGTCGTCCGAGAGGGAGTACTGGGTCTTGGCGATGCAGACGGGCAGGTCGTCCCGCCCCAGCTGCTCGATCTGGCGCATCTGCTGCCGGGCGGCGGAGGTGTACTCCACCCCGGCGGCGCCGTAGATTTCCCGGGCGATGGCGCCGATCTTCTCCTCAATGGGGAGGGCCGCGTCGTAGAGGGGGGCAAACCGCCCCGGCTCCTCGCAGGCCCGGCAGACCAGCTGTGCCAGCTCCACCCCGCCCGCGCCGCCCTGAGAGAAGACGTCCGACAGGGCGTAGGGCACCCCCATCTCGTCGAGACAGCGGGCCACCTCGGCCACCTCGCTGTCAAAGTCGCCGGCAAAGTGGTTGATGGCCGCCACCACCGGCACCCCGTACTTGCGCATGTTTTCCAGGTGGGCCTGCAAGTTGGGCAGCCCCGCCCGCACCGCGCCCGGGTCTTCCAGGGCCAGATCGCCCTTTTTCACCCCGCCGTTGTACTTGAGGGCCCGCACCGTGGCCACCACCACGATGGCGCTGGGGGCGAGGCCCGCGGCCCGACACTTGATGTCCAAAAACTTCTCGGCCCCCAGGTCGGAGCCAAAGCCCGCCTCGGTGATGCAGTAGTCCCCCAGTTTGAGGGCCAGGCGGGTGGCCCGCACCGAGTTGCAGCCGTGGGCGATGTTGGCAAAGGGCCCTCCGTGGAGGATGGCGGGGCTGCCCTCCAGCGTCTGCACCAGGTTGGGGTTGATGGCGTCTTTGAGCAGGCAGGTCACCGCGCCGCTGATTTCCAGGTCCCGCACGTACACCGGCTCTTTTTCGTAGGTGTAGCCCACCAGGATCCGGCCGATGCGCTCTTTCAGATCCTTCAGGTCGTCGGCCAGGCAGAGGATGGCCATGATCTCGCTGGCCACCGAGATGAGGAACCCGTCCTGCCGGGGCACCCCCGACAGAGGGCCGCCCAGCCCCACCACGATGTTTCGCAGGGCGCGGTCGTTCATGTCCATGGCCCGCTTGAAGGTGATGCGCCGGGGGTCGATCCCCAGGGGGTTGCCCTGCTGAATGTGGTTGTCCACCGCCGCGCAAATCAGGTTGTTGGCCGCGGTGATGGCGTGCATGTCGCCGGTGAAGTGGAGGTTGATGTCCTCCATCGGCACCACCTGGGCATAGCCGCCCCCGGCGGCCCCGCCCTTCACCCCGAACACCGGGCCCAGAGAGGGTTCCCGCAGGGCGATGACGCAGTTTTTGCCCAGCTTCTGCATGGCCTCGCCCAGCCCCACGGTGGTGGTGGTCTTTCCCTCCCCCGCGGGGGTGGGGTTGATGGCGGTCACCAGCACCAGCTTGCCGTCGGGCCGGTCGCGCAGCCGGTCGATCAGGGGTTGGCCCAACTTGGCCTTGTAGTGGCCGTAGGGCTCCAGCTCCTCCTCCTTGATGCCCAGTTCCCCGGCCAGCCGGACAATGGGCTTCATCTCGCATTCCAGGGCGATCTCGATGTCGCTTTTCACAGTGCGTTTCCCCCTTCTCACCCGCCCGGCTCCCACCGGCAGGGCGGCAAATCTTCATAAAGTATACCACAATTCCGCCTTGAATAAAACGGCGCAGTAGTATACAATATACCAAATAGCGGCCACGGCTTGGGCCGCCCTCTTTTTGTAGCTCCCGCCGGGGTGTGCCCGGCAATTTGACCGCCCTCTCCGCACCGTCTTTCAATATAAAGGAGCCCTGCTTTGAAAAAAGTGATTCGCTCGGTCCACCAGTACATCAAGGACACCGACAAAATACTCTGGCTGCTCTGCATCGCCTGCAGCGCCATGTCTGTGATCACCCTCTGCTCGCAGATGTTTTACGGCTTCATCACCAGCAAGGTGGTCATCACCCAGTCCCTGGCCACCGGCATCGGCATTGTCATGGCCATCATCATCTCCAAGATGGACTACCACATCGGCGCCACCTTTTGGAAGTGGCACGTCGTCCTCTGTGTGGGACTGGTGCTGGCCACCTTTATCTTCGGCATCCAAAACCCCGGCGCCGACGACAAGGCCTGGCTGCCCCTGCCCTTTGGCATGACCCTGCAGCCCACCGAGCTGCTCAAGCTCTCCTTCATCTTCACCTTCGGGATGCACCTGGAGTCGGTGGGGGAGAACATCAACCAGTACAAAAACGTCCTCCTGCTCTGCCTGCACGGGATCGCCCCGGTGGGGCTGGTGGTGCTGCAGGGGGACGACGGCACCGCCCTCTCCTTTGTGGTGATTTTTTTGGCCATGCTCTTTTCCGCAGGCATCTCCTGGCGTTATGTGGCGGCCGGCTTTGTGGCCGCGGGGGTGGGCATCCCCATCCTCTGGAACTTCGTCATGAGCGAGAACCAGAAACAGCGATTTCTCATCCTGGCCGACCTGTCGGCTGACGCCAAGAACATCGGCTACCAGCAGTCCCAGGGGCTCATCGCCATCGGCACCGGGCAGACCTTTGGCACCGGGCTCTTCTCAAACGTCGTCCCGCGGGAGGTGCCCTACGCCCGCAACGACTTCATCTTCTCCTACATCGGGCAGACCCTGGGCTTTGTCGGCTGCCTGCTGGTGATCGCGGTGCTGCTGGCGGTCACCGGCAAGGTGCTGGCCACCGCCGGCCGCAGCGCCGACCGGCTGGGCTACTTCCTCTGCGTGGGGATCTTCGCCATCCTCCTCTTTCAGATCCTCGCCAACATCGGCATGTGCCTGGGGATCATGCCGGTCATCGGCCTCACCCTGCCGTTTCTCTCGGCCGGCGGCACCTCGGTCATCATGCTCTACATGGCCATCGGGCTGGTGCTCAGCGTCTATATGAACAACAAGCAAGAGATCTTTTCCTAAGCCGACAGGGTTCGACGGCCTTTGTACAAGCTGTCAGAATTTTAAAGAAAAGTTTTGACAAATCGCCTAAAGCTGTGCTATGCTGGTATCAGCAATCAACCACGTTCGTACCGAAAAAGGGATGTGAGCGGGGGCCGCAGCGCCCCCTTCGCAGAGCGCCGACACGGGCCGTGTCGGCGCTCTTTTTGTGGGCATTTGGCGGCTTTGCCGCCGCGCTGCCAGGTGGGGATGTGGTGTAAGACCAAGCGGGTGGCGGGCCCCTTTGCGGCCCCCGCCCCAGACCGGCGAGCAGGGGAACTGCCCCGCCCGCCAGCAGAAAGGAACCACATGAACGAGATCCCCTTTGACCAACTGGGCCTCACCCCCGAACTCCTCCGCGCCGTGGAGGAGATGGGCTTCACCACCGCCACCGACATCCAGAGCGGCACCATCCCCCTCATCCGCGAGGGGAAGGATGTCATCGGCCGCTCCCAGACCGGCACCGGCAAGACCGCGGCCTTTACCATCCCCGCCATCGAGATGATCGAAAAGCTCGACAGCCGCCACCAGGTGCAGGTGCTGCTGCTCTGCCCCACCCGCGAGCTGGCCATGCAGGCCGCCGAGGAGGTGCAGAAGCTCTCCAAATACCGCAGTGGGGTCAAGACGGTGGCCGTCTACGGCGGCGCGCCCATCGACCGGCAGATCGCCCGCCTGGGCCAGGGCGCCAACTTCGTCATCGGCACCCCCGGCCGGGTGATGGACCACATCCGCCGCAAGACCCTCAAACTGGACACCCTCAAGCTGGTGATCCTCGACGAGGCGGACGAGATGCTCAACATGGGCTTTCGGGAGGACATCGAGACCATCCTCTCCTTTGCGCCGGAGGAGCGCCAGACCGTCCTCTTCTCGGCCACCATGCCCCCGGCCATCCTCGCCATCACCAAGCAGTACCAAAGAGAGCCCGAGATGGTGCAGATCAACCGCCAGCAGGTGACCATCGACGCCATCGAGCAGGCCTCGTTCGAGGTGCCCATGGGCCGCAAGATGGACGCCCTCAATCTGGTTTTGCGGGCCTACGCCCCCAAGTCGGCCATCGTCTTTTGCAACACCAAGAGCATGGTCGACGAGCTCACCGCCTACCTGAACGACCACGGCTTCTCCGCCGCCGGCCTGCACGGCGACATGAAGCAGAGCCAGCGCACCCAGGTGATGGACGGGTTCAAGCGCCGCAAGACCGCCCTTTTGGTGGCCACCGATGTGGCCGCCCGCGGCATCGACGTGGACGACCTGGACATGGTGCTCAACTACGACATCCCCCAGAACAGCGAGTACTACGTCCACCGCATCGGCCGCACCGGCCGCGCCGGGAAAGAGGGCAGGGCCTTCACCCTGGTCTCGGGCCGCAAACAGGTCTGGCAGCTGCGGGACATCGCCCGCCAGACCCGCTCCACCATCGAGCCCCGCCCCATCCCCACCCCGGAGGAGATCGCCGAGACCCGCCGCGCCCGCGCCTTTGAGAAGATGTTGCAGAAGCTGCGCGCCGCCGAGGTCTACCGCTACGCCGACATGGCCCAGGAGCTCTGCGACGAGGGCTTCTCGATGGACCAGGTGGCGGCCATGGCCCTGGAGATGCTCTTCGGCAAGGAAAAACACCTCATCCCCCAGATGGTCAAGAGCCCCGTGCGGGGGGAGCGGCTGCCCCGGGGTGCGGGGGTGCGCATCGGCCTGAGCATCGGCCGGGAGCAGCACATCGCCCCCAACTTCATCGTCGGCGCCATCGCCGAGCGCACCGACATCACCGGCCGCGAGATCGGCAAGATCGAGATCTACGACCGCAAGACGGTGGTGGAACTGCCCGCCGACAAGGCGGAGGAGGCCATCCGCGCCATCGACGGCACCAAGATCGCCGGGCGGATCGTCAAGGCCTTCCCCTACACCCCGAAGGAGGGCGAATTTGCAGCCCCCCGCCTCCGCGGACCCCGCCCCTACCGGGCCGACAAGGACCGCCCCCGCCGCCCCGGCCGCTTCCCCAAGCCGGGCAAGAAACCCTTCTAAACCAAATCGCAAAGAGGCCGGATGCACCAGTGGCATCCGGCCTCTTTTTTGGTTGCGGCCCTATATCGCTTTGACAAAGAAAATCTCCAGCGCCTCGCCGGGCAGCAAGAGGGCGCCGGCGTCGGTGTAGCCGCGGCGGCGGTAGAAGTGCTGCGCCCCCTCGCTGGAGAGGGTGGAGGTCAGCACCAGCGGGTGCCCTGCCCCTTTCATCTGTTCCTCCCAGCGGGCGAGCAGCGCCGTTCCGACCCCGCGGCCCCGGCGCCCCTCCAATACAAACAGCAGGTTCAAAAAGGGGGTGTTGTCCCAAAAGAGGTTCCACCGCAGCCAGCCGACGGTCTCGCCGCCCTCTCGGGCGACCATCACCCGCCCCAGGGAGAGCAGCGTCTCCAGTTCCCCCCGTTCGATGTGCCGGTCGCGGGAGGAGAGGAAGGGGAGTTCTCCCTGTCCGGCTACCCTGATTTCCATCTGCATTGTCCTCCTTCAAAGCCCCCGGGTCAAGCGAGGCGGCGGTTCTCTGCCCTTGGGGCAGCCATCATCTGCTCCGGGGCCGGCAGTGTCTTTTGTTCCCTCTGCCATCCAGACCGTTATCACCCGCCCCACCAGCAGCGTCTTTTGGTCCCCCAACCGATGTGCCGGTCTCAGGAGAGGGGAGATTTTTCCTCCCGATATGTCAGTTGCAAAGGGAAAAAAGGGGAGTTTTGCCTGTTTGTCCACCCTGGCTTCCATGTGCCTTTCTCTTAAATATCCAATGCCAGACGAGATTCCGCTGCTATCCGGGCGACCATCACCCACCCCAGAGCGAGCAGCGTCTTTCCCTCCCCCAGTCGGTGCCGGTCACGGGGGATTGAGGAGGACCCTCCCTTCAATACCGTCAGTTGTGGAATAGAAAAAGGGGAGCTTTGCCTGTCTATTCGCACCGGCTTTCATGTGTGTTTACCCTTTCAAGGGCGCAGAGCCAGGCGGTAGTGGTTCTCTGCCATCTAAGCCGCTATCACTCGCTTCGGGGTCAGCAGCGTCTTTCGCTTCTCTAGCCGACGTGCCAGTCGCGGGAGGGGAGAGAAATTTTTTCCTCCCGATATATCCAGTTGCAAAAGGAAAGAAAGGGGAGCTTTGTCTGCCCGGCCACTTCGACCTCTATTGTGTTTCCCTCTTTAAAAGCCCAGCAGCCAGCCGATGCTGGTTCTCCGCTTCCCGGGCGACCATCACCCGCCCCGAGGCAAGCAGTGTCTTTCCCTCCCCCAGCCGATATGCCTGTCGCGGGAGGGGAGAGGATTTCCCCGCATTCAATCTGCCAGTCGCAAGAAGGGACAAAAAGCGCCCCCTCTGCCCAGCGCGCCGGTCACAGAACACAAGAAAAGAGGCCCTCCCTACCCAAAATCTACCCATTCGCAGGCAGAGAGAAAGAAAAAATGCCTTCCACCCACCTCAACTCCCCCCTGTGTTCCCCTTTTAAAGCACCAGGGCCAGGTGATATTCCCCCACCACCTGGGCGGCGTTCTCCGCCACCGGGGCGGTGCCGTCGGTGCGCAGGACCGGGCAGGGCAGGGTGGCCGCCCACGCCTCGTGCACCCGCAGGCAGGGGGAACCGTCGCTGTCGTAGCGGGCCACGTTGTCGAGGAAGCGCTGGTGCTCTTCAAACATGTCGCCCCCGGGCAGGATGCGCGCCCCAAAGAGGGCCAGTTCCCGCCGGTGGGCCCGCTCCACCCGCACCGGGGCCGGGGCGGTGTTGAGCACCGCCAGGTCAAACAGGGGCACAAAGGGCTGGTTGTAGCTGTCCATCGAGCCCGAAATCACAAAGTGGGGGTGCTGGGAGAGGTCGCCCATCAGCAGGGCGATCCGCTCCTCCCGCGGGCGGGTGCGGGTGAAGGGCACCTCGGTGTCCCACCGCCAGAGGTAGTCGTCCAAGTCAAAGTGCGCAAACCCCAGTTGGGCGGCCACCGCCCGGCCCAGGGTGGTGGTCCCCGAACCGGGGGAGCCGAATACGATGATGCCCCTCGCCATCTGCCTCTCCTCCTCATTTCCGGGCCGCCTGGGGCGGCCGGTGCTGTTTTCAGTATAGCACATCCGCCGCCCCGGTCATAGACTGGCCGGAAAGGAGGGGACCATTCATGCAACCCGTAACAGACGACATCCACTACACCGAGGGGTTTGCCGACCCGTCCCCCTGGCCCGACCTGGAAATTGGCGCCCCCAACAGCCGCTGGGCGTCCCTCCTGGCAGAGGACTACGCCGGGGCCGATGGAGAGTTGACCGCCTCGCTGCAATATATCTATCACCACGCCGCCGCCAAGGACTGCCCCGACATCTCCCGCGCACTGGAGAAAATTTCTATTGTCGAGATGATGCACATGGAGAAGTTGGCCGGGGCCATCCGCGCCCTGGGGGGCGACCCGACCTACTCCGCCGGGGGCCGTCCCTGGTGCGCCGCGGAGGTGCGGTACGGCGGTAGCCTGGGGGAGTACCTCCACGCCGACCTGGCCGGCGAGTACGCCGCCATCCGGAATTACCGCCGCCACATCGCCCAAATCGGCGACGAGGGCGTCTGAAAACTGCTGGCGCGCATCGTCAAGGACGAGGAGGTGCACCTGTGCATCTTTCGCCAGCTCATCGAGAAGTACGGCCTCTGATCGGGGCGCAAAAAGAGAGGGGGAGGGCCCGCAGGCCTTCCCCCTCTCTTTTGGTGTTCACCCCCCGACAGAGGGTGCAAAGGCTAAATGAATTTGTCCAGCTCCGCCTCCACCTGGGGCATCTTCTTCACCTTGGGGGCGCGGATCGGTTTGCCCCGGGCAATCACCATCGCCACCTCCCGCAGGGCGGTCAGATCCTCCAGCGGGTTTTTCGCGGTGACGATCATGTCGGCGCACTTGCCCGGCTCCAGGGTGCCCAGCCGGTCCCCCAGCCCCGCCAGCTCGGCGTTTTTCTTGGTGGCGGTGGAGAGGGCGAAGGCGTTCGACACCCCGCAGTACTTGTGAAAGTAGTTCACTTCCCGCCACATGTCGTAGTGGGTGATGTAGGGGCAGCCGGTGTCGGTGCCCAGCCCCACCGGGATACCGGCCTTCAGGCAGGCGCGGGCGCACTCCACTATCCCCTCAAAGACCACCGCGCCGTTGTACTGCTCCATCTCCGACACCCCGCTCACCGCCCGGTCGAAGAGGGCGTAGGGCAGCGCGGGGGAGAGGGTCGCGATCTGGCAGGCCCCCCGCTCTTTGAAGAGGGCGAGGATCGCCTCGTCCGGCTTGGCCCCGTGCTCGATGGTGTCCACCCCGTTTTCCAGGGCCACCCGCACCCCCTCGGGGCTCTCCACGTGGGCGGCCACCTTCAGGCCGTGGCGGTGCGCCTCGTCGCAGGCGGCCTTCACGTATTCCGGCGGCATCTTCAACTCTCCCGGCTCGCCCTTCTTCTTGGCGTCCAGCACCCCGCCGGTGATCATCAGCTTGATGATGTCCGGCTTTTCGGCGGCGATTTTTGCCACATAGTCCCGCGCCTCGTCGGCGCTGTGGGCCTCGTAGGCCAGCGACCCGGCCATGTGCCCCCCCGGCACCGAGACCGCCATGTTGGCCGCCAGGATGCGGGGCCCCACGATTTCCCCCGCGTCGATGCGGTCGCGGATGGCGCTGTCGCAGTCCAGCACCCCGCCCATGGTGCGGATGGTGGTCACCCCGCTCATGAGCTGGGTGCGGGCATAGCCCTCGCACATCTTCCGCAGCACCGCCTTCATCAGCCCGTTGCTGGTCATCAGCTTCACCATCTTCACGTTGTCCTGCTGCTTCTTTTTGGGCTTGCCGTTGGCCGGCAGGTGCACGTGCATGTTGATGAGCCCCGGCATCAGGTACTGCCCCGCCAGGTCGATCATTTCATACCCGGCCAGATCGCCCCCCTCCGGCTCGATGGCGGCGATCTTCTCGCCGTCGGTCTTGACCACCAGCCCCGTCCGGGGCTCCATCTCCTCGCTGCCGTCCAGCAGGATACCGCCTGTGTACGCGTATTTCATCTGCCTGTACTCCTCTCTCCTGGGGCGGGACGCTGTGTCCGCCCCTACTCCTCCAAACAGGCCCGCAGCCGGGCCACCAGTTTCGCCTTCTCCTCCGGCGGCAGGAAGGCCGCCTCGGCGCTGTTGATGTTCATCAAAATCAGATCCCGGTCGCAAAAGCCCATCCGGCGGCAGTACTCGTACTCCCGCTTCAAGCTGGTGCCCAGCACCGTCAGGTTGTCGGTGTTCACCGTCACCTTTACCCCCTGGTCGTAGAGCACCTTCAGCGGGTGCCGCCCGTCCTCGGGTAGGTCGTAGGAGATGATGCTGCTCACCGGGCACATCTCCAGCGTCACCCCGCGGGCCTTGACGATTTCCGCCAAATCGGGCCGCTGGGCCACCTGGTAGCCGTGGCCGATGCGGGCGGTGCCGAAGGGCAGGCACTGGGGCACCTCGAATTCCGAGTGGCAGGTGGCCGGTACCCCCAGCTCCCGCGCCAGGTCGAAGAGGTCGGCGTAGTCGGCCAGGTGCTCCTCGTACCCCGCCAGATCGACCCCCACCACCTTGCTGCCCGCGGCGATGAACTCGGCCGCCAGCCGCACCGTCTCCAGGTTTTCATCCCGGTTTACCTCGGCCGGCTCCAATTTTCCCATGGCGCACAGCAAAATGCCCACCGCGATTTCCGGGCAGGCGGCCTCTCCGTCGGCCACCCCCTGCAACACCGCCTCGATGGCGTCGCGCTGGGTCAGCCCCTTTTCCCGGTGGAGCTGGGGGGCGAAGCGCAGTTCGGCGTAGCAGACCCCCTCGCCCGCCAGCCGGGCAATCAGGTCGGCCGTCACCTGGCGCAGGGCGGGGGCGGTCTGCATCACCGCCAGGGGCAGGTCGAACTCCTTGAAATCGGTGCCGTTCTCCCCGGGCTGGATGACCATCCGCCGGGTGACCTCCTCCAGGGTCAGCTCCCCTTCGGGCAGGCCCTGATCCTTGGCTAGTTGCCAGGCAGTGGCCGGCGGGACCGAGCCGTCGATGTGCAGGTGCAGTTCAATTTTGGGAACAGTTTTCAATTCGTCGTCCTCCTTGCGCGGGCGGGGCCCGTCGATTGGTTTGTCTTGGGTTAATGCTACCCCCCTCAGGTGGTTTTGTCAACGAGCCATTTGGAGGGCGTATGCCTTATTTTTCCACTATTTTTGACAAGATTTTCTGAAATTGCTAAACTGACAGCATAGTTTTTTCGCCTTCCGCCCTGTGCGGCAGGCCATTTCCCGCCCGACGGCCCGACCGCGGGCAGGGTCAAAAGAGAATATGTGATTGGGGGAAACAGGACAATGGACGACAAGATCAGCCTCCTCATTGTAGAGGACGAACCCGCAGAGCAGGCGGCTTTTGCGGAGTGTTTGCAGAACGAGTGCCAAATCGAATTGGTGGGCATCACCGGCAGCGAGACAGAGGCCTTGGCCCTGGTGGACAGTTACCGGCCCGACGTGGTGATCCTCGACTTGGAGTTGCAGGAGGGCGACGGCCTGAGCCTGACGCCCGCCCTCACCGACCCGAGCCGGCCCTATTCTCCCTACGTCCTGGTGACCACCCGGACAGAAAACCGCCACACCCTCGATATGCTGCGGGATGCCGGGGTCGGCTTTATCTACGACAAGAATATCGAGCGCTACGGCCCCGACCAGGTGCTGCGCGGCGTCAAGCGGATGGGGAGCTTTCTCAAGGGCCGCCGCCTGGGCCGCTCGGGCGAGGCGGCCGCCGAAAAGGAGGCGGCCAAATTGCGCCGGGAGCGGCTGATCGAGGAGTTGTGCGCCGAGATGGAGGACATGGGCCTCTGCCGCAGGCGGAAGAACTGCCGCTGTCTGGTGTGGGCGGTGTACTACCAGTTGCAGCACAGGGAGCCGCTCTCCCTCGGCAAGGAGCTCTATCCCATGGTGGCGAAAGAGCTGCACTGCGAGCCCGACAATGTGGAGCGCAACATCCGCTCCGCCATCGAAAAGGCGTGGGATGTGAGGAACGAGCGCCTTGACCTGGTTTACGCGCGCTTCCCCCTCTTGGTCAAAAAGAGCGGCAAACTCCCCACCAATAGCGAGCTGATCGAGGCCTTTGTGGTGCGGATGCGGCGCAAGCACGCGCAGTAAAAAAATGCTGTTTGGTGGAGAAAAAATATGCCCTCTGTCATCTGCTGGATGTCTATCCCTCCCACTTGGTAGGGGTATGATAGACGCGAACGATGGCGGCGGGGAAAAGCCATCCACTGGGGGATAAAGCGCACTGTGAATTGTCCCTGTAAACACATGGGGAGAAAGGGGGATGCGGTCACTGCCCGAGAGGGGAGCGCCCAGCCATCGCCAGTGTCCCCTATTTGCCCTCCACAGGCCCTTTTACAGCTTGTTCAGGAGAAACCCTTTGGAGAGGAAAGAGGGGCGATTTCGCCAAAAAGGGGGCCCTACTCGCTCCCCTTCTCGGGCGCGGGTGGCAAAAAGAGGGCAGATGGGAGATATACATCCTGCTATCGCCGATTCCCCCCTATTTGTCCTCCACAGGCCCTTTTACAGCTTGTTCAGGAGAAAAACCTTTGGGGAGGAAAGAGGGGTGATTCCGCCCAAAAGGGGGGGGCCTACTCGCTCTCTTCTCGGACGCGGGTATGGGAAACAGTCTTTCGCGGAGGGGAGGTGTGTCGTCTTCCCCTATCGCTCCCCCTTCCCCCATGGACACGCGGGGGGGGGGAAAACAGCCGACGCTCGGGGGCAGAAGAAAGCCGTGGCAGGGCGAGAGATGAGGCGCGAGCGTTCCGTCTGCCCCTCCCCCTCGCCTCGGTGAGGGGGAGGGCAGAAACGGGGAACGCCCTGTCTGCTGTTCCCCCGGATGGTAGGCAGGGGAAACGCCGCCGACCGTCCCGAGAAAGGGTGTGCCCTGCCGTACCCTCCGGGCGATAGCTGCACAGCCCCCCTCTTTGTGGGGTGTTTGGCCCGCCCATCCATCCCGGCTGTCTACATAGATACGCAGGGCCGCCGGGAAAATACCCGGTATCCGCCCCCTGCATGCTGGCTGGTGCGGATAGGAGGTGGGATATGGGCGCTTTCCCCCGCGGTTTGGGGCTGACGGAGAGGGGGAGCATTGATTCACCAGTTTCAAATTCGCCCTGCGGGGCGCTATAAGAGAGGAAAAACAGGAAACGGAGAGAGGAAACGATGGAAAATAAGACAAGGCTTATGATCGTGGAGGACGAACTGGAGGAGCAAAACGCCTTTGTCGAGTACCTGCGCGGGCAGGAGGAAATCGATTTGGTGGGGATCACCGGCAGCGCCGCCGAGGCGCTCAAGTGGAACGGCCGCTACCGCCCCGACGTGGTGATACTGGATTTGGAATTGGGCGAGGGGGAGGGCTGCGGGCTGGACCTGGCCCCCGCCCTCGCCGCGCCGGAGCAGCCCCACAACCCCTATGTCATAGTGACGACCAAGGTCACCGACAAGAGCACCCAGGCCTACCTGCACAACTATGTCGGCATCATCTACGAGAAGCGGCTGCAAAACTATGGCCCTGAGCAGGTCATCGGCACGGTCAAGCGAATGGGCCGCTTTCTGCGCGGTCGGCGGCTGCGGCAGCAGAGCGGCGGCCCGTCGGTCATGCCCTGCCCGGGGGAGGAAGAATCCTTTGAGGAGCGGCTGCTCGACGAGATTTTCCGCGAGTTGGAGTGCATGGGTCTGCGCCGCGGGCTGATGGCCGCCCAGTGCACGGCCTGGGCCACCCTCTATCACTACCAGTACAAGGGGGACGGCAAGCAGCTCTTTACCAAAGACCTCTATCCAAACGTGGGCAAACAGGTGGGCTGCAAGTGGCACAGTGTGGAGCACAATATCCGCAACGCCATCAAAATTGCCTGGATGCCCGCCAACTTTGAGCAGACCGGCGTTCGCTTTCCCCACCTGGTGAAGGCCAGCGGCGCCATTCCGACAAATGCCCAATTTTTGGATGCGTTTGTCGCCCGGCTGCGAGAGCGGCACTGATTGGGCAGCATTTGGGGGAATTAAAAAAAAGAGCAGAAAAACATATTTTTCAATAGGCTTTAACAGGCACAAGGGGCTGCGGGGAGAATCATCTCTCTCCACAGCCCCTTGTGTTTGTTTGGATGAAAATACTCGTTTCAGGTTATAAAATCCCGTCTGCCGGCCGAGAATCTTTCGACAGAAAGTTCGCCGGTGTATAATTAATAAAAAGTTTACAATCAAGCCATTTCCCGTTTTTTATTTTTTCAGCTTTCATCATGTATCGACACTTGACGACAGAAATGGACGACCAATCTCGAGGTCGGCTCCCTTCTAACCGTGATAGATTGCGCGTGGAGAGTCTCCAAGCGACTACGGAAGAAGGGAGGGCGTGACTGTGAGCTGGTTGGAAGCGTTCTTGGACTGGATCAAATGGTGGAACTAGATTTGCTTTGTGCGACGGAAAAGGGGATGAGGTAATCCCCTTTTTTGTGTACAAGTTCGCTATGATAGGCATGATGTCCTCTAAAATTTTTTGTATAAGGAGAGAAAAATCATGCTGAATATTTTACTGCTAATCAAATTCATAACTATTTTCGCATTGACAAACTTACTCTATTACAGACTCGAAGGAATAATCATTTCAAAACGGAAAAGAGCAGTTGAGACAACTGTTATAGCAGTATCATCTGCCCTGACAATATCTGTAATTGGCAACTTCTCGTTGTCGCCGATGATAGCGTTGGTATTGATTGCAGTCATAAGCGTTTACCATTCCCTTTCCAAACACAAAGCAATTATGAAATCGCTTTTCTGCATCTTTGACATCTACGCAGTTTTGCTGTTCGCAAGTTCTTTACTAGGTGCTATTGTGATGACAGTGATGTTTTTCATCCAATCCGATTATCATAAAGTTTCGGTTGCTGTGTGCACGTCGGTTTTGCAAGTAATTTTGGCTATAGCTGTAGGAAAATCCAACTTTCCCAAAGCTGTGCTGAAGCCATTGTCCAAACGCAAAGAAATTCTTTCTACTGGTATTACTGCAATTCTATTTGCAATGGCTGCCATTGTAAAAGTTGACCACGACCTATTGGCGAAATATGCAGAAGTTATCATAATGGCGTTCTCTATTCTTATTTTGGTGATTGCGACTGTCAGAGTGAGAGAGGTGATAGAGGCAGAGGTGGATAAGGAAGTTAGACGCCGCGAAGCCGTGCACAGGGACCACAAGGAGAAAGATATTCTCCCATCTGTTGCGGTGAGCCTTGTCAAAATGAGAATGGCGCTCGCTGAATACGATGTCGAACTCGCCGAGAGTTTCGCACCCGACGAGGCCGAGGTCTTGCAGTTGGCCAACGAGAAGGCGGAGGAGATCCGTGACCGCATCATCAACGGCTACGAGCCGCCGGACACCGGCATCTCCACCCTCAACAACACCTTGAAAAACCATGCGGCGATGGCAGCCAAAGAGCATGTCCTTTATCGGGTCGTCGTCTTTACGAGGGTCGAGTCCTTGCTTCACTTTATGAAGCTGCGCGAAGTGGTCCGCCTGATTGGCGACCTCTCGAGAAATGCCATCCGCGCGGCGGGCGCTGCTGCCAATGGTCACGGCGCGGTAGAGGTCTATCTCGGTTTCAACGAGTGTGGAGATTACGAAATCTGCGTCTATGACAACGGCCCCGATTTTCCGCCGCACATCTTGGCGGCACTGGGAGAACTCGGCAACACCACCAAGGGCAAAGACCATGGATTTGGATTGGCGGATACCGTCAAGCTTCTCGACGACTACGGTGGAGACTTTGAAGTGGTAAAGTTGGAGGACGACCCCGAGTTTACCAAGTGTGTCCGGGTCACCCTCCCGGAGAAGCGTTCTCAAAAAAAGAACAGGGGTGGAGCAGCCCTGACAACCAAATAGGCGCGTCTCACCACCCGGGCGCACCTCGGCCTAGCGGCCCGCCCTTCGGCAAAAAACCGGGCGGTCACTGACGACGGGGGAAGGGGGCAAGCGACCCCTTCTCCAAAAATGAAAGAGGAAGTGCAATCGATATGAAGACCTACACGGTTAACCAGACGGAAATTTGTATAGAGGGCATCACCCGCACCACCTACGGCCTGACGGGAGAGACAGTGGAAATCAGCGACATTTCCCTTGATCGCGAAAAGGTCGAAGCGTTGGCAGAGCGGTGTAGCCGCCTGGAGGTGAGCGAGTGCCACCTGTATGACATCGTGGAGGATTCTTACGGCTTGCCCCTCTGACAGAAGGGAACGCTCTCTGTGAGAAAACGCGCACAAAGGGCGCAAAAAACAAGCGATTCCCTGCCTTTTATTCGTTTGCAGTGTGCTGATGGGCCCTAACCAGATACCCATTGGCGCAGGCAAAAAGGACCCGAGAAGAGGGGCTCATCCTCCCTCTTCCCGGGTCCTTGCCTTTTGGGGGATAAAGGGGCCGCATCCCTCCTGTACGTCCGCTTTGGCGTTGGCCCTCTGCCCAAGGGCCCTTTGGGTGTAGGCCACACAAAGCCGTCCCTCTCTGCCCCCTCCTTTACAGCAGCCATTTTGTCCGCCATCCCCTGTTGCCGGGCGGCGCAGGGACGCTGCCGTCCAGATGGGGAGGGGGAGGAGTGGGCATATTTGCAAGGTCGTTTCCCGCGCGCCTCTCCGCCCCCTCGCGCCTCGCTGTCCCCGCGCGCCTCTCCGTCCCCGCGCGCCGGAAAGGCAGCGGTGTGCGGCGGCAGGGGGTTCCCCCCCCAAAAAAAAGAGGCCCGGAAAGGGGGGGGGGAATCCCCCCTTCCGGGCCTTTTGTTTTCTCTGTTATCGCACGAACCAGCGGTTGCCGCAGTTTTGGCAGACCGCCTCGGTGTGCACCGTGTTTTTGACCTTTTGGTTGGTCACCGCGGGGATGATGAGGATCAGTCCAAAGGTGCAGATGGCCAGCAAAATCCAGAAAAACCAGCCGATGCACCCCCGGTTCTTGATGGTGGTGTGGTTGACGGCTTGCACGGTGACGTGCTCGCTCCCACAGCGGGGACAGTACACGATGGCTCCCTCCTTCTTCATCGTCCTCCCGGCGGCCCTGCGCCCTCGACCGGGTGCCTTCACACTAGCACAGCGCTGGAAAAAATGCAAGGGCGGCCGCCGCGTTTTCCCCCCTCCGCGAAAATGTTCACAATTTGTACATTGATTTGCCGGCGGTTGTGCGCTATCCTGTTTTTAGCACTCGTATACAAGGAGTGCTAATTTTGCGAGAGGTGATTGAGACCATGGCGAAAAAACAGTTTAAGGCCGAGTCCAAACGGCTCCTCGACTTGATGATCCACTCCATCTACTCCAACCGGGAAATCTTTCTGCGGGAGCTCGTCTCCAACGCGTCCGACGCGATTGACAAGCTGTGCTACCGCAGCCTGACCGACGAGGGGGTCGGCCTATCCCGGGGGGATTTTGAGATCCGCATCACCCCCGACAGGGAGGGGCGCACCCTCACCGTGTCCGACAACGGCGTCGGCATGGACAAAAAGTCCCTGGAGGAAAACCTGGGCACCATCGCCCGCAGCGGCTCGCTGCAGTTCAAGCAGGACATCGCGGGGCAGGAGGGGGCCGACGACACCGACATCATCGGCCAGTTCGGCGTGGGCTTCTACTCGGCCTTTATCGTCAGCGACAAGGTCACCGTCATCTCCCGCGCCTACGGCGAGGAGACCGGCTACAAGTGGCAGTCCTCCGGCGCCGACGGCTACACCATCGCCGAGTGCGAGCGCTCCGCCCCCGGAACCGACGTCATCATGCACCTGAAGCCCGACACCGAGGACGAGCAGTTCGGCGAGTTTTTGGAGGAGTACCGCCTGCGCCAGTTGGTGAAAAAGTACTCCGACTACATCCGCTGGCCCATCAAGATGCTCTGCCACAAGACCCGCCCGGTGGAAAAGCCCGAGGGGGAGGAGGCCGACGACCAGGCCCCGGCCTACGAGAGTTACGAGGAGGACGAGACCCTCAACAGCATGGTCCCCATCTGGCACAAGCCCAAGGGCGAGGTCGGCGAGGAGGACTACGCCGCCTTTTACAAGGAGAAGTTCGGCGACTACCAGGACCCGCTCAAGAGCATCCGCGTCAGCGCCGAGGGGCTGACCGCCTCCTACGAGGCGCTGCTCTTCATCCCCGCCCGCACCCCCTACAACTACTATTCGGCCGACTATGAGAAGGGGCTGCAGCTCTATTCCAGCGGGGTGCTCATCATGGAGAAGTGCGCCGACTTGCTGCCCGAGCACTTCCGCTTTGTGCAGGGGGTGGTGGACAGCCAGGACATCTCGCTGAACATTTCCCGGGAAATGCTGCAACAGGACCGCCAGGTGCGCACCATTGCCCAGAGCTTGGAGAAGAAAATCAAGCGGGAACTGTCCAAGCTGATGGAGGAGGACCGGGAGAAGTACGAGGCCTTCTTCGCCCAGTTCGGCCTGCAACTCAAATACGGGGTGGTGGGCGAGTACGGCGCCCACAAGGACCTGCTGGCCGACCTGCTGCTGTTCTACTCCTCCACCGAGGGCAAGCCGGTCACCCTCAAAGAGTACGTCTCCCGGATGAAGGAGGGGCAGGAGCACATCTACTACGCCTGCGCCGACTCGGTGGAGAAGGCCGCCAACCTGCCCCAGACCGAGTATGTGCGGGACAAGGGGTGGGAGGTGCTCTACCTCACCGACGAGGTGGACGAGTTTGTGATGCAGGTCCTCCACGAGCAGGACGGGCACGAGCTCAAGAGCGTCAGCGACGCCGACACCGTCAGCGAGGAGGAGAAGAAGGCCGCCGAGGAGGAGACCAAGGCCCACGGCGAGCTGCTGGACTTCCTCAAAGAGGCGCTCAAGGACAAGGTCAGCGACGTGCGCATCTCCCCCAAACTGGGCAGCCATCCGGTGAGCCTCACCAGCGAGGGCGGCGTCACCCTGGAGATGGAGAAGTACTTCGCCCAGATGAAGATGGACGAGGCGCCCAAGGCCCAGCGGGTGCTGGAGCTGGGGGCCAGCCACCCCGTCTTTGCCAAGTTGGAGGCGGCCTACAAGGGCGACCGAGAGCGCGCCGAAAAGCTGGCGCTGCTGCTCTACGAGCAGGCCTCCCTGATTGCCGGGTTCCCGGTGGAAAACCCCACCGCCTACACCGATTTGGTCTGTGAACTGCTGTAACTTATAATAGAAGAGAGCCGATTGGCCGGACAGCGCCCACAGGGCCTGCCCGGCCAATTGCTTTTCCGCCGCCTTTGTGTTACCATGGGCCAAAAGAGAAGGGGGCGGGACCTGTGAAGCGGGGCGGTTGTGTGGTGCATTGTGTGCTCCACCCCACAAGGACAGCCCGCAAGGGGGTCCGCAGAGAGGGGAGAGAG
Organism: Bittarella massiliensis (ex Durand et al. 2017); assembly: GCF_009876955.1. Lineage (NCBI taxonomy): Bacteria > Bacillati > Bacillota > Clostridia > Eubacteriales > Oscillospiraceae > Bittarella (ex Durand et al. 2017) > Bittarella massiliensis (ex Durand et al. 2017). The sequence goes on along the minus strand of NZ_WWVY01000002.1, from coordinate 126,201 downwards.
GGATGATGGCCGATCATTTTCCCCAGGCGGCCCGAGAGGTGATGGAGGACCGCTTTGGGCGGGACACCGTCCTCTCCCTGGCGACGGTGGGGGAGGGGGGCCCCGCGGTGCGGCTGGTCAACGCCTATTACGAGGACGGGGCCTTTTATGTAATTACCCATGCCCTCTCCGGCAAGGTGCGCCAAATCGAGAGAGACCCCGCCGTTGCCGTCTGCGGCGAGTGGTTCACCGCCCGCGGCAGGGGGGAAAACCTGGGCTGGCTGGGCAGGGAGGAGAATGCGGCGCTGGCCGCCCGGCTGTGCCGTGTCTTTGCGGACTGGTACCAAAACGGGCATCTGGACGAGGGCGACCCCAACAGTTGTATCCTGTGCATCCGGCTGGACAGCGGGGTGCTGATGAGCCACGGGACCCGCTACGACATTGATTTTGCAGCCGCTCGGGCGGCCAAAGAGAGGGGATCGAAGAGATGAAGCGCGCAATGATGCAGGTGTATGTCAAGGGGAGCGACGAGGCCGTGCCCTTTTATCAAAGGGCCTTTGACGCGGAGTTGATCAGCAGCTATCAAAACGGGGACGGCACCTATTACCACTCGGAACTGGCCTTTGAGGGCCAGGTGTTGGCGGTGGCGGAGCGCAATTCCGCCTATGCCATTGCGGGGGAGGAGGCAATCACCGGCAATGTGATGCAGTTTTGCCTCGACTACGGCGAAGGCGGGGAGGAGCGGGTCACAAGGGCCTACGACACCCTGCGGGAGGGGGCGACCCTCCTCATCCCCCTGGGGCCCTGCGAGTACAGCCCCCTGATGGCCGACCTCATCGACCGCTACGGCGTTCGCTGGTGCCTGTTTGTGTAAAAAAAGCCCCCTGCAAAAGAGAGAGCGGGCGGGGACCGAAGCTGCATTCGGTCCCCGCCCGCTCTCCTGCGGTTTTGCCCTATCTTCTGCGGCTCCCCATGCCGACGGCGCCCAACACGGTGACGCCGATGCCGCACAGGGCGGTGCAGATGCCCAGCACAAAGGCCACCACTGAAAGTCCCTTTCTCATTCTTTTTCACCCCCTTGACCGGCCGCCCGACGGGGGGCCAGATTGTACTGATAAAAGGTGTCGAAGGCCCCCATCAAGGGGCCGGAACGGCGGTTGTCGCGGCGCAGGTACCAGTGGGCCAACACCCCCACAAAGAGCAGGGTGCCGACCATGCAGACGATCATGTCCTGCATGGTGTCGCCCACCCCGGTGCTGAGAACAAGCTGCGGGTCAGAGCCGTCGATGCAGCTGACGGTGTACTCGCCGATCTCCCACAGGCCCGCCACCGCCATGCTCACCGCGAAGACGAAAAGACAGCACAGCGGCCCGTCCTTTCGGTCGATTGCCCGCCCGGGCTTGAAAAAGTAGAAGCAGCAGAGGGCGAGAAAGGCGACGAACACCCCCGACAGGGTGTGCATGGCCTTGTCGTAGTAGGGGATGTTGTAGTGGGTGATGGTGATGCCGATGGTGTGGGCCAAAAAGATGAACAGGTAGGCCCAGAAGTTGAGCTGGTGGCAGGTTTTGAGCCGGAAGAGGCGAAAGACGAGGGTGGGCAGCAGGAGCAGCGGCAGCCCCAGCAGCGACTTTTGAAAGAGGTAGCTGTCCCCGTCGCGCAGCAGGTAGGTAAAGGCAAACCCCAGGTGCAGCGCCACGATCGCCGACACAAAGATGCGGTTGACGAGGGCGAAGGTCTGTTCGCGTTTGAGCAAAAAATCCCAACCTTTTCGTGTGAGTTTCGGCCGCCAAGCGGCGGTATTTCCCATCTAGTATAGCAGGGAAAAGGGGAAAATCCACTGGGATTTTGTAAATTTTCCCGGTGGGGGAGGGCGGGAAGGGGAAGGGCGCCTCGAAGGCGCCGCGGGATGCGCGGTTTGGGAAAAGGGGTCGGTGCGGATAGATGAAATGGCAAGCGCATCCGACCTCGATCGTGCCGTCCCCGAGAAAAAGGGCGGGGGGACCTGCCGGTCCGCCCCGCCCGATTGGCTTTGCCTGTCTAGTCGCCGAAGCTGATGCCCAGGGCCCTGGCGGCGGAAATCTCCTCGCAGTCCACCGGCACGGTCTTGAGCTTGCCGGCCACCTCGCTCAGGGGGACCGGCACCACCTTGCCGTCTTGCAGCCCCACCATGTTGCCGTACTTCTTTTCAATGATCAGTCGACCCGCCGCCGCGCCGAAGCGGGTCGAGAGCACCTTGTCGTAGGCGCAGGGGCTGCCGCCGCGCTGGAAGTGGCCGGGGATGGTGACCCGGATCTCCTGCCCGGTGCGCTCTTCCAGTTCCCGCGCCAGCCGGTAGGAGACGGAGGGGTCGCTCATCTGGGCGCGGGCGGCCTTGAACTCCTTCTTCGAGAGCTTGGCCTCCTCCTTGGAGAGGGCGCCCTCGGCCACCGCGAGGATGGAAAAGCGCTTGCCCGCCTGGTTGCGCCGCTCGATGACCTTGGCGATTTTGTCCACGCTGTATGGAATTTCGGGCAGCAAGATGACGTCGGCCCCGCCGGCGATCCCCGCGTAGAGGGTCAGCCAGCCCACCTTGTGGCCCATGACCTCGACGATGAAGACCCGCCCGTGGGAGGTGGCGGTGGTGTGGATGCAGTCGAGCACGTTGGTGGCGATCTCCATGGCGCTGTGAAAGCCAAAGGTCATCTCGGTGCCCCAGAGGTCGTTGTCGATGGTCTTGGGCAGGGTGACCACGTTGAGCCCCTCCTCCGAGAGGAGGTTGGCGCTCTTGTGGGTGCCGTTGCCGCCCAGGATGACCAGGCAGTCCAGCTTCATCTTTTTATAGGTCTCTTTCATGCGGGCGACCTTGTCCACGTCGTTCTCCACCACCCGCATCCGCTTGAAGGGCTGGCGGGAGGTGCCTAGGATGGTGCCCCCCTGCACCAGGATACCCGAGAAGTCGGAGGGTTTCATCAGGTGGTAGTCGCCCTCGATCAGGCCGCGGTAGCCGTCGCGGATGCCGTAGATCTCCACCTCTTCGCCGTACTCCTCGTACAGGGTCTTGGCGACCCCGCGCAGGGCGGCGTTGAGCCCCTGGCAATCCCCGCCAGAGGTGAGCATGCCGATTCGTTTCACGTTCCTTGCCCCTTTCCGTCCGCCCGGCTCTCCCGGCCCGCCGGGCGCAGTTTACTGTAAGTCCAGTATAGGGCAATTTTTCCCAAAAGGCAACGAAAATACCCGGTTGCGGCCGGTCAAAGAGGGGCTTTGTGGGGTTTTCACAAAATCGGGCGGGGGGCTTTGTCGCCGTTTCCCACAGGGGCGGGGCACGGCAGAGAAGGGGCGCGTCATTTTTCTTGCTTGTCTGCCAAAAATATGGTATAACCAGTGTTCAGATGGTGCGCGCAGGCGCGGCAAGGGGGAGAGCACATGCAGTTGACCGAGGGGGAGATGCCCCAGTTCACAGAGCTGCTGTTGGAAATATCCGGCGGCCTATTGGCCTACGGGGCCGAGGTCTATCGGGTGGAGGAGTCGCTTCAGTACATCGGCGCGGCCTACGGTTTGGCGGGGGCCGATGTGTTTGCCATCCCCTCCCACGTCATTCTCACCCTGCGGCTGGCGGACGGCAGCGCCCACACCCAGAGCAAGCGGATCTTTGACCGGGCCACCGACCTGGACAAGGTGGACCGGCTGAACGCCCTCTGCCGCCGCATCTGCCGCGACCGGCCCGGCTGCGCCGAGATCCGGCGGGAGCTGGACGAGCTGCGGGCCCGCCCCACCTACCCCCTGCTCTGGCAGGTGGTGAGTTACGGGGTGGCGGCCTGCGCCTTTGCCCTCTTTTTCGGCGGCTCGCCCTGGGATGCGGCCTGCGCCTTCCTCGTGGGGGCGCCGCTCAAACTCCTGGCCGAGGGGATGCGGCGGCTGCGGGGCAACGCCTTTTTCAGCAACCTGGTCTGCGCCCTCTTCGGGGCCGCCTCGGCCCACCTGTTGGCCCTGGCCTTTCCCGCCCTGCACCCGGACGCCATCATCATCGGGATGCTCATGACCCTGGTGCCGGGGATCGTGTTCACCAACGCCATGCGCGATTTCATGGCCGGCGACTGCATCGCCGGGATGATCAAGTTGACCGAGGCCATCCTCATCGGGGCGGGGATCGCGGTGGGGGTCTCGGTCTCGCTGGCCGTATTGCGGCCTCTATTGGGGGTGGCGGCGTGAACGGGAGCTATCTGCAGTGCCTGTACGTCTTCATCGCCTGTTTGGGCTTTGGGGTGATTTTCAACCTGCGGGGGAAAAACCTCGTCTTGGCGGCCCTGGGGGCCACTTTGAGCTGGTTTGTCTACCTGTTGTGCACCGGGGCGGGGATGGACGACACCCTCTGCTACTTTGTGGCCACGGTGGCCATCGCCCTCTATTCCGAGGGGATGGCGCGGCTGCACAAGTCGCCGGTGACCATCTATCTGGTGGTCTCCTTCCTCCCCCTGGTGCCGGGCAGCAAAATCTACTACACCATGGAGTACGGGATGGCGGGGGACACCGCCCGCTTTTTGCAGACCGGGCTGGAGACCTGCAAGATCGCCGGGGCCATTGTGGCGGGCATCGCCCTGGTCTCCTCGGTGGCGCGGCTGACCACCTCGTTTTGGCGGGGGTGGCGGCGGAGGCGGGGCCGGCCGGCCCAGTCCCGCTAGAGAGGGGGGAGAGCGGGTGCAGCAGTTGATTTACCGGATGCCCCGGCGGGGGGCACAGCCCCAAAAGGCCGCCCCCAAACGGCGGGTGGGGCCTGCTTTTGCCGCCCTTTCAGTCCTCTATATCGCGGCCCTTTGGCTGCTCTTCTGCGCCGGGGAAGGGGCTCTCTGCCGCTGGACGGAGGGGCTGGCCGCCACCTGGGGAGAGGGGTCGGCCCTGGGCGGCCTCTTGGCCGGGGCGCCGGCGATACTGGGGGCCCTGGCGCTGGGGGGATACCTCCTCTTTTCCCTGCTGGTGCTGGCGGGGCACCCCCGTGCCCACCGCTGGCTACAGGGGATGGGGGCGGCCTTCTGCCTGCTGGGGGGCTGCGCCCTCCTGCCTTTGGGAGCGGGCGGCTGGCGGGCCCTCTTTCTCCCGCTGGTGCAGAGCGGAGCACTCCTCTGCTTTTTGGGCAGTTACGCCCACATTGCCCGCAAGAAGAGCCACCGCGCCACCCGGGGCCGCTGATGAGGTCGGATGTGAAACAGAAAAAGGGGCGGGGAAGCCAAACAGCTTCCCCGCCCCTTTGCGGTCCGTGTCCCTACAATTCTTTTTTGATTTTTTCCAGGGCGGCCTTTTCCAGCCGCGAGATCTGCGCCTGGGAGATGCCGATCTCCTCGGCCACCTCCATCTGGGTCTTGCCCCCCAAAAACCGCAGCGAGATGATTTTCTTCTCCCGCTCGCTCAGGGCCTGAATGGCCGAGCGCATCGAGATCTCGCTCTGCCAGTCGGTGGCGTCGCTGTAATCGCCCACCTGGTCGATGACGAAGAGCATGTCCCCCCCGTCCTGATACATGGGCTCGTAGAGGGAGACCGGGTCGACGATGGCCTCCAGGGCGATGACCACGTCGCTGACCTCCATCCCCAGGGCGGCCGCCAACTCGGTGGTGGTGGGCTCCCGCCGGTGTTCCGCGATAAAGGCCTCCTTGGCCTTCATGGCCTTGTAGGCCACATCCCGCAGCGAGCGGGAGACCCGAATGGGGTTGTTGTCCCGCAGGTAACGGCGGATCTCGCCGATGATCATCGGCACCGCATAGGTGGAAAAGCGCACCTGATGGCTGGTGTCGAAGTTGTCGATGGCCTTGATCAGCCCGATGCAGCCCACCTGAAAGAGGTCGTCCAGGTTCTCCCCCCGGCTGGAGAAGCGCTTGATGACGCTGAGCACCAGCCGCAGGTTGCCCGAAATCAACTGTTCCCGGGCCGATCGAGAGCCGCTCTCCCGATAGCGGCGGATCAGCTCTTGGTTTTCCGCCTCCTTGAGGACCTTTAACTGCGCGGTGTTGACCCCGCAGATTTCCACTTTGCCACTGTACAAAATGCCCACACGCCCTTTTCTCTTTACGTACAGTGACAGTATGGGCCCGCAAACCCGCCCCCATGCGCCGGGACGGGTTGGGAAAGGTTGACAGGGTGGAAAACGCCACAGCGGCCCCGCTTTTTGTCAATATAAAAGCGGGGCCGCTGTGGCTAGGGGGCGGGCGGTCAGCCGCCGTCGAGAAATCGCTCGGCCAAGGCGCTGACCCACCAGGAGCGGCCGCCGGCGGCAATGGTGTAGCGGGCCAGGTAGGGGTCGTCGGTGATCACCCCGCTGATTTCCAGGTCCAAGAGGCGGTCGATCTCGCCGCTGTCATTGACCGTCCAGGCGTAGAGGGGCTTTTGGGCGTATTGCAGGGTGGCGGAGAGCATGCCGGTCACAAAGGTGGCCTCCACGCTGAAGGCGTCGGCGGCTGTCATCTCCGCCAGATCGCCGTAGGCGGCAGGGAGGATGTAGACGGTCTGGACCCGCTCGTCGTACGCCTTTACCCGCTCGAGGATGGAGTAGTCCATCGAGGCGATGGTGCAGCTTTTGAAGGCGTCGTATTGACGGAGCAGGTCTACGGCGGCCCTCTCCAGCCCCCGCTCGTGGCCGGTGGACTTCAGTTCGATCATCAGGCCGATCTTCCCGTCTGCGCGCTGGAGCATCTCCTCCAGGGTGGGGACGCCCTCCCCGGCAAAGTCTTCCGAGAAGGCGCTGCCCGCGTCGTAGCTGCGCACCTCCTCCAAGGTGACCTCCCAGGTGTTCCTGTCCACCCCGGCGACCCGCTTGAAATTGGTGTCGTGCAGGACGATCAGCGCCCCGTCGGCGGTCTGCTGCACGTCGATTTCCGCTGCGTTGGCTCCGCTCTCAATGGCCTGGTCCAGGGCAGCGAGGGTGTTTTCCGGCGCATAGAGGGCGCCGGCCCGGTGGGCGACCACCTGCACCGGGGCGGGGGCCAGGGGGTCGCGCCAGAGGTTGACGGTGCTCTCCACGTGAAAGATGAGCAGCAGGTAGCCGAGGGCCAGAGCGCCGGCCGCGCGGGGCAGCCGCCGCCGGCGTGGCGGGGGTGGCGGGGCGGGGACCTCCCCCAGCAGCCGGGTGCGAAGGGCCGTCACCAGGGCAGAGGAACAGGCTGCCCCGCCGATGGCAAAAAGGGTGCGCAGCGAGGCGTCCAGGCGGAGAAACTGGTACCAGAAGGTGGACAGGGAGCCCTGGTGCAGGAGCTTCACGCCCCCCAACAGCACCAGGGTGCTCCCCAGATAGCAGAGCCCGGCCAGCAGCAGGACGGCCGCCCCCCAGAGGAGGCCCGCCCCCAACACCCGGCCCTTGCGCCCCGCCAACAGGGCGCAACTGCGGATCCGCGCCTCCCGAAAGGAACGGCCGGTGAGCACCATCTCCGGCAGCACCAGGAGCCAGCGCAAGAGCAGCCAGCACAGCAGGGCCAAAAGCCCCAGGTAGAGCAGGTAGAGGGCGGTCCGTCCGCGGATGAAGTCGAGGATAAAGGAGGGGATCTGGAAGTTGTGCAGCGCAGTCGAGGTGAAGGTGGGGGCCACCACGGGGACCAGCACCAACAGCAAAAAGAGGAGAGGGGCGTTTCGGGGCCGCAGCAGCCGGGTGGCCCGGGCCAACGCCGCCCGCAGCAGGGCAAAGGGCCCCACCCGCTCCCCCTGCAAGCTGCGCTGACAGCAGAGGATCAGGGCCGTTATCTCCACCAGCACGGAGTAGAAGAGCAGGCAGATAAAGAGCAGGATCAGGGCCACCGACAGCGGGTCCCGCAGCAGGGTGACGGCAGTGGCGGGGGTCAGGTAGGACAGGCCGCACCGCTCCATGGCCAGGGCCAGGAGGTCCTGGGCCCCGTCCATCACGGCGGAGAAGAGAAATTTGTAGGCCAGCTCGAACAGCAGCAGGGAAAGCCCGTTTCTCCGCAGAGCGGTCAGGGCGGTGCCGGCGACGGTGCGGGCAGCGGACGAGCGTTCTCTCAAGCGATACCCCTCCTCTCGTGCGGCGGTGCCCCCCTGGGCGCAAGCGGACAAAGGGGGGGCTTGCAAAAAGGCCCGGGGAACCCCTCGCCGGGTCCCCGCTTTTTGATTGGCCTACTCCCCGAACACCTGCTTTTTGTAGCGCAGGCCGGTGGGGGTGGTGGCGACGCCGCCCTTGGCGGTCTCCCGCAGGGCCTCGGGGAGCATCCGCCCCACCTTGTACATGGCGCTGACCACCTCGTCAAAGGGGATCATGGAGCGGATCCCCGCCATCACCAGGTCGGCCGAGAGGAGGGCGTTGGCCACCCCTGAGGCGTTGCGCTTGGCGCAGGGGATCTCCACCAGGCCGGCCACCGGGTCGCAGACCAGGCCCATCACGTTTTTCAGGGCGATGGCCGCCGCGTCCAGGCACTGCTGGGGGCTGCCGCCCTGCATCTCGGCGAGGGCGGCGGCCGCCATGGCGGAGGCGGAGCCGCACTCGGCCTGGCAGCCCCCCTCGGCCCCCGAGACGGTGGCGTTTTTGGAGATGATCATCCCGATGTAGGCGGCGGTGGCAAAGCTCTCCAGCAGGGCCTCCTCGCTCGCGTCCAGCGTCTCGGCGGCGGCGAAGAGGGCGCCGGGGACGATGCCGCAGCTGCCGGCGGTGGGGCAGGCCACGATGGGGCCCATGGAGGTGTTGACCTCAAAGCAGGAGAGGGCGTAACTCATGGCCCGGGCCACCGTGTCCCCGCTCAGGGGGGAGCCCTCGCCGCTGTACCGGTAGAGACGGCTGGCGTCCCCCCCGGTGAGCCCGCTGACCGAGGGCACGGGGTTGTGCAGGGTGGAGTGGCAGGCGGAGTACATGACGTTGCGCCGCTTTTTCAGCCGCTTGAAGACCTCTTCCCGGCTGCACTCGCCCACCTGCATCTCGTGGCTGACGGCCACGTCGCAGATGCGCAGGTCATTTTTCTGGCAGTGGTCGGCCAATTCAAAGCCGTATTTGAACATCGCTCGCGCCCTCCCTTAAAAACTCTTGATGGCCAGCACGTCCACCATCTTGTCGATGGCGCGGATGCGCTGGATGATCTCTTCGTCCACCGGGCTGTCCACCTCGATGATGGCGGTGGCCAGCTTGCCCTTCTGGCTGCGGGAGAGGTTGATGGAGACGATGTTGATCCCCGCGTCGGAGATGGCCGAGACCACGTTTTTGATGACCCCCACCTTGTCCTGGTGCTTGGTGACGATGGCCGCGTACTCGCCCGAGATGCTGGTGGCAAAGCCGCCGATGTCCACGATCCGCACCTCGCCGCCGCCCACCGAACAGCCGGTGAGACTGTGCTCCACCCCCTGGTCGTCGGTGAGGACGACCTTGACGGTGTTGGGGTGCACCTCGCCCAGGTCGCTGGGGACGAATTCCACGGCGATCCCCCGGCTCTCGCAGATGTCCAGGGCGTTTTTGATGTCGGGGTCGTAGGTCTGCATCCCCAGGATGCCGGCGGCCAGGGCCCGGTCGGAGCCGTGGCCCTTGTAGGTCTGGGCAAAGGAGCCGTGCAGGTAGAACACCGCCTTGCGGATGTGCTGACAGAGCATGCCGGCGGCCCGGCCGATGCGCAGGGCCCCCGCCGTGTGCGAACTGGAGGGGCCGATCATCACCGGCCCCAGCACGTCAAAGAGGCTGGAGGAGGAAGAACTCATAGAGATACCGCCTTTCTCATGTCTGGCGGGCCGGTCCGCCCGCCGCAAAAAAGGGGCGCCCGACGCGCCCGGAAACCACCTTTATTATGGGGCAAAGGGCGCGGGAAAGTCAATTGCCCACCCGCCAAAAAGGGCCCCCAAAAACTGTTCATAGCGCGCGGACAACCTCGGATGCTGTCTTTTTTGCAGGAAGGGGACGGGCTTTGTCGAATAGAGCGGGCGCGGAGGGGCATACACTGTGGGGAGAGACCGCGCACCGAGACGGTTTGCGCGGGGGAGGAGGAGACCGGCGATGGTGAGCAGTTTTTACGATCTGCGAGACAAGGACGTGGTCAACATTAAAGACGGGGTCAAACTGGGCGAGGTGTGCGATCTGGAGTTTGACGGCGAGAGCGCCCAGATCACCGCCATCGTCCTCTTCGGCAAACTGAAGTTCTTCGGCCTGTTGGGCCGGGAGCCCGACATCGTGATCAAGTGGGAGGAGATCCAGACCATCGGCAAAGACACCGTGCTGGTGGACTACCTGGAAAAGCCCGAGATCCGCAAAAAAAAAGGGGCCCTGCTGGACAAATTTTTTGGCTAGATGGGCTTGTCACCTGCCGGAGGGTATGCTATAATACTCCGGTAAAACACACGCCGGGCCTGTGCGGAAGGTTGCGGGGAACGACCCCGTGAGACCGCGCCATAAACCCGGCGGAGGAAACAAAACCTAGGAGGAAAGAAATCATGGCAGTAGTATCTATGAAACAGCTTTTGGAGGCCGGCGTTCACTTCGGCCACCAGACCAGAAGATGGAACCCCAAAATGGCTCCCTACATCTTCACCGAGAGAAACGGCATCTACATCATCGACCTGCAGAAGACCGTCAAAAAGCTCGACGACGCCTACAACTTTGTCCGCAGTGTCGCCGAAGAGGGCAAGTCCGTCCTGTTTGTCGGCACCAAGAAGCAGGCCCAGGAGTCTGTGAAGGACGAGGCCACCCGCGCGGGCTGCCACTATGTCAACGCCCGTTGGCTGGGCGGCATGCTGACCAACTTCCGCACCATCCGCAAGCGCATCGACCGGCTGTACCAGCTCAATAAAATGAAAGAGGACGGCACCTTCGACCTGCTGCCCAAGAAAGAGGTCACCAAGCTCAACCTCGAGATCGAGAAGCTGGAGAAGTTCCTGGGCGGCGTCAAGACCATGGACCGGCTGCCCGGCGCCCTGTTCATCGTCGATCCCCGCAAGGAGAAGATCGCCGTGGCCGAGGCCAAGAAGCTGCACATCCCCATCGTCGCCATCGTCGACACCAACTGCGACCCCGACGACATCGACTATATCATCCCCGGCAACGACGACGCCATCCGCGCGGTGAAACTGATTTCCGGCGCCATGGCCAACGCCTACCTGGAAGGCCGTCAGGGCGAGCAGATGGAAGAGGCCGCCGAGGCCGAGGAAGCCGCTGAGTAATCAGCCCCCCATACGCCGAAAAATGCCCGCGCAGGTTGCACGGGCATTTGTGCGATATATTCGCCCCACAAACAGGCATATTTAATCATTCGCATATAGGAGGAAGTACAATGGCATTTACTGCAAAAGACGTAAAAGAGCTGCGCGAGAAGACCGGCTGCGGCATGATGGACTGCAAGAAGGCCCTCACCGAGGCCGACGGCGACATGGAGAAGGCCGTCGAGCTGCTGCGCGAAAAGGGTCTGGCCGCCGCCGCCAAGAAATCCAGCCGGGTCGCCGCCGACGGGTTGGTCTACGCCTATGTCGACGAGGCCGCCAAGGTGGGCGCCCTGGTCGAGGTCAACAGCGAGACCGACTTCGTGGCCAAGAACGCCGACTTCAAGGACTTCGTGGACACCTGCGCCAAGACCGTCATCAAAGAGGCCCCCGCCGACGTGGCCGCCCTGCTGGCCTGCAAAGCCGCCGGCAGCGAGGACACCGTCGAGGCCCTGCTGCGCGACAAGATCCTCACCATCGGCGAGAACCTGATCGTCCGCCGCTTCGCCCGCTTTGAGGGCGAGGTCGTCACCTACATCCACGGTGGCGGCACCCACGGCGTCATGGTGCTCTTCGACACCGACGTGGCCGGGAAAGAGGGCTTTGCCGCCTACGGCAAGGACGTGGCCATGCAGATTGCCGCGGCCAACCCCACCTATGTCTCCAAGGACGAGGTCCCCTCCGACGAGATCGAGAAGGAGAAGGAGATCCTCCGGGCGCAGGCTCTCAACGAGGGCAAACCCGAGGCCATCGTCGACAAGATGGTCAACGGCCGCATCAACAAGTACTACAAAGAGGTCTGCCTGCTGGAACAGCCCTTTGTCAAGGACCAGGACCTGACCGTCGCCAAGTACACCGCCCAGGTGGCAAAAGAGCTGGGCGGCAACATCTCCATCGTCAAGTTCGCCCGCTTTGAAAAGGGCGAGGGCATCGAGAAGAGAGAGGACGATCTGGCTTCCGAAGTCGCCAAGATGGTGAAATAAGCGGGACCGACCGTTTCAAGAGGGCCCGGGGCAATCTGCCCCGGGCCCTCTTTGCGCGCCGGGGCGCGGACGGGGGAGAGGGGCCGGGCGGATGGGGTGCTGCTGAGCGCGGATCCAAATGCGGCCGCCGCCCTTCTGGTGGAGAAACCGCGTCGGGTCGCACCCCCCGCGGGTGCGTGAATCGAAATAGATTGATAAAGAGAGGGCGGTTTGGTGGGCAATGGTCGCACCCCGTGCAGGCGCTGGAGGTTGAATGACTGCCGCGGCGAGGCCAAGGAGCTCGCGGTTGCCGTCGCACCTCGCGCGGGGACGTGGATTGAAATGCTGCGAGGATTGACGGACGCTGAAGCACCCCTGGGCCCTCCCTCGCGTGGGAACATGGGGGAAACGCCTGATTTTCCCCATTTTGTCGAGTCTGTTCTGGAGTCGTCCCCTGCGCGGGAGGATGGATCGAAATGCAGGGGCGATCCCGCAGTTCTAGAGCGTGTCGTGTCGTCCCCTCACACAGGGCGAGTGGATTGAAATCCGCCCGGCGGGGGGCCGCTGGAGCGCTGGCCTGGTCTCGCCCCCGCGCGGGGAGACGTGAGGTCGGGCAGGTGATAAAGGCCTGTCCCACCGAGAGGTCTGGTCTCGCGCCCACGCGGGGAGACATGAACCAAAGTGGTTGCGGCCACAGTCAGGTCCCGACTTCAGAAGATATCCCCCCAAGCAGGTGCGTGGGTCAACATGCCGAAAATGGAAAGCGCGCCGGGCTGCAGGACGGCGTCCCCACATGGAGGTGTAAATCGAAAGTTGCCAAACAGCCAAATTGGCGCGAAGGCCATCCCGCTCTCCCCCAGGCGGGTGTGTGAATGGCCGTGATGTCGTCAGGACCCATCCCCGCATCGTCCTCGCCGCCTATGGGGAGCACAAATCAAAATCGGCACGAGAAGGGGTGCGGTCAGACATATAGGGGCGCCCTCCGCGCGGGTTTCGCCGGCTGCAAAATCGCGGGGGAGGGGGGATGCGGGGCAAGGTAAGGTAAGACACCCGCTTCAAGCGCCGCAGTGAGGAGCGGCCTGTTCAAGAGGGGCGGCGCGGGCTGGCCGCGCAGGGGATTGTCTTTTCGCAGTTTAAGGGATAGCTTCAGAGGGGATAGGGAGTGCGCGCCGCCCTGCAACCGTTTGCCGTAAAAATTTCGCCCGGTTTTTTGTGCGCTGCGACGAGGGCTTTTGTATTGACAAGCCCCGCCCTTTGCTTTACTCTGAAAATAGGAAAAACATGTCCCAGACACCCCTTGCCCATCGCGGTGGAATTTGGTTCCGCCGCTCTTTTTAAGGAGGAAAAAAGTATGCATCAGTACAGCCAATACCCCGACGAGAGCCTCTACATCGCCGGCCCCGAGTGCTTCTACACCGGCGGCTCCAACTTCCTGGCGGCCATGCGCAAAGAGTCCGAGTTCTACGGCTTCCAGGTGGCCCTGCCCAACGACAAAAAGCTCGATTGGTCGGACACCGAGCCCCGCGACAACGCCCGTTCCATCTTCCAAAACTGCGCCGACAGCATGGCCGTCTCCACCGCCATCCTCGCCGATTTGGAGTCCTTCCGCGGCACCGAGCCCGACGGCGGCACCATCTACGAGATCGGCATGGCCTATGCCCGCGGCCTGCGCTGCTACGCCTACACCCGGGACCTGCGCCCGGTGGTGCACAAGTACCAGAGAGCGGCCCTGAAGGAGGACGGCAAGGTCTACGACCTGGACGGCCGGGTCCTCCCCCACATGGACATCCCCTTTGCCCCCTGCATCGTCGGCTCCTGCAAAATCGTCGAAGGCAAGTACACCGATTGCCTGAAGGCCCTGCGCACCGACCTGGACGAGGAGCGCAAGCACAAGGCCAAACGCCAGACCCCCGCCGTGGACCACAGCGCTGAGGTCACCCTGGAAAAGGGCGACAAGCCGGTCGTCTACCTGGCCGGGCCCGAGCGGTACGATCCCGACGCCGCCGAGAAGTACGCCGCCATGAAGAAGCTCTGCGAGGAGCGGGGCCTGGTGGCCATCACCCCCCTCGACGCCGCCCCCGGCGTGGCCGAAGTGGAGTCCGACGACCCCTACACCAAGGCCTATAACCTCTTTGACCGCTGGCAGCAGCACGTGCGCAACTGCGACATCATCATCGCCGACCTGAGCGACTACCACGGCTTTGAGCCCAACAGCGATGTGGCCTTTGAGTGCGGCATGGCCTGGCAGCTGGGCAAAAAGTGCTTTGCCTACATGCACGACGCCACCTGGATGCGCCAGCGCATCGCCCACTACGGCGAGGACAAGGACAACCGCGATATCTACGGCAACGACGTGGAAAACTTCAACTACCCGGTCAACCTGATGTTCTCCGGTTCGATGCCCGTCTACGGCGGCAAGTTTGAAGAGATCATCGACCAGGTGATGGAAGAGCTGAACAAGTAGTTTTCCCCCTCGGTTTTTCCCGACAGGGTGGAGACATTTACAAAAAGAAAAAGAGCATCTCATCCGGTGCGAACCGGGGGAGATGCTCTTTTCTCTTTTGGGGCCGATCAGCCGCGGCGACTACTCCCGCGCCACATAGACGTCCATGTACTCCACCCCGTCGGCGGTATATACCCGCTCAAAACAGGAGAGTACGGCTTTGTCATACCTCGCTTTGATTCCGTTGGCCTTCATGTAGGTGAGCAGGACCTTAAATGCGTTGGGAATCAGGTGGAAGGGAGACGTAAACGGCTGCCTGATGGTGAGCGCGACATACTGCTGCCTCGGCTGCGAGACAATTTCCATCCCCTCCTCACAGAGCGCGATCCCGTCCTCCAAAATGAGCGCCGCGGCGTAGCCGTGCATGTGAAACAGGTTGATCTGTTCCTGTGACACAGTGGGGAAATCCCAGCCGATGATTCGGGGTGCCTCTATCTTTATCTCCTCCGCCCAGCGGGTCACATGGCCGATGGCGTCCCCCTCCGGGTCGGCGCTGACAACCGCGTATTGAAGATACCGAAACGACTCCACCCACTCGCAGCGGATATCTGAATAGGACTCGTCGATCACCCCCATGTCCTCCCGGATCAGCTGGTCCATCGAGCAGGAAAACAGGGCGCACAGCTCAATCACCTTTTCGATTTCGGGATAGGCAGCGTTTAGCTCCCATTTGGAGACAGTCTGTCTGCTGACCCCGATTTTTTCCGCCAGTTCCTCCTGTGTCATCCCGCTTCTGATCTTCCTCAAAAGCTGCAAATTCTGGCCAAAATGCATCTCCCTTTCCTCCTTCTCTCTTTGATGCGCCCAGTATACCACACCGCGCGAGAGGGCTTCCACAAACGCCAGGTTTCGTTTTGGGGGGAGAGGGCAACTCGCAGTTGCCCGACAGGGGGAGCCCTCCTCTGCGCGCTTTGATCTGGGCATAGGGGATGGGCCGGCCCGCCCTTTTCCTGCCCCCCGCAAAAAAAGCCGCCCCGCCCCGGCCGCGCTGGCATATCCGGCCAAGCCGCCCAATAGAATGGAAGTAAAGCATTGACTTTAGGAGGTTTTTCGCTATGGAGCTCAAAAAGGCCACCCGTTCCTACCAGCTCAGCCAAGTGATATTGGATAAAACATTTGAACAGACCGTGGAGAGCGAGTTCATCCTGCCCGACTATCTGGCCGAAATTGTCCGGATCGTCAAGTGCATGGGCACCCCCCACATCGTCTCCAAGCAGAGGGCGGACCAGAAGATCATCCTCGACGGCTACGTCCACTTCCACCTGCTCTACACCTCGGAGGACGGCGCAAAGCTCTACAGCTTCGAGCAGTCCATCCCCTTCACCAAACAGATCGACGCCAAGGTGGCGGTGGAGGACGCGCTGGTGGAGACCGCCGTCAAGGGCGAGTACATCAACTGCCGGGCCACCAACCCCCGCGCCATCTCGGTGCGCAGCTCGGTCTCCATCCGCGTCAAGGCGGTGGGGAAGGCCGAGCAGACCGTCCTCTCGGACGTCAGCGGCATGGGGGTGCAGATGAAGAAGGAGCGCTTCTCCGCCACCGTCCCCGCCGCCTCGGGGCAGAAGGCCTTCAGCCTAGAGGACGAGACCGACCTGGCCCTCTCCAGCCCGCCGGAGGCGGTGTTGGGGGTGGACAGCTACCTCTCCATCGACGACTACAAGGTCATCACCGGCAAGGTCATCCTCAAGGGCGAGTGCCGCAACCACGTCAGCTACCTGCTGCAGAACAACCAGGTGGAGAGCGCCGACTACACCATCCCCGTCAGCCAGATCGTGGACATCGAGAACTGCAGTGCCGACATGGCCTTCTCGGTGCGGGCGGCGGTCTTGGACTGCAAGGCGGAGCTCAAACAGAACATCGAGGGGGAGAACACCGTCCTCTCCACCCAGATGGTCTGCGAGGCCTCGGTGGTCTGCTACCGGCAAGAGGAGATCGAGACCATCCGCGACCTCTTCTCCACCACCTTTGAGAGCGAGTACAAGACCCGGCCCTTCACCGCCAGTTCGGTGTCCGTCCTCCCCAAGCAGGCCTTCACCGTCACCCGCCAGGTCAAGCTGGACGGCCCGGCCCTGACCACCGTCTACGACGTCTGGGGGGAGGTCAACCTCCTCACCCAGAAGATGGAGGAGGGGGTGCTGGTGGCCGCCGGCAACGTCAAGGCCACCGTCATTGGGGCCGACGGGGAGGGGACCCTCCACTTCTCTGAGAAGAACGTGGACTTCGAGACCCGCATCCCCGCCCCCGGGGACGGCCAGAACCAGACGGCCGACCTGACCATCAAGCTGACCGGCAGCAGCGCCTCCCTCGCCCCGGACGGCGGGGCCGAACTCCGCTTTGATTTAGAGGGGGAGGCGGTGCTCACCTCCACCTTTACCGGCAACGTGGTGGAGGACCTGTCGGTGGACGAGGAGTCGCCCAAGGAGACCGACAAGAACATCGCCCTCACCATCTACTACTGCGACAGGGGAGAGGACGTCTGGCAGATCGCCAAGCGCTACAACACCTCGGTGGAGGGAATCGTGCAGGAAAACAGCCTGGAGGGAGACACCGTGCCCGAAAAGCGGACGCTGCTCATCCCGATCGTGTCCGAATAGGAAAGTGGGGGTAAAAAAATGAACGACATCTATCAAGACATCGCCCGCCGCACAGGGGGTTGCATCTACGTGGGGGTGGTGGGCCCGGTGCGCACCGGCAAATCCACCTTCATCAAGCGGATGATGGAGACCATGGTCATCCCCAACATCGGCGACGACGCCATCCGCCAGCGGGCGGTGGACGAACTGCCCCAGTCGGCGGCCGGCAAGATGATCATGACCACCGAGCCCAAGTTCATCCCCGAGGAGCCGGTGGAGGTGCTGCTGGACGGCGGCTCCCACTTCAAGGTGCGGATGGTGGACAGCGTGGGCTTTGTGGTGCAGTCGAGCATCGGCTACACCGACGGCGAGGGCTCCCGGCTGGTGGACTCCCCCTGGTCGGACACCCCCATGCCCTTTGAGAAGGCCGCCGAGATCGGCACCGAAAAGGTCATTCAGGAGCACGCCACCGTGGGGGTGGTGGTGACCACCGACGGCTCCATCTGCGAGATCCCCCGCGAGGACTACGCCGAGGCCGAGACCCGGGTCATCAAGGAGCTCAAGGAGCTGGGCAAACCCTTTGTGGTCATCCTCAACTCGGCCCACCCGGGGGACGAGCGCACCCTCCACCTGCGCGACTACCTGCAGGAGCGCCACCAGGTGCCGGTGCTCCCCCTCAACTGCCTGGAGCTGTCGGCCGCCGACATCACCGGCGTCCTCAAGGGGCTGCTGCACGAGTTCCCGGTCAAGGAGATCTCCATCCAGATGCCCCGCTGGATCAACACCCTGGAAAAGGACCACTGGCTCAAGTCGGCGGTCTTCGGCAAGATCACCGAGCTCTTCGGCGAGGTGGACCGCATCTCCCAAATCGACGAGACGGCCCAAAAGCTCTACGACTGCCCCCAGATCTCCAACGTCAACGTCAAGTCCATCGACCTGGGCACCGGTGCGGCCAGCCTGAACATCGGCCTGGAGAGCGATCTCTTTTACAAAATCATCGCCGAGAACACCGGGCTGGACCTAAACGACGAGTCCGATTTGATGCCCTGCATCGTCTCCCTGGCCAAGGCCAAGGCCGAGTACGACAAGATCAAGGACGCCATGGCCGAGGTGGAGGCCACCGGCTACGGCATCGTCATGCCCACCATCGACGAGCTCTCGCTGGAGGAGCCGGAGATCGTCAAACAGGGCGGTCGCTACGGGGTCCGCCTCAAGGCGTCGGCCCCCTCCATCCACATGATGAAGGCCAACATCACCACCGAGGTCTCGCCCATCGTCGGCAGCGAGAAGCAGTCGGAGGAGCTGGTGATGTACCTGCTCAAGGAGTTCGAGGAGAGCCCGGGCAAGATCTGGGAGTCGAACATCTTCGGCAAGAGCCTGCACGACCTGGTCAACGAGGGGCTGCACAACAAGCTCTACCGGATGCCCATGGACGCCCGCACCAAAATCCAGGAGACGGTGGAGCGGGTCATCAACGAGGGCTGCTCGGGGCTCATCTGCATCATCATCTAGAGGGCCCCAGGGACGTGAAAAACGGGTGGCCGTGAGGGCGCCGGGCGCGGGTAGACCGCCCCGGCGCCCTCTCTTTTTGCCCGGCCGCCGGCGCAGGGGGGAGGGGACGTCTTTTCTCTGCCCCCGCAAAAGAAATGGATTTTGACCAAAGAGCTCGATTGACAACCCCACCGCCGGGACAGTATGATAAAGTTGTAGTTTTTTGTCGGGGGGTGTCGAGTTTGGCGAGGAAGTACAACAGGCAGGGGCTGAGTATCAAGTACAAGGTCTTTCTGCTGGTGTTCTGTCTGCCGGTCTCGGTGGTGGCGCTGGCGGTCTGGGCCCTTTTTGGCAACGCCCAGCAGGCATTGGAGCAAAACCTCTTTGAGATGCAGCGGGCCGCCTCCTCCCAACTGGCCCAGGCGGTGGCCAGTTACAGCCTCTCCACCGACCGGCTCCTTCACGGCTTGGCCGAGGACAGCGCCATCATCGCCGCCCTGGAGACCCCGGCGGAGCAGGTGGACGAAACCAGCCAGCGGGAGGCCCGCATCAAATTGCTGGACCGCTGGAGCGCCCAGTCCACCGGCACGGCCGCCGCCGATCCCTACTCCTCCCTCACCTACGCCTCGGGGGGCTACGGGTACGCCATCAACGCCTATGTGGTGGGCTTTAACGGCATGTCCCTGAACACCCTCGCCTCCGACCGCTACTCGCAGCAAGACCTGAAGGGGCAGAGCTGGTACAGGCAGGTGCTAGAGGCAGACGGCGCCATTGTCACCAGCAGCACCTACCGGGACGAACAGGGCAGTGGGGTCTTTCGCTACTACATCATCAAGGCGCGGCTGGTCAAGGACCACATCACCGGCAAGCCGGTGGGGATCACTTTTTTTAAGATCAGCGAGGCCAAGTACGCCGAGTCCATGGGCTCGGCCCGCAGCCAGCACCGACAGGCCTATCTGGTGGACAAGAGTGATGCCGTCCTCTCCAGCTGGTACAAGCCCGATATCGGCCAGCCCATCCAGCAGGTGGGGGACTGGCGGAGTGAACTCTCCAAGGAGGGGGGGTACAGCGTGGCCACCGCCTCCTCGGGAGAGCAGGTGATGGTGGTGCGCACCCCGGTGGAGGGCACCGACTTTACCTTTGTCGAGCTGACCCCCCTCTCGGAACTGGTGCAGCCGGTGCGCGCCCTCCGCTTTTACGCCATCTTGCTGCTGGGGGCCATCGTCCTGCTGGTGGCCCTGGCCGATCTTCTCTTCACCCGCTGGATGACCGGCCCCATCCTCGCCCTGGAGGGGGCGATGGATCGCTTCTCCCGGGGAGAGTTGGCGGTGCGCACCCCGGTGGAGCGGGGGGATGAACTGGGACGGCTGGCCTCCTCCTTCAACAACATGGCCGCCAAGACCCAGTCCCTGATCCGGTCCATCAAGGAGGGGGAGCGGCTCAAGCGCAAGGCCGAACTGGACTTTTTGCAGGCCCAGATCAACCCCCACTTCATCTACAACACCCTCTCCTCGGTCCGCTTTATGGTGGCCATGGGCAGAAACGACGAGGCCGAGGAGATGCTCATCCGCTTTGTGAAGATGATGCGCTACATCACCGACAAGACCGACAAGCAAGTCACCCTGGCGGAGGAGGTGGAGCAGATCCAAAATTACGCCGAGATCCTCCGCTACCGCTATCCGGACAGCTTCTCCATCGCCTACGACATCGACCCGGCGGCGGGGGCGCGGCAGATCCCCTCCTTCATCCTCCAGCCCACCATCGAAAACGCCGTCTACCACAACCTGCAGACCGGCGGCCCGCCCTGCAAGATCCGGGTGCGGGCCCGCTACCGGGCGGGGGTGCTCCGCATCACCGTCACCGACAACGGCCAGGGCATCGACAAGGAGCGGCTGCAGCGCATCAAGAGCTTCTCCATCAAGATGGACGACAGCGTGGGCATCGCCAACATCCACAGCCGGCTGGAACTGGTCTACGGCAGCGGCAGCTATTTGAAGGTCCGCTCCCAAAAGGGGCTGGGGACCAGCGTGCTCTATCACATCGAAGAGGGGGAGGGACCCGCGTGAAGATTTTGATTGCCGACGACGAGGCGCCCATCCGCGACTGGTTCGCCTACGTGCTCACCCAGAAGATTCCCGGACTGAAGGCCCAGGTCGAGACCGCCGCCGGCGGGCTGGAAGCCCTGGAGAAGATGGAAAAGGACCCGCCGGACGTGGTCTTTGCCGACATCAAGATGCCCGGGCTCGACGGCATCGGCCACATCGAGCAGGCCAAGGAGCGGTTCCCCCGCACCGTCTTTGTCATCCTCACCAACCACGCCGAGTTCACCTTTGCCCAGCGGGCGGTGGGGCTGGGGGTCTACGACTACCTGCTCAAGAGTGAGATCACCGCCGAGAAGGTGGCCCAGACCCTGGCGGACATCCAGAAGGGGTTCTTCACCGCCGCCCCCCAGCCCGCCGGGGCGGGGGAGGTCGAGCGCATCGAGGAGCCGGAGGGGGTGGATTGGCCCGCCCTGGCACGCCGCCTGGGGGCGGACAGGCCCGGGCGCTACCGGGCGGTGGCGGTGCGGGGGGCGGACCGGGGGGCGGTGCTGCAGCGGCGGCTCCCCGACACCCCCCTGACCCCCGTCCTCTGGGGCGACTGCTGGGAGGCCCTCCTCCCCGCGGGGGCGGCCGGGTTTCCCGGGTGGGAGCCCCCCTTTGCCGTCGGGCTCTCGGCCCCCCACGCCGGGGTGGAGGGATTGCAGGCCGCCCTGCAGGAGGCCGTCGGCTCGCTGAACACCGCCTTTCTCAGCGGTCGCCCCGGCCTCTACCGCTGGGGTGACTGTCAGGAGCCGCCCCAGTTGAGCGGCGCCCTGCACGCCCTGCGCAAGCGCCTCTCCACCGAGATCGCCTACGGGGGGGTCTCCGCCATCCGGGGCGACCTGTCCCAGTTCCTCACCCGCTGTGCCCAGGCCGATCCCACCCGGGTGGACTGGGTGCGCAAAAACTGCCACCGGTTGCTGGCGCAGATGGAGGACCGCTACCTGCAGGAGCTGCGGGAGATCGAGCCCGACGCCCGCCGGGTGGGCAAGCCGGTGCGCTCGCTGGAGGACTTTCGCGCCCAGATGGAGGAGATGCTCGCCGCCGTGGAGGAGCGGCAGGGGGAGCGGGACGTCCCCGCCATCGACACCGCCGTGCGCTACATCGAGCGCCACTACGGCGACAGCGCCCTCTCCCTGACCAAGCTGGCCGGCAGCGTCCACCTCTCGCCCGAGTACTTCTGCCGCCTCTTCAAGCAAAAGACGGGGGTCAGCTACGGCACCTATCTCACCACCTACCGCCTCACCCGGGCCAGGGAACTCATCTGCACCACCGACTTGAAGATGGCCGAGGTGGCCCGGCAGGTGGGGTATGAAAACGCCAGCTACTTCTCCCGCCTCTACAAAAAGCACATGGGTCTCTCCCCGGAGCAGGAGCGGCGGGCCGCCCCGCCGGCAGGTCAAAATTAAAACAGAATGTCAAAATCGTACAAGCTGACAGATTCTTCCCTTCGAGAATCTGTCAATTTTTTATGCTTTGGTGGCAAAATCCTCCATCGACAGGGGAAGCGACAAAATCCTACAATAGAGACAGGCAAAAAACGGCGGGGGACAGAGCACCCCCAAAAACCAAACAAAAGGAGCGAGAAGGAATGAAACGAGAAGGCAAAAAGCGGCTGTTGGCCCTCCTGCTGGCCGGCGCCATGACCCTTTCCCTCACCGCCTGCGGCGGGGGAGACGACAAGGGAGACAGCAGCAGCGGCAGCGACAAACCCGGCAAGAACATCAAGGTCGGGCTGGTCATCGGCCCCAACGGCCTGGGCGACAAGAACATGAACGACATGTCCTATGAAGGGCTGGTAAAGGCCCAGGAGGAGCTGGGGATCACCCTGGACTACGCCTCCCCCGCCTCCAAGAGCGACTACGACCAGGTGCAGCGGATGTACGCCGAGAGCGGCGAGTACGACCTAATCTTCCTGGCCGGTGTCGACCAGAAAGACGGCATCACCAAGGTCGCGGCCGAGTTCCCCGACCAGAAGTTCAGCTGGCTCGACGGCAATGTGGAGCTGCCCAACGTCAATTCCATCGCCACCATCTGGCCCCAGCAGACCTTCCTCTGCGGCTGCCTGGCGGGGCTTGCCACCAACAGCGACATGCCCCTGGCCAACAAGGACAAGAGCGTGGTCGGCTGCCTGCTGGGCTCCGAGCAGCCCGCCCTGGTAGAGGGCACCGTGGGCTTTGAGGCGGGGGTCCGCTACACCAACCCCAACGCCACCGTCCTGCAGGCCACCATCGGCTCCTTCACCGACCCCGGCAAGGCCAAGGAGATGGCCCTGACCATGTACGACAAGGGCGCCGACTTCATCCAGCACATCGCCGGCGGCTCCGGCCTGGGCGTCTTCAACGCCGCGGTCGAGGCCAACCGCTACGCCTTCGGCGTGGGCTCCAACCAGAACGATGTCGAGCCCGACCACATCGTCGCCACCTCCCTCAAGGACGTGCGCAACATCTCCTACAACGAAGTGAAAAAGCTCATCGACGGCACCTGGGAGCCGGGCATCCACGAGATCGGCATCATCGGCGGCGGCACCGGCTACACCACCGAGGGCTCCAACGTCAAGGTCCCCCAGGAGATCATCGACCAGGTCGACGCCATCAAAAAGCAGATGGAAGAGGGGAAACTGGTCCCTCCGGGCCAGAAGTCCGAGCTGGAAAACTGGCTGAAGCAGAACGTCTATCAGCCCGCCAAGTGAGAATTTGACACCTGATTGAGCAGACGGGGCTGCGGCGGCGCGAGTACCGCGCGGCCCCGATCTGTGTGAGAGAGAGGGAGTGAGCGAGGGTTGTGCCAGTACGACATTGAAATGACCCACATCACCAAACAGTACCCCCTGGTGCTCGCCGTCGACGACGTGAGCTTCCGGGTCCGTCGGGGCGAGGTCCACGCCCTGGTGGGAGAAAACGGGGCGGGCAAGACCACCCTGATGAAGATCCTTTACGGCATGACCTCCAAAAACGGGGGGGAGATCGCCATCGGCGGCAAGCCGGTCAACTTCAAAAAGCCGGGCGACGCCATCGCCGCCGGCATCGGCATGGTCCACCAGCACTTTCAGCTGACCCCGGTGCTCACGGTGGCCGAAAACGTGGTGGTGGGGGAGGAGCGCCAGTCCTGGTGGAACTTCAACCGCAAAAAGGCCATCGCCGCGGTCAACGAGATCATCCGTGAATACGGCTTCAAGATCGACGCCGGCAAGCGGGTGGGGGACCTTTCGGTGGGGGAGCAGCAGCGGGTGGAGATCATCAAGGCCCTCTACCGGGGGGCGCAGATCCTCATCCTCGACGAGCCCACCGCCGTCCTCACCCCGCAGGAGGTGGACGAGCTCTTCAAGGTCATCGACCGGATGCGCTCGCTGGGCAAGACGGTCATCATCATCACCCACAAGCTCAAAGAGGCCATCGCCATCTCCGACGCCGCGTCGGTGATGCGCGACGGGAAGATGGTCAAGGCCGACGTCCCCATCGCCGAGTGCTCCACCGACCTGCTGGCCAAGTGGATGGTGGGGCGGGACATCGAGCTGGACAGCACCCGCCGTGCCCAGCAGTTCGGCGAGACGGTGCTGGAGGTCAAAGACCTCTGCTGTTCCGACCGGCACGGCCCGGTGCTCAAGAACATCGACCTGCGCATCCGCGCCGGCGAGATTTTGGGCATCGCCGGGGTCGAGGGCAACGGCCAGACCGAGCTCATCGAGGCCCTCACCGGCCTGCGCACCCCCGAGAGCGGCCAGGTGCTGCTGCGGGGCGAACCCCTGACCGGCGGCCCCCTGCACTTTCTGCAAAAGGGGGTGGGCCACGTCCCTGAGGACCGGCTGGCCCGGGGCCTCATCAAGGACCTGAACATCCGCGAGAACCTGATTTTGGGCTACCAGTGGAGCGACCGCTTCGCCGGGCGCTTCTTCCTCAAGATGAACGACATCACCGAGTTCTCCCGCAAGGTCATCAAAGACTACCGCATCAAGGCCCCCAGCGAGAAGGCCCTCATCAGCGCCCTCTCCGGCGGCAACCAGCAAAAGGTCATCATCGGCCGGGTGTTTGAAGAAAACCCCCAGGTCATCATCGTCGCCCAGCCCACCCGCGGGGTGGACATCGGCGCCATGGAGTACATCCACGAGGTGCTTTTAAACCTGCGGGACGCGGGGGCCGCCATCCTCCTCATCTCGGCGGATCTGGACGAGGTGCGCCGCCTGTCGGACACCCTGGCCGTCCTCTACGAGGGGGAGATCGTCACCGAGACCCCGGCGGACACCCTCAGCGAACAGGAGATCGGCATGTACATGCTCAGCGGCAAAATGGACGGAGAGGAGGTGCTGGCAGATGGGAAAACCGCTTAACAAGTCAAAGTTGGCCCACTCGGCCAACACGGCCATCCAGTCGGTGGGGGCCCTGCTCATCGCCCTGATTTTGGGGGCGGTCATCCTGCTGCTCACCGGCGCCAACCCCCTGGGGGCCTACGGGGCCATCCTCAAGGGCTCGGTGGGGAGTATGTCGGCCTTCATCAACACCCTGATCCAGACCACCCCCCTGATGTTCACCGGCCTCTCCTACCTCTTTGCGGCAAAGGCGGGGCTGGTCAACCTGGGGATGGAGGGGCAGATGCTCTTTGGGGCCATGGGCGCGGCGGTGGCCGGCGCCTGGGACCTGGGGCTGCCCAAGTTCGTCCACCTCCCCCTGGCCATCCTGGTGGGGGTGCTCGCCGGCGGGCTCTACGGCCTGATCGCCGGGCTGCTAAAGGCCAAGTTCGGGGCCAACGAGTACATCGTCACCCTGATGCTCAACTACGTGGCCACCCTCCTCATGAGCTACCTTGCAAACGGCCCCCTGCGGCCCGAGGGCGAGATCAACGTGGCCACCGCCCCGGTGCTGGAGACCGCCCAGTTCACCAAGCTGGTGAAAAACCGGGGCCTGACGGCGGCCCTTTTCATCGCCGTCACCCTCTCGGTGCTGGTGCACTTCTTCCTCGACCGCACCAAGCCCGGCTATGAGATCCGGGCGGTGGGCCGGGGGCGGCTGGCCTCCGAGACGGCGGGGATCAACATCGCCCGCACCACCATGCTCACCATGTTCATCAGCGGCGGCCTGGCGGCCATGGCCGGGGTCAGCATGGTGCTGGGGGTCAACGGCCGCTACATCGAGGGCTTCTCCCCCGGATACGGCTTCAACGGCATCGCCGTCTCCTCCCTGGCCTCCGGCAACCCCCTGATGGTGGGGGTCTCGGCCCTGGTCTTCGGCGCCCTGCGCGCCGGGGCCATGGTGCTGAACATGACCCAGCGCATCCGCCCCGAATTCGCGGACATGATCCAGGCGCTGGTGGTCATCTTCGTGGCCATGCCCGCCCTCTTCCAGGTCGTTAAGACCCGCTCCAAGAAACCGGAAACCGAGCCCGCCAAGGCGGCAGAGAAAAAGGAGGCGAATTGACCATGGGATTTAGTGTAGTCTCTCTCATCGTCTCCACCCTGCGGATGTCCATCCCCCTGCTCATCGCCGGGATGGGCGCGGTCTACGCCTCCCGCAGCGGGATGATGGCCATGGGGGTGGAGAGCATGATGCTCTTCGGCGCCTTCGGCGGCGTCTTTACCTCCTACTTCACCGGCAACGTGCTGCTGGGCTTTCTCACCGGTATGGTCTGCGGCGCGGCCGTGGGGCTCCTCTTCGGGCTGCTCACCGTCCGCTTCCGGCTCAACCAGGTCATCGCCGGGGTGGGGCTCAACCTCTTCATGGGGGCCATCACCACCGTGCTGATGGAGGTGGTCTGGAAATCCAGCGGCAACTCCCCCCAGGTGGCCAGCCTCACCCAGGCGGTGCGGGTGCCCCTCCTGGCGGACATCCCGGTGGTGGGGACCATCTTCTCCTCCCTCTCCATCAACTTCTACATCGCCCTGGTGCTGCTGGTCATCACCCAGTACGTGGTCTTTCACACCCCCTTCGGCCTGCGGCTGCGGATGGTGGGCGAAAACCCCACCGCCGCCAACACCCTGGGCATCCCGGTGCGGGGGTACAAGTACACCGCCATGCTCATCTGCGGCGGCTGTGCCGGGCTGGCGGGGGCCTACCTCTCGCTGGACCAGCTGAACATGTTCGTACAGGAGATGACCGCCGGGCGGGGCTTCATCGTCCTGGTGATGATGGCCCTGGGCAAGTACACCCCGGTGGGTACCGTCCTCGCCGCCCTCCTCTTCGGCTTTGCCGACGCGCTGCAGATCAACTTGCAGCAGGCCTTCGACGTCCCCTCCCAACTGGTGCAGATGATGCCCTATATCGTCACCATCCTGGTGCTGACCTTCGGCATCAAGCACGTCAAGGGCCCTGCCGGCACCGGCAAGCTGCCCGAAGAATAGAGAACATCCACCCCACACCTGCAAAGGAGCGTGTTTTACAATGGCCTATCTCACCGATTTTATGGAGTGGATCACCGAACTGACCGACATCGAAACCACCAGCTGCCAGTACCCCGACCTGGCGGTCCTCCCCGACGGCCGCCTGGCCGCCTGCTGGCAGCGCTACCACAACAAGCACGACGACATCGTGGCCGCCTTCCTCTCCCGCAAGGGGGAGATCCTCTCCCAGGCGGTGGTCTCGGGGGAGGGGCAGGCCTTCCGCCCCCGGCTCTACGTCCTCAACGGGACGGTCTGGATCATCTGGTCCGAGTCCGCCGCCGGCAACTGGAAGCTGCTGGCCCGCGCCTTCGGCGAGGAGCTGGGGGAGCCCATCCTCCTCTCCCGCTCCAGCGGCGCCTTCTACCCCTCGGTCACCGACGACGGCCAAAACCTCTACGTGGCCTGGTGCGAGCAGCAGCACGGCGACAGCCACATCTGCTGCCTGCGCTTTGACGGCAGCGCCGCCGCCGAGACCTGGCGGGTCTCCTCCAGCGAGCAGGCCTACCGCCCGGCCGTGGCCTTTGGCGGCGACGGGGTGCTCTACCTGGCCTACGACGTCTTTGACGGCAGCCAGTACCTGCAGGTCGCCCGGGCCTACGCCGGCGGCGCCTGGGGGGAGGAGGCGGTGATCTCCAACGCCCCCGACTGGGCCTCCGACGCCACCGCCGTGGCCACCGACAGCGGGGCCACCGTGGTCTGGCACGGGGTCGGCCCCAAGGGGGAGACCAACTACTACACCTGTGACCTGACCCTGGTGGGCGGCAGGATCGCCGCCGACTGCCGGCAGCTCTCCCACATGCGGGTCTGGTTTGCCTCCGCCTCCCTCTGCCGCAACCGCAAGGGCACCCAGCTGCTGGCCCAGGCCCTGAGCATGCGCTGCTTCCTCATGCGCTGGCGGCAGGAGGACGGCAGCTGGTCGGTGCCGGTGGCCATGGTGCGGGACGAGGCCTCCAACTGCCCGATCCGCCCCCGCACCTGCGTGGATGAGGAGGACAACATCTTCATCCTCTACCAGCACTCGGCGGGCAACGGCCACCAGGAGCGCTACTCCTCCATCAAGTTCCTCTCCGCCACCCTGGCGGAGCTGCAGGGCCACGACGACAGCGACATCGAAAAGGTGATCGACAACTTCACCAAACCCATCCCCGGCGACAAGGCCCTCGACCGCATCGACGAGGGCGAGAAGCGCCGCTGGCTGGACGAGAACGGCTACCTGGGGCTGGACCTGAAGTTCGGCGACATCCACGGCCAGAGCGGGATGTCCGACGCCTCGGGCCAGATCGATCAGTACTACAACTACGCCAAGGCCGTGCCCAAGCTGGACTTCACCGCCCTCACCGACCACGACATGTTCCCCGATGTCATCACCGAGTCGGAGTGGGAGTACATGCGCACCTCGGCCAACGAGTTCAACAAGGACGGCGAGCTCACCACCCTGCTGGCCTACGAGTGGACCTCCAACGAGCTGCACTACGACTTCGGCCACAAAAACGTCTACTACCGCACCGGCGAGGGGGAGCTCTTCCGCGCCTGTGACCCCGAGGGGATGACCCCCGACCGGCTCTTTGCCAGCATCAAAAAGTACGGGGCCCTCTGCATCCCCCACCACCCGGCCGCCATCTGGTCGGCCGTCAGCGCCGCCACCGACTGGGCCTTCCACGACCCCGAGGTGCAGCGGGCGGTGGAGATCTTCTCCCGCCACGCCCCCTTTGAAAAGGACGGCACCGAGTCCATCTACACCAAGAACAACCCCCGCCAGAAGGGCAAGTACGTGCAGGACGCCCTGGCCCGCGGCTACCGGCTGGGCTTCACCGCCGGCAGCGACTCCCACCAGCTCGAGCACGGGGTGGAGGGGGGCATCGTGGCTGCCTTCGTCCCCGGCCTCACCCGCGAGACCCTCTTTGACGCCATCTACAACCGCTTCACCTACGCCACCACCGGCGCGGGCATCCTCCTCTCCTGCAAGGTGAACGGCGCCCGTATGGGCAGCGAGATCACCGCCCTGCCCGGCGGCAAGGCCACCCTCGAGGTGGACGTGCTGGGCACCGGGGAGCTGGAGCGGGTCGAGGTGGTCAAGGACAACGGGGAGGTCTACACCCCCGCCGTCTCGGGCAACCGCTGCCGCTTCACCTGGGCCGACGAGGACCTGACCTCCGGCACCCACTTCTACTACCTGCGCGTCACCCAGAAAGACCAGCACCAGGCCTGGAGCTCCCCCATCTGGGTGGACGTCCAGTAAGCCCTTCCCCTTTTTCAGGCGGCCCCATCGCCACGGGGCCGCCGCCCCGCCCGGGAGCGGGGGATCCCCGCATGGCAGCCTCCTCTTTCCTGGGGAGCCGGCCGGCCCTGCAGCCCTTGCTGCGGGACCGGCCGGCTTTCTTTTTCGGCCCCTGTCTGGGAGGGATTTCCCCCCCTTTCAACATCTGGAAAGGGGGGCGTGGCAATTCTTACATCTTTCTGAAATCGGCCTTGAAAACTCGCCAAATTCCGCGTCGCTGTGGGGTGAGAAATTGGGGGGTACTGTCAAACTTCCGCCCGTTTCGACAAGAACGGTTGACCGCCGGTCAGCAAAGGTCTATGATTGATGGTGTTATACAAAGCAAACTCTGTAAATTGGGTCATCTATACAAAATTTTCGGACGGGGGGAGGGATGGCGATGAGTGTGGCAGAGGTCCCGCGGGACCAAAAGCGCGCCCGCATCGAGGAGGCGGCCACCGCCCTTTTTCTGCAAAAGGGGGTGGCCCAGACCAGCGTCGGCGAGATCGCCCGGGCCGCCTGTGTGGCCAAGGGCACCTTTTACCTCTACTTCAAGGACAAGCAGGCCCTGGTGGACAAGGTGGTGGCCGAAAAGGGGGGCGAGACCCTCTGCCGGGCCATCGAGCGCACCCGCCGCGCCGGCTGTGCCGACCGCCCCGCCGCGGCCGCCCGCTTCTGCGAGTGCCTCATCGACTTTTACGCCGAAAATCCGCCGGTCCTCCGCTTTATCGCCAGGGGCGGGCAGGGGACCTGTCTGCTCCACGGGGAGCTGCTGGACCCGCTGGAAGGGCTTTTGTCCCTGCCGGGGGAGAGCGAGGAGCAGTCGCGCAACCGGCTCACGGTGATGCTGGACTTTTTGATCACCGCCTGTTACCGCTCCATCATCGAGGGGCAGCCGGCCTCCATCGAGGTCATCAAACCCCTTCTTTTGCAGACGGTGGCCGGCATATACAGATAGTGGGATCTTGCGCCCCGACGGGGCCGAACCGAGAAAATAGGGGAAAGGCAGAAAAAAGGAGAACGGGATGAGCTACAAACTGGGACTGGACGTGGGCTCCACCACCATCAAGGCGGTGGTCCTGGACGACCGAGACGAAATCGTATACAAGAGCTATGAGCGCCACCTCTCCCGGGTGCGGGAACTGGCGCTGCAAAAGATAGAGGAGCTGGGCGAACTGCTGCGGGGCCACCGGGTCAAGGTGGCGGTCACCGGTTCGGCCGGCCTGGGGGTCGCCAAGGAGAGCGGCCTCGACTTCGTGCAGGAGGTGTACGCCACCGCCGGCGCGGTCAAGCGCTTTGTCCCCCAGACCGACGTGGTCATCGAGCTGGGCGGGGAGGACGCGAAGATCATCTTTTTGAAGGGCGCTTTAGAGGAGCGGATGAACTCCACCTGTGCCGGGGGCACCGGCGCCTTCATCGACCAGATGGCCACCCTCCTGGACGTGGACCTGGCCACCCTTGACGAATTGAGCCTGCGCCACAAAAAGATCTACCCCATCGCCTCCCGCTGCGGGGTGTTTGCCAAGACCGACATCCAGCCCCTCATCAACCAGGGGGCCGACAAGGAAAACATCGCCGCCAGCATCTTTCAGGCGGTGGTGGACCAGACCATCGCCGGGCTGGCCCAGGGCCGCGCCATCGAGGGGAATGTCCTCTTTTTGGGCGGGCCCCTCTCCTTCCTCAAGGGGCTGCAGGCCCGCTTCATCGAGACGTTGGAGCTGGACGAGCGCTCGGCCAACTTCCACCCCCTGGCCCCCTACTTCGTGGCCCTGGGGGCCGCCTGTTACGCCGGCGGCCTCAACGAGGAGCACGACTATGAGGAGCTGCTCGGCACCTTCCGCCACGTCCTCGAGATCACCCACGCCCCCCAGGGGCTTGCCCCCCTCTTTCGCGACCGGGCGGAGTACGACCAGTTTTGCGCCCGCCACGCCCAGAACGACGTCCCCCAGCGACCGCTGGCGGATTACAGCGGCCCGGCCTGGCTGGGGGTCGACGCCGGCAGCACCACCACCAAGATGGTGCTCATCGACGGGGCGTGCAACATCCTGTACAGCCACTACGTCAACAACCTGGGCAACCCCATCTCCGCCGTCAAGGAGCAGTTGGAGCAGATCAGGGCCCAGTCGGGGGAGCGGGTGAAGATCGTCGGCAGCGCCGTCACCGGCTACGGGGAGGACCTGATCAAAAGCGCCTTCCAC
This sequence comes from Bittarella massiliensis (ex Durand et al. 2017), assembly GCF_009876955.1. Lineage (NCBI taxonomy): Bacteria > Bacillati > Bacillota > Clostridia > Eubacteriales > Oscillospiraceae > Bittarella (ex Durand et al. 2017) > Bittarella massiliensis (ex Durand et al. 2017). The sequence continues at coordinate 94,654 of NZ_WWVY01000002.1, read as the reverse complement.
CTGGACTTCGGCCTGGTGGAGACCATGGCCCACTTCACCGCGGCCAAGCACTTTCAGCCCCAGGTGGACTTCATTATCGACATCGGCGGGCAGGACATGAAGTGCTTTCAAATCAAGGACAACGCCATCGACAACATCGTCCTCAACGAAGCCTGCTCCTCGGGCTGCGGCTCCTTCATCGAGACCTTTGCCAAGTCCCTGGGCTACCCCATCGACGAGTTCGCCAAGCTGGGCCTCCTGGCCGAGCACCCGGTGGACCTGGGCACCCGCTGCACCGTGTTCATGAACTCCTCGGTCAAGCAGGCCCAGAAAAACGGGGCCACGGTGGGGGACATCTCCGCCGGGCTGGCCGTCAGCGTGGTGAAAAACGCCCTCTACAAGGTCATTCGCGCCCGCAGTGCCGACGACATCGGCAAGAACGTGGTGGTGCAGGGCGGCACCTTCCTCAACGATTCGGTGCTGCGCAGCTTTGAGATGGAGCTGGGCCACCCGGTGGTGCGCCCGGCCATCGCCGGGCTGATGGGCGCCTTTGGCGCGGCCCTCTACGCCCGCTCCCTCCAGCCGGAGGGGGAGAGCCGGGTCCTCACCGCCGCCGAACTGGCGGCCTTCACCCACCAGTCCAAGGCGGTCAACTGCGGGCTCTGCACCAACCACTGCAACCTGACGGTCAACACCTTTGGCGACGGCTCCCGCCACATCGCCGGCAACCGCTGCGAGCGCCCGGTGACCGGCAAGGCCGGGGGCGGCGAGCTGCCCGACATGGTGGAGTGGAAGTACGAAAAGCTCACCCATCTGCCCAGCGAGCCGGGCCCCCGGGGGGACATCGGCCTGCCCCTGGCCCTGAACATGTACGAAAACCTGCCCTTCTGGCACGCCTTCTTCACCGAACTGGGCTTCCGGGTGGTGGTGTCGGGCCGCTCCAGCAAGGCCGTCTACCTCAAGGGGCAGAACACCATCCCCTCCGACACCGTCTGCTACCCGGCCAAGCTGGTGCACGGCCACATCAAGCTGCTGCTGGAGCAGGGGGTGCAGACCATCTTCTACCCCTGTTTGAGCTACAACTTCAACGAGGAGATCTCCGACAACTGCTACAACTGCCCGGTGGTGGCCTACTACCCCGAGGTGGTCAAGGGCAACATGGACCTGGAGGGCTGCCAGTTCATCTACCCCTACATCAGCCTCAACGACCGCAAGGTCTTTGAGAAGAAGATCACCGGCTACTTAAACGAGTACGGCTTTGCCCTGCGCCGGGGCGAGGTGTCCCGCGCCGCCGAGCGGGCCTACCAGGCCTACGCCGACTACCGCCGCGAGGTGAAGGAGGAGGGGGCGCGCGCCCTGGCCTACGCCAAGGAGCACGGCTGCAAGACGGTGATCCTGGCCGGGCGGCCCTACCACATCGACCCGGAAATAGGCCACGGCATCAACAAGCTGCTGCGCTCGCTGGGGTTTGTGGTGGTCACCGAGGACGGGGTCTCCTGGATGACAGGGTATGAAAAGCGCACCGTCCTCAACCAGTGGACCTACCACGCCAGAATGTACAACGCCGCCCGCTATGCGGGGCAGGCCGAGAACACCGAGCTCATCCAGTTGGTGAGTTTCGGCTGCGGCCTCGACGCCATCACCACCGACGAGATGCGCGACATCCTCCGCGGGTGCGGCAAGATATACACCCAAATCAAAATCGACGAAGTAGACAACCTGGGCGCCATCAAAATTCGCATTCGCAGCCTGTTGGCGGCCATGGAGGAAAGGGAGAGACAGCAACATGCCGCCAATTGAAAAACCCCCCGTCTTTACGCCGGAGATGCGCGAAAACTACACCATCCTCATCCCCGGCATGCTGCCCATCCACTTTCGGATGCTCGAAAAGATCCTCATCAGAAATGGCTACAAGGTGAAGATCCTCACCACCATCGGCCGCCAAATCGTGGATGAGGGGCTCAAAAACGTTCACAACGACACCTGTTACCCCGCGCTGCTGGTCATCGGCCAGTTGATTTCCGCCCTCAAGAGCGGCGCGTACGACCCCCACAAGACCGCCCTCCTCATCACCCAGACCGGGGGCGGGTGCCGGGCGTCCAACTACCTTTCGCTGCTGCGCAAGGCCCTGCGCCAGTCGGGTTACGGCTATGTGCCGGTGATCTCGCTGAACTTCTCCAACCTGGAAAAGCAGCCCGGTTTCACCTTCACCCCCGGCATGCTGGTGCAGGCCATGTACGCCATCATCTACGGCGACATGCTCATGTGGCTGAAAAACCAGTGCAAGCCCTACGAGATCATCAAGGGCAGCACCGACGCGGTGGTGGAGCGCTGGACCGACGCCCTCTGCGAGCAGTTTGAGTCAAAGGCCTTTTTGCAGGTGCAGAAAAACTACCGGGCCATCCTGGACGACTTCTCCGCCATTCAGCGCCACCGGGAGAAGAAGATCAAGGTGGGGATCGTCGGCGAAATTTATATGAAGTACGCCCCCCTGGGCAACAACAACCTGGAGCAGTTTCTCATCGACGAGGGGGCCGAGCCGGTCCTCTCCGGGCTGCTGGACTTCTGCATGTACTGCATCCAAAACAACATCATCGACAACGACCTCTACGGCAAGGCCTTCAAGCACCGGGCGGTCAACGCCTTTTTGCTGCGCTACTTCCAGCGCTGGCAGAACAAGATGATCCGGGCCATCGCCAAACACGGCGAGTTCCGGGCCCCCACCAGCTTCAGCGAACTCAAACACCTGGTGGACGGGGTCATCGGCACCGGCGCCAAGATGGGGGAGGGGTGGCTGCTCACCAGCGAGATGGTGGAGCACATCCACAGCGGGGTGGACAACATCGTCTGCACCCAGCCCCTGTTCTGCCTGCCCAACCACATCGTCGCCAAGGGGATGATGCGCAAAATCAAGGACCGCTACCCCCAGGCCAACATCGTGGCGGTAGACTACGACCCCAGCGCCACCTCGGTCAACCAGGAAAACCGCCTCAAGCTGATGCTCTCCAACGCCCGGCTGGCCGAGGAGTTCGGCCTCTCGTCCGAGGGGGAGAAGGCCCCGGCCGCGCCGGAGGGGGAGACCCAGCGGGAGACAGTCACCCTTTAGCAGGGACCCAATCCAATAAAAAGGCGGCGAGTGAAGATGGTCACCACCCTTTGCACCTGGTTTTTATACCTGGTTTTTTACAGCTTTGTGGGCTGGCTCTGCGAGACGGTCTACTGCTCCATCGGCCAGCGCAAGCTGGCGGACAGGGGCTTTCTCAACGGGCCGGTCTGCCCCATCTACGGCTTTGGGGCCCTGGGCGTCGTGCTGCTGCTGCGGCCGGTGCAGCAGAGCCCGGTGGCGGTCTTTGTGCTGGGGATGGTGCTCACCAGCGCCCTGGAATACCTGACCAGCTATGTGATGGAGAAGCTCTTCTCCGCCAAGTGGTGGGACTACTCGGCGCGCCGGTTCAACCTGAACGGCCGGGTCTGTCTGCGCAACTCCCTCCTCTTCGGGGTGATGGCGGTGGCCATGCTCTACCTGCTGCACCCGGCGGTGGAGCGGCTGTTTGACCGCATCCCCCCCTGGGCCAAGCTGACGGTCACCCTGGTGCTGCTGGCGGTCTTTGCCGCCGACCTGATCGTGTCGGTCCGCGCCGCCCTGGGCATCAACCGGCAGTTGCAGGCCCTCAACGCCCTGGCCGAGGAGATGAAGGCACGGCTGGACGCCGCCGGCTGGTACAACGGCGAGGGGATCAAGGCCCGCCTCGACCGGCTGCTGGAGGAGGCCCACTCCGCCAAGGCCGACGACGCCCGCCTGCGGGTGAGGGAGCTGCTGCAAAAGTACAGGGAGGAGTCCCAGCGCCACCGCCTCTTTCAGCGGCGGCTGACCAAGGCCTTCCCCAACATGCGCTCCACCCGCTATGAGAGCCACCTGCAGCAGATCAAGGAGAGCCTGCGCGCCCACCGCTCGACCTGGGAGAGCTGGCTGGAAGGGCTGCAGCAGCGCACCGAAGAGGGCGCCCAGCGCCTCAAGGAGGACATTGAAAAGCGGGTCTCCGCCCACCGGGACGACGACTAGAGAGAGAAAAGAGGGCCCCCGGCCAATTTGGCCGGGGGCCCTCTCTTGTGTGCGGACAGGGGTCACTGGGGGGTGTAGGTCCCGCCGCCGGGGCTGCGGATGACAGCGCTGTTTAGATAGAGGAAGAGGCTGTCGCCGCACTCGTTTGCGTTGAAAGTGAGGTCGATGTGCCCCTTGCCCAGATGGGATTGGCTGTCATCGAAGAAGCAGGCGTAGTAGGGGGCCCCGTCTTCCGGCAACTTGCCCTCCTCCCCCAGGTCAAAGGCGCAGAGGCTGCGGATGTCGCCGTAGGGGGTGTCGGTGGAGAGGGTCACCTGGATATGGCCCGTGTCGTTCTGCTGGATCTGCTCTACCGTCACCGGCACGCCGCAGAGGTCAAAGGTCTTGTTCACCGTGGCCGCCTTTCCCTCGGCGGGGATCGCGATCTCCAGGCAGTCCTCTTTGGTGGGCAGCTCCTCGGGGGAGCGGGACGGCATTTCCCGGCCGATGTACAGGTCGAGGCTGTTGAAGGAGAATGTGTGGACGCGCGCCCCCTCGGCCAGCGGCTCTTCGGGCCGGTAGAGGAAGGCGCCGTCGTCCCCGATCAGGGGGCGGGCGTAGGCCGTGCTGTCCACTCGGTTGCCCTCGCTGTCCTCCACCGAGAACCAGGTGATGCCAAAGTTTACCGAGCAGGTTTCCGCCGACAGCCCCTTGACAGTCGGGATCAGGGCAATGGCGTCCCCCTTTTCGGTCAACTGCATCAGTTGGAAGGAGAGCTTGTCGCTCCCCTCGTAGGAGATCTCCTCGGCGCTCACGGCGACGGCGGGCTGCAGGGCGGTGCGCAACCGGCTGTCCCCAATTTGCAGGGCGATCTCGTCCGCCTCTCCCTCCACCTTGCAGGAGAAGGCAAAGGAGACGGTGAAGTTTGTCAGCGCGTCCTCCTCCCCGGACCGGTGGGGACTGGAGGCCCCCAGGTGTTCCGGCAGGTAGGTGAGGGGGTAAGATGTTTCCCCGACTTGCAGGGTGGCCTTGAGGGTGGTCAGGTACTGGTTCCAGACGTCCTCCGCCCCCTCGCTGAGTTCGGCTTTTACCTCTCTGGACGGCAGGTGTTCCAGGGAGAGCCAGAGGGTGCCGTCCTCCTTCTGCACCGCCTGGAGCAGCCGGTAGGTGCCGCCGCTGCCGTCGGGCGCCTCCACCGGGTCGACGCAGAGGCGGTAGCTTGCCGGCGGGGTCTCCATCACCCAGCTCTCGCCGGAGACAAAGTAGCGGTAGGCCCGCTGCGCAAAGGCCACCACGCTCTGGTAGTTGACGGCCCCCAACAGCAGCACAAAGGCGGCGGCAACGGCCGCGCCCCTGCGCCAGACCCGCCGCCGGGGCGGCTTTGCGTCAAACAGGCTGCCGCTGACGGCGAGGAGGGTCTCCTCGTCCAGCAGGTCGGCCAGCCGTCTGTCAAATCTCTCTTCATTCATGGGTGTGCTCCCCCTCTCGTTCCTCCAACAGTGGTTTCAGTTTGTCCCGCAGCCGCGATACCCGGGTGGTGACGGCGTTCTGGCTGATGCCGAAGAAACGGGCCATCTCCCGGGTGGAGTAGCCGTAGACAAAGCGCATGGCAAACAGCTGCTTCTCCGGCTCGTTCAGGGCCAGCACCGCCCCGTTCAGCCGCTCGCGCAGTTCCAGCGAGGCGGCCCAGTCGGGGGCGGACGGCCCCTCCGGCGCGGCCACCGGCACCTCGTCCCTGCGGGCGGCAAGGCGGCCCAGCGCCTGGCTGCGGGCGATGAGGGCCACATAGCTCTTCATGCTGCCCCGGCTGCTGTCGTACTTTTCGGGCGCGCGCAGGACCCGGGCCATGGCGTCGCTGGCCACCTCTTCGGCGTCCCTGGCGTCCTTTAGGATGCGCAGGGCCACCGTGTAGGCCAGGCGCTGGTACTGCCGGAAAAAGCGCTGGTGCTGCTGGGCCTGCTCGCACAGGGCTTGACTGGTATCCATCTCGCAGGGCCCTCCTTCTGTTTTTTTGTTTTAAAAAGGCCTTTTCACCCAATAGTACCGCCGGGAGAGGGGGATCGTTACGGCGGCGCTGTATTTTTTTGCAGAAAAGGGGGCGAGGGCAAGGGTGAGGGCAGGGGCGAGAGCGAGGGCAAGGGAGAGGGCGAAGGAAAGGGAGAAGGCAAAGGAAAGGGGGAGGGCAAAGGCAAGGGGGAGGGCAAAGGCAAGGGGGAAGGGGGAAAAAGAGGGCGGGCGCTCTCGCTTGGAGCGCCCGCCCGTGCGGCGGGGAAACTAGAGGCCCTGCACCCAGACCCGGTTGACCGCCCCGCCGGCGGTAAAGGAGAAGGTGTACATACACCCGCCAACGGTGTACTGGCTGGGGGATGGGCCCTCTCCGCTGGTCACGGAGCCGGCCTTTTCTTCCAGCAGGGACGCCACCTCCTCGGCATCCTGCCCGGTGAAGTCGACCCCGCCGATCGCCACCCGGGGTTTGGCGTTCTGCGGCGCCTCTACGTCGGCGGGACAGGGGCCGTAAAAGACCTCAAAGCTCTTGACCCGCGCTTCCAGGGTGGGCAGTTCGCCGTTGCCGGTGTTGGCGCAGCCCAGCCGGGCCACCACCTGGCCGTCCCTGCCCATGTAGACCGGCAGCAGGGCGCCGCCGGCATCCATCCGGTCCTCTTCGCTCAGGGGCTGGGTGAAGTCGGGGGAGGTGGAGAGGTCGTACCCCTGCTCCTGCACCTCCAGCAGGATGGTGCTCTTGAAGGCGATCTCCGCCCCGTCGATGCGCACCTGAGCGCTGCCGGCGTCCTTGGCGGTCTCGTCCAGTTTGCCGGTGACTTCCTTTTGGCCGCAGCCGGTCAGGGCCAGGGCCATCCAGGCCGCCAGGGCGGCGGCCAGCCCGCTCCTCCAAACGGTTTGGTGTCTGCGCGTCACCTCCATCACTCCTTTCGCAAAGGGGGCCAAAAGGCCGGGCCCTTCCTTTATCTTCATTATAGCACCACAAAAAGGGGGCAAAAGGTAACAAGTGGTTAAAAAATGGATACAATCCAGTTACAATCTGTACAGGACGACGGACGCGGCGGGGAAGGGGGTGGCCCAGCCCCCTCTTTTTTCTTGACGGACAGCCGGTTTTGCCGTACACTAAAAGGGCTTTCAACACCGAAACAGCAGGGGGATCTGACGTATGCTCTTGGTCGTGGACATCGGCAACACCAACATGGAGTTTGGCATCTTCGAGGGGGAGAAGTTGGCGCACACCTTCCGCCTCTCCACCAACAAGGCCGTCACCTCCGACGAGCTGGGCCTCTTTGTGACCCAGTTTTTCTTCCTGCGGGGGCTCGACCGGCACCGGGTGGAGGACATCGTCATCAGCTCGGTGGTCCCCCAGCTCAACTACACCGTCATCAACTCCATCAAAAAGTACTTCGACAAGCCCCCCCTGCTGGTGGGGGAGAACCTGCCGGTGGAGATCGATAACCGCTACGGCAACCCTGGCGAGGTGGGGGCCGACCGGCTGGTGACCGCGGTGGCCGCCTACCACAAATACGGCGGCCCCCTCATCGTGGTGGATTTCGGCACCGCCACCACCTTCGACGTGGTCACTTCCGACGGGGCCTACCTGGGGGGGGCCATCTTCCCCGGGCTCAAGGTCTCGATGGACGCCCTGGTGGAGCGGGCGGCCAAGCTGCCCCGGGTGGAGATCGTCCCCCCCGAGCAGGCCATCGGCACCTCCACCGTCGCCAGCATGCAGAGCGGCATCATCTACGGCTATGCCGGCGCGGTGGACAACATCGTCCAGAAGTTGGAGGAACAGTTGGGGCAGAAGGCCCGGGTGGTGGCCACCGGCGGGCTGGCCAAAACGGTGAGCCAGGCCTACCGGGGGTTCACCGCCATCGACAAGACCCTGATCCTCGACGGCATCAAGGTCCTCTACGACCGCCGGAAGGCGGGGGCGTAGAAGGCCCTGCCTGCCGAGCAAAAAGGCGCTGCGGAGATTTGTCCGCAGCGCCTTTTTTGGTTGGTGCCGATGTGAGGGCCGGGCGGTGGGGCCATCTGCCAGAAGGGCGGTTTGCCCCCCAGGATGCAGAACGCCCGGGCAGGAAGAGGGGGCGCCGGTCATCTCCCCGCCGCAATGGCGCCGAAGGTGCCCGAGGACCTGCCCGGTGATAAATTGCTGCTGGCCAGGCCGCCGGGGAGATGCCTCCGGCTGACCTTTTGAAGGCGCTGTGAGCGAGGGGAGGGGGGACCATCCCCGAGACGGTCTGACCGCTGCCGAATATCCCGTCTTCACCCGCGCGTCGGCGGGCGGTGGCCGGGGAAGGCGGCTGCCGGGGCAGAGGCAGGGGAAAGAGCGAGGATAGAAGGCGCTGGGCGAGGGGGGATGGGCGGGGACAAAGAAATGGGAGACCCCCTCGCGCGGCCGAAGCGGCCGCCCGAAGTCCTTTCGAGCGGGCAGAGGGGAAGGCGGGCGAGACGCATGGCGGCGAAGGCCCCCTCTCCCACATTGTCCGGGGGGGAGAGGGCTGAGACGGGAAGAGGGGCGCCGCCCGCAGGCAGCGCCCCTCTCTCGGTGGCAAGGTGGGTGGGGGAAGGGGACTAGACCCGCTTCACGCCCAATTCCACCGCCTCGCCGTTGATGTCCCAGGACTTGGCGTACCCCTCGGGCTCGCCGCAGGCAAAGCCGTCGGCCAGCACGTCGGAGGCGATCTCGTCCCAGTTTTTGCGGGCGATGTCGGCCAGCTTCTCGCTGCCCTTCAGGGTGACGGTGATGTGGTCCATCACGTTGAAGTCGGCCTCTTTGCGCATGGTCTGCAGCTTGCTCACCAGCTCTCTCACATACCCCTCCTCGATGAGTGCGGGGGTGAGGGCGGTGTCGATGGCCACGGTGATGCCGCCGTCCTGCACGGTATAAAAGCCCTCGGTCTGCTTGGTCTCGATGAGCAGGTCATCGGCGGTGAGGGCGACCTCTCCGTCGGCCAGGGCCAGCTTCAGCTCGCCATTGGCGTCCAGCTCGGCCTTGGCGGCGGAGCCGTCCAGCCCGGCCAGGGCGGTGCGGATCTCGCCCAGCTTCTTGCCGTATTTGGGGCCCAGGGTCTTGAGCTGGGGCTTGAAGGTGTAGGAGGTGAAACGGCTGGCGTCCTCCACAAAGGTGACGGCCTTCAAGTTGAGCTCCTCCTCCACGATCTGGCGGTAGTACTCCTCCAGCGCGGCCGGGGCCTGCACGAACATGTTTTGCAGGGGCTGCCGGTTTTTGATGGCGGCGCCGTTGCGGGCCGAGCGGCCCAGCACCACGATCTGCAGCACCAGGTCCATGTTGCGCTCCAACTCGCTGTCGATGAGGGAGCCGTCCACCGCCGGGAAGTCGCAGAGGTGGATGCTTTCGGGGGCCGAGCGGTCCACGGTGCGCACCAGGTTTTGGTAGATCTCCTCGGTGATGAAGGGGACCATGGGGGCGGCCGCCTTGCAGCAGTTCACCAGGGCGGTGTAGAGGGTCATGTAGGCGTTCACCTTGTCCTGCCCCATCCCCACGGCCCAGAAGCGCTCCCTGCTGCGGCGGACATACCAGTTGCTCATGTCGTCCACAAACTCCTGCAGGGCGCGGGCGGCCTCGGGGATGCGGTAGTTTTGCAGGCTCTCGTCCACGGTGCGGATCATGGTGTTGAGTTTGGAGAGCAGCCAGCGGTCCATCACCGAGAGCTTTTCGGGCTCCAGCTTGTGCTGGGTGGGGTCGAACCGGTCGATGTCGGCGTAGAGGACGAAGAAGGCGTAGGTGTTCCAGAGGGTGCCCATGAACTTGCGCTGTCCCTCCCGCACGGCCTTGCCGTGGAAGCGGTTGGGCAGCCAGGGGGCGGAGTTTGCGTAGAAGTACCAGCGGATGGCGTCGGCCCCGTAGGTCTCCAGCGCGTCGAAGGGGTCCACCGCGTTGCCCTTGGACTTGGACATCTTCTGGCCGTTTTCATCCTGCACATGGCCCAGGACGATGACGTTTTTGTAGGGGGCCTTGTTGAACACCAGGGTGGAGATGGCCAGCAGGGAGTAGAACCACCCGCGGGTCTGGTCCACCGCCTCGGAGATGAAGTCGGCGGGGAACTGCTGCTCGAACAGCTCCTTGTTCTCAAACGGGTAGTGGTGCTGGGCAAAGGGCATGGAGCCGGAGTCGAACCAGCAGTCGATGACCTCGGGCACCCGCTTCATCTGCTTGCCGCAGTGGGGGCAGGTGATGGTGACCGCGTCGATATAGGGGCGGTGCAGCTCGATGTCCTCCGGGCAGTTGGGGGAGAGACTCCGCAGCTCCTCGATGCTGCCGACGGCGTGCCGGTGGCCGCACTCGCACTCCCAGATGTTGAGGGGGGTGCCCCAGTAGCGGTTGCGGCTGATGCCCCAGTCCTGCACGTTTTCCAGCCAGTCGCCGAAGCGGCCCTTGCCGATGGACTCGGGGATCCAGTTGATGGTGTCGTTGTTGCGGATCAAGTCGTCCTTGACGGCGGTCATCTTGATGAACCAGGAGTCGCGGGCGTAGTAGATGAGAGGGGTGTCGCAGCGCCAGCAGTGGGGATAGCTGTGCTCAAAGGTGGGGGCGGAGAAGAGAAGGCCCCGCTCCTCCAGGTTTTTGAGGACCTCTTTGTCGGCGTCCTTGCAGAACATCCCCGCCCAGAGGGTCTCCTTGGTCATCTGGCCCTTGCCGTCCACCAGCTGCACAAAGGGCAGGCCGTACTTGCGGCCCACGTTGGCGTCGTCCTCGCCGAAGGCGGGGGCGATGTGGACGATGCCGGTGCCGTCGGTGAGGGTGACGTAGCCGTCACAGGTGACGTACCAGCACTTCTCTTTGGGCTGCACAAAATCAAAGAGGGGCTCGTACTCCTTGTACTCCAGCTCCCGGCCGGTGAAGTGCTCGAGCACGGTGTAGCCCTGCTCGCCCAGCACGCTCTCGCAGAGGGCGGCGGCCAGGTAGTAGCGCTCCCCCCCGCTCTCCACCTTGACGTAGTCCTCGTCGGGGTGGACGCAGAGGGCCACGTTGGAGGGGAGGGTCCAGGGGGTGGTGGTCCAGGCCAGGATATAGGCGTCCTCCCCCTTGGCCTTGAACTTGGCGATGGCCGAGCGCTCCTTCACGTCTTTGTAGCCCTGGGCCACCTCGTGGGAGGAGAGGGGGGTGCCGCAGCGGGGGCAGTAGGGGACGATCTTGAAGCCCTTGTAGAGCAGCCCCTTCTCCCAAATCTGCTTGAGGGCCCACCACTCGGACTCGATGAAGTTGTTGTCGTAGGTGACGTAGGGGTGCTCCATGTCGGCCCAGAAGCCGACGGTGGCGGAGAAGTCCTCCCACATCCCCTTGTACTTCCAGACGCTCTCCTTGCAGCGCTTGAGGAAGGGCTCGAGGCCGTACTCCTCGATCTGCTCCTTGCCGTCCAGGCCCAGCTCCTTTTCCACCTCCAGCTCCACCGGCAGGCCGTGGGTGTCCCAGCCGGCCTTGCGGGGGACCATGTAGCCCTTCATGGTGCGGTAGCGGGGGATCATGTCCTTGATGACCCGGGTCAGCACGTGGCCGATGTGGGGCTTGCCGTTGGCGGTGGGGGGGCCGTCGTAGAAGGTGTAGGTCTCGCCCTCCTTGCGGCTGTCGATGCTCTTTTCAAAGATGTGTTCTCTTTCCCAGAACTGCTCGACGTCCTTCTCCCGCTCCACAAAGTTGAGATCTGTGGGCACCTTGTTGTACATCTTTCCAAAACCTCCAATGCTTTCTTTCGTGCGCTGCGAAAGGTGAATCTATGGAAACGCGCAAACCGACAAAAAAGCCCCCGCCCTGCAAAACAGGACGAAGGCCGAATGCGCTTCGCTGTACCACCTATTGCAACATACCAACATATGCGTTCCCGATAACGGCGGAAAACCGGCGAAGCCTACTCGGTCGCCCTTTCAGCTTGCAACTCTAGAGGGATGTTCCGAGAGAAACGACTGGCGCCGGGCTCCCACTCCCCCCGGCTCGCTGTGGCGTTTGTTTCAAACGTACTGTCTCTATCATCGTCTTTGGCTATTTCTCCTACATTGTAATACAGCGGGGCAAAAACGTCAAACCCCTTTTGTGAAAAAAGGGGAAAAAGGCGGTGATTTTTTGTTTGGATGGCTAAAATCCATGAAACGGGGGCCCACAGGGGCCAAAAAAGGGGGAGACGACGTGAACAGACGGGCGGTCCTCTACACCGGCATGCGCTTGGACGGGTCTATCGCCGACCGGGCCGGAGGGGCGGGCTGGATGGCGGGGACGGGTCGCAGCCCGGGTGCAGGGACAGCGACCCCGATTTTTACAGAGGGGTGGGCGCAGTGGCGAGGGGGGGGCCGCACCCACCGCCAAATCGCGGAGGAGCTCTCCCCCGGGCGGTGGCCCTACCCGGAGAAGGAGTCCTTCGTGCTCACCCGCCGGCAAAGCGGGGAGAGGCGACCTTTGTCGACGGCCCCCCGGACCGGCCGATCGAGCGGCGGCGGGAGGGAGGGGGACATCTGGGTCTGCGGCGGAGCGGAGCTGGCCCGCCGGTTGGCGGCGGCGGACTGCATCGACCGCTACCACCTCTCGGTGCTGCCGAGCTTGCTGGGGGTGGGGCTTTCTCTCTTTGGCGGGCTGGGGGGCGAGCGCCCGCTGCGGCTGGTGTCGGCCGAACGGTACAACGGGATCGTCGACCTGGTGTACGAGCGGCGGGGAGAGGCAGCTCTTTTATAGGGGATGACAAAAAATGGGGCCCCATTTCGGCACTCTGTCGAAAAAACCGTTTTGATATTGGCGGGGCCGTCAATTGACAGGGGGACAGCCGGGCTGTTACTCTGGGACTGGACGACGAGACGGCCCGCCGCGGCGGGCGGACGAAAACAAGGGAGGCATTTTTTATGAGAAGACCCCGCCTGTACATCACCGGCCCCCAGTGCTTTTACCCCGGGGGCGAGCACCAGCTGCTCACCATGAAATACCTGGCCGAGGAATACGGCTTTGAGGTCACCAACATCAAGGAGAAGATGGGCTTTGACGACTGCGACCCGGCCACCGGCAAGCAGCCCCTGCGCAAGCTCACCCCCGACTACCTGGACGACTGCGACATCGTGGTGGGGGACGTGAACTTCTTTCGCGGCGGCGAGCCGGAGAGCGGCACCATCTTTGAGCTGGGGGTCGGCTTTGCCCGGGGCAAAAAACTATACAGCTTCACCCGCGACCGGCGGGACGTGATCCACCGCTACCCGGTGGGCCAGCTCTGTCCCGACGGGAAGATCCTCGACGAGCATGGGATGGGCTACGCCACCGCCCACACCGCCGGCAACCTGATGTACATGGTCCCCTCAAAGATCGTGGAGGGCGATTTTGAGGCCTGCCTCAAGACCATTGTCATGGACTTGATCGAAGAGGCCAAGGACCGCGGCCAGCGCATCGTCCCCCGGCAGGACCTGCGCGCCAAGTCCACCTGGCCCCTGGGGGAGCTGCCCCGGGCCTACCTGGCCGGGTTCGAGTGCTTCCTTTTAAACGCCAGGGAGGTGGGCGACCGGATGAAGGCCTTTGCTCTGGACCACGGGGTGGAGGGCATCTTCCCCCCCGACGAGGCGCCCGGCCTTAAGGAGCCCGAGGACATGAGCGACGTCTACACCCGCTCGGCCTTCTACTTTGACCGCGACCAGCTGCACATCCGCAACAGCAACATGGTCATCGCCAACCTCAACCCCTATCACGGCCACGAGCCCGACAGCGGCACCGTCTTCGAGAGCGGGATGAGCTTTGGCCTGGGCTACCGCTGCTACTGCTTCCTCTCGGACGGGCGGGAGCTCATAGAAAAGGTGCCCTGCAACCTGGGGGAGGACGGCATCTACCGGGACATCGAGGGGTACCGGGTGGAGAACTGCGGCCAGCCCCTGGCCTCTATCATCGCCTCCAACATGACGGTGGTGGTGGGCGGCTTTAAAGACGCCATCCTGAAGGTGGAAGAGGATACCGAGCGGCTGAAGAGAGGGGAGTAGACGGGGTGGCCCGAGAGATGCGCCGACAGCGGCAGGCCCTTTCCAGAGAGGGCTGTGAGGCTGTTTTGCGCCGGGGGACCTCCGGGGTGCTGGCGGTGGCGGGGGAGGACGGCTACCCCTATGCCGTGCCCCTGAGCTATGTCTTTGACGGGGAGCGGATCTACTTTCACTGCGCCCCGGTCGGGCAGAAGCTGGACGCCATTGCCAGGGAGGAGCGGGTCTCCTTCTGCGTCATCGACCAGGACCGGGTGGTGCCCCAGGAGTACACCACCTATTTTCGCAGCGCCATCGCCTTTGGCAGGGCGCGGGTGCTGCGGGAGGAGGGGGAGAAGCGGGCCGCCCTGGAACGGCTGGCGGCCAAGTACTCCCCCCAGCAGCCGGAGGGCCGCCGGCGGGAGATCGAGCGGCTCTTCGACCAGGTCTGCGCGGTGGAACTGCGCATCGAGCGGCTGAGCGGGAAGGAAGCCATCGAGCTGGTGGAAGGGCGCTGAGGCGATAAATGGAGAAAAGGAGCGGCAAGAGTTGCTCCTTTTTTTCTATTAAACAGTGGTGGTTGTCACAGCGTGAGCGCGCTCCTGCGCAAAGGCGGAAGAACGTGTCCTGTTTTGACTGGAGGAACAAAGAAGTCGGAGCAGAGCGGCTCTTGTTCCGACATGGATTTGTACTACCGAGCAATAGATGGTGGGCGGAAAACAAGACGCACCCCACAGAAGGGAGGTGTACCTTGGGAGCGGTGGCTGGCCGCCGGGGAGCGTGGACAAAAGGCTGCCAAACCAAAACATGGGTGCAAAGCAAAGCGCACCCCACAAAGTGAGGTGCGCGTCTTGGGTGCAGGCCCAGCCTGCTGGGAAGCGCGGACAAATAGATGTCTGTTCCGGCGCAGGTGCAAAAGAAAACACACCCCACAAAGTGAGGTGTGCGACTTGGGTGCGGCAGCTTGCCGCTGGAGCTACTGGCCGGACTCGAACCGGCGGCCTGCGCATTACGAGTGCGCTGCTCTACCAACTGAGCCACAGTAGCGTCGTTTGCCGGCCGAAGTCGGCGCTCTCTATTATCGCGTATTTTTTTGCTTTCGTCAAGGGGCAGGGGTTTAAAAATGGAGAGCAATCGTATATAATAAGCATGTCAGACCAACCATTTCCAGTTGAGTGGAGGGCCCCATGCGCAGACGATCCAAGCTCTTTTCGACCCCTCAAGTGCATATCGTCCCCAAGGGTGGGCGCGCCCGGCGCGCGCTGGTCCTCTCTTTGGGGGCGTTTCTCTGTGTCTGCCTGGCCGCCCTTCTCTGGCCTCGGGGGGAGGGGCAGAAAAACCCCAAACAGGGCGAGGCCAACGCCTACCGGCAGGACGGCAGCTCCAGCGCTTCCACCGCCGTGGGGGGAGAGGAGGGGTTTGCCCCCCTGCTCCCCCTGCGGGACGCCCAGCGGGCCCGCTACTTTAAAGATGCGGTCTTTGTGGGCGACGGACTCACCGCCCAACTGGCCGGGGCGGGGGCCTTTGGGGGAAACGGCACCTTCCTCTCCTCCGAGCGGCTCAACCCCACCCTGCTCCAGTCGGGGCGGCTCTTTTCTTCCGGGGGGGCGGAGGACGCCACCGCCCTGGCGGCCATCAAGGCGGCCGATCCGGGCAAGATCTACCTGCTGGTGGGGGCCAACGGGGTCTCCTGGCTCTCGGCCGAGGACATGGTCAAATCCCTGGGCGACTTTGTCGACCGGCTGCGCCAGCAGCACCCCAAGGCGACCATCGTCCTCTCGACCCTGCCCTATTTCGACGCCGCCACCCAGGGGGATCACCCCAACTACCAAAACACCAAGGTGGAGGAGTACAACCGCCAACTGAGCGCCCTCTGCGCCGAAAAAGAGGTCTATCTGCTGGACAGCGCCCAGGTGCTTTCAGGGGCCTATGCCGTGGGGCTGCGGGACGGTTCCCTCACCCTGGCCGACGGGGCGGCCGACGCCTGGGCCGACTACATCTTCACCCACACAGCCGGATGAGCCGGCAGACCGAAACACCTGTTTGAGAGGGGAATCGCCATGACCTTTGAATGTTGGTCCATCATCATTATCGTCTGCGCCATCTGCGTGATCGAGGTGCGCACCGGCCGCAACAACTACGCCCTGCCGGTGATCCCCATCGTCATCGTCCCCGCCGCCCACCTGTTGGGGATGGCGTTTTCCACCCGCCTGTCCCGCCTGGTGGGAGCGCTGCGGCCGATGCAGTGGTATTTGATTTTGATGGTGGTGGCCCTGGCGCTGGCCTGCGGGCTGATCGCCCTGCTGTCTCAAGCCATCCTCTCCAAGCGCACCCGCAACGCCCACCTGATCCTGGGCATCGGCTTTTCGGTGATCCTGGCACTGATTTTGATTTTGGACACCATCTCCCTCTAGCGCGCCAACAGTTTTAAAAATTTGCCCTCGGCCCTCCTGTGGCCGGGGGCTTTTTGCGCGTGGGAGAGAGGGAGGGCGGCGCTCGGTTTTTCTCTGGTGGCTTTTTTGCCTGGGGGAAAGGGGGGCGGGCAGAGGAGGAGTGCTCTTTTGAGGAAGAGGGATGTGCCTGCCCATCGACATTCTCTCGACAGCGCTTCTCTTTGCCTGGGAGAAGGAAAAAGGGAGGGGTGAACGGTCTCGCCAATGCGCGGAAGGGGCCGCCTGTGCAGACCTTTTGCCGTGGGAAAGAGGGAACGGGCGGGGACGAAAGTGTCATCTCTGGCGCAGAGGGAGGCTATCCGACAGTGTTCTCCCGACCGTGTGTTCTTTTGTATGGGAAGGGGAAAAGAGGGCGGGGGGTGCACCTTTTTGCCCCAGGGGGACGGCCCATTCATCGCTGCTTTTTTCGCGCTATGGCCTTTTGGTGGGCAGAGGGGGGAAGATGGCCGGCTGGCTGCTTCTTACTGGTGGGCGGCAAGCGGCGGGAGCGGTCCCCTCTGTCTTGCCCCGCCTGTTCTTTTGGAAGCCATTCTGCCCGCGATCCAAAGGGTGGTTCGGTGGGGAGACATCCCTTTGAGCGGGGGCTGTCCTGCGCCTCTCGCCGTCCCCCGCCCCGTCGTTTTGGGGTGGGGGATTTGCCCTGCCTTTCCCTACCCTCTCTGCCCGGAGCGCTGCGGGCGGGGAAAGGCGCCTGCTGTTTGCGGGGAGGTCTGCGGGCTTTTGCTCCCGGCGCTCGACGGCGGTCCGCGCCCTTTTTGGGGCGGTTTTGCGGCGATTTTCCAAGCGGGTCCTTGTCACCGGCAGGATTGGGGAGCAATCTCTTTCAGGGGGGAGGGATTTGGGGGGAGGACGAAAAGGGAGGATAGGAGCGCCGCTTCCCGACCGTGTCTGCGGCGGTGGGACAAAAAAACGGCCCGCGCCCGGTGGGGGCGGAGCCGTCGGCGTGATGGGGGCGGGGGCGGACCTAGAGGGAGAAGTCCTCGGGCGAGAAGCGGGGCTGGGGCGGCCGGGGACGCGGCTCCCTTTTGAGGGGGTCGTAGAGGAATTTTTTGCAGGAGTAGTAGGGGGAGACCACCCCTTTTTTGATGCAGAGGATCATCTGTTCCCCCGGCGCGGCCTTGCCGTGCTGGCAGTAGATGCAGTTGGGCTCGATCTTCTTTCCAAACAGTTTGGGCCGAAACACGGCGCTCCCCCCTCTCGTCTTTTTACCTATTGTAACAAGGGGGGGCCTATTTGTCCAGCAGCACCCGGCTCTTGCGGGAGAGGGTGAAGAGGGCCGCCAGGCAGAACAGCAGCAGCAAAACCGAGGTGAGGGGGGCGTTGACCGTCCCGTCCAGCCGGGGCGGGGTGGAGGAGAAAAAGACGTCCGCCGCCGGGGAGGGGAGGAGCTCAAAGAAGAGGGAGAAGAGCCCCAACACCAGCCCCCCACAGAGCAGCCGCGCCCCCAGCAGCTTGCCGATGGAGGCGAGGTCGCCCAGGCAAAACTGCATCTGGCAGACCGCCGAGAGGCCGCAAAACCCCAGGAAGAAGGCCGCCAGATAGGGCCCCAGCCGCCCCGGCAGGGCGGCGGCGATGAGGCAGCCGCTGGTGATTTCGAGGAGCCCGGAGAGGAGGGCCTTCCCCCCGTCGGGCAGGGGGAGACAGCCGCCCAGCAGTTGCAGCAGGGCCGAAAAGAGGATGACATAGCCGCAGATGGAGAGCAGCGACTGCACCGAGCTGCTCACCGCCTGCACAAAGACCGCCGAAAAGGGCTCGAACCGGCGGGGCTGATGGGTGGAGGCGGGGGCGCGCCCCTTCCCCCCTTTTTTGGACCCCCGGCGGGAGAGGAGGGTCCCGGTGAGGACGGCCCCCAGCACCGAGCAGAGGTAGAGGACCGCCCCCAACTGCATGCTGTGAAACATCCCGCCCCCGACCCCGGTGATGACGAAGGCCGGGGCCGGGGCCACGCAGAAGAGGGCCAGCCGCCGGGCCTCCTCCCGGTCCAGTTCCCCTCGGTCCACCGCCCCCCGCAGCAGCTTGGGCCCCACCGGAAAGCCGCCGATCATGGCCATGGAGAAGATGGCCCCGCCCTGCCGACCGCTGCGAAAGAGGAAGCGGCTGACGGGGGAGAAGAGGGACTCCAGCGCCAGGGAGAGGCGGGAGCCCATGATGAGGTGGGAGACCACCAGAAAGGGGAAGAGGGCGGGGATGATGACCTGATAGCAGGAGGTGAGCCCCCGCAGGATGCCGTCCTTGGCGTAGCTGCCCCGAAAGAGGATGCCCCACAGCAGGAGGATACAGAGGCTGCCCTGCCAGAGGTCCCTCGCCCCCGCTTTGATCCGCTCCATTCGATCCGCTCCTTTATCTTTTTTCGTTTTTCGTGTGTCTGCCCCCGCCGCCCCAGGGGGCGGGGAAGGGCCTTTTTTGGCGGGGCGAAGGGGAGGGGGGATGCCGCCCTCCTTTCGCCCCTGCGGCCGCCCCCGCCTCCCCCTCTTTGCGGGGGGCGGCGGGGGGCAATAATAAAAGCCGCAGCCTGTCAATATATATGAGGGGGAGGGGATCGACATGAACAGACGCAGACCCGCGGGCAAAAAGGCCGAGAAAAAGCCCTTTCGCCTGCTTGTGGATACACAGAAACTGGCCCAGAGCGCCCACCTGACCGACAGCCGCATCGAGATACTGGGCAACACCGAAGCGGTGGTGGAGGGCTGCAAAGGGGTGCTGGAATACGACGAGAACGTCATCGTCCTCAACCTGGGGAAGATGTCGGTGAAATTTGAGGGGGAGGACCTGAGCCTCAAGTGCATGAACGACTCCGACGCGGTGGTGGAGGGGGTGTTTGTCAGCATCGAGTACCTGCGGTGAGAAGAGAGGGGAGAGAGAAGGTTGTATCTGGTTCGATTTATCCGCTGGCTGCTGGGGACGGTCCGGTTCACCCTGCGGGGGATCTTCAGCGAGCGGTTCATCAATTTGGTCTACAAAAACGGCCTGCGCCTCTGGGGCACCCAGAAGCGGGAGGACGGCTTTGACTGCTACACCGTGGCGGGGGACTACAAGCGGATGCACCGGCTGGCCCGGGCCACCGGGGTGCGCATCCGGGTGCAGGAGAAGCGGGGCGCCCCCTTCTGGCTGCACCGCTACCGCAAGCGGGTGGGGGTGGTGCTGGGCATCCTCCTCTTCTGCCTCTTTCTGGGGTGGATGTCCCGGCTGTGCTGGACCATCGAGGTGGTGGGCAACGAGGCGGTGAGCAGCGAGCAGATCGTGCAGGCGGTGGCCGAGTCGGGGATCAAGCGGGGGGCCAACATCAAAAAGATCGACCTCAAGTCGGCCGAGGAGCGCACCATGGTGCTGCTGCCCGGCCTCTCGAGCATCTCCATCAGCAACATGGGCACCACCGTGGTGGTGGAGGTCAAGGAGGTCAGGGAGAAGCTGCCGGTGGTGGACGCCTCGCAGCCCTGCAACCTGGTGGCCGCCAAGAAGGGCCGCATCA
Source organism: Bittarella massiliensis (ex Durand et al. 2017) (assembly GCF_009876955.1). Taxonomy (NCBI): domain Bacteria; kingdom Bacillati; phylum Bacillota; class Clostridia; order Eubacteriales; family Oscillospiraceae; genus Bittarella (ex Durand et al. 2017); species Bittarella massiliensis (ex Durand et al. 2017). The sequence goes on along the minus strand of NZ_WWVY01000002.1, from coordinate 74,772 downwards.
CCCGGGTGCTGGCGCTGGAGGGGAACGCCACCGTCAAGGTGGGGGAGTACGTCACCGAGGGGCAGCTGCTGGTCACCGGGGTCTACGAGGACCGCTGGGGCAAGGCCCTCTTCAAGCACAGCCAGGGCCAGGTCTTTGCCGAGACCGAGGAGGAGATCACCTTTGAGATCCCCCTCACCGAGCTGGTCAAGACCCCGGTGGGGAAGGTCAAAAACCGCCATGTGCTGGAGATCTTGGGCTTCAAGGTGCCCCTGTTTTTCCCCGGCAAGTTGGAGGGGGACTACCTCTCGGAGGTGGAGCGGCAGGAGCTCTCCCTCTTCGGGCTGACCCTGCCCATCACCTGGCACACCCAGCGCATCACCCCGGTGGAGGTGGGCAGCCGGGAACTGGGCGAGGAGGAGGCCCTCGGGCAGGCCCAGGCCCGCGCCCAGGAGTACGCCGACAGCCACTACCAGGGCAAGGAGGTGCAGATCCGCCAGACCGGCGGCGAGATGGGGGACGGCGCCTTTCGCGCCACCTTCACCCTCACCTGCGAGCAGGACATCGCCCAGGAACAGGCGGTGCAGCGGTAGCGGGGGACGAAATTTGGAATTTTTTCTGAAAATTTCAGAAAAAACCTGTTATAACCCCCAATTGTGTGATATAATGTGCTAGGAATATGTGAACAATTATTAGAATTTCAAACAAAACGTTCAGTTTTTATGCCATATTTTCTAAAATCCGCCCGTGAGAGGGCTATTTGGCGGCAAAGGAGCCCAATCTCCCTTGTGTCGGGCGCCTCTCTTTTGGGCCCGGGGCGGCGGCGCGCCCATTCCCCTCGCCGCAGACAGCGTTGAAAAAAAGGAAGTTTTGAATGGAAGACATCGTACTGGAAAACCTCGACCCGGTCCAGCTGGCGGCCCTCTTCGGCAACCTGGACGAGAACGCCCGCCGCATCGAGGGGCGCTTTTTGGTCAAACTCACCGCCCGGGACGGGGCCCTGCACATCACCGGGGAGAGAGAGCAGGCCCACCTGGCCCAAAAGGCGGTGGAAAACCTGCTGCTCATCCTGAAAAGCGGCACCCCGCTGGACGAACAGAACGTGGGCTACACCCTGGAGATGGTGGGCGGCGGCCTAGACGAGGCGCCCCCCCAGGCCCAGCCGGGGGTGGTCTGCCTGACGGCCAAGGGCAAGCCGGTGAAGGCCAAGACCTTCGGCCAGAAGAAATACGTCGAGGCCATCGCCAAAAACAGCATCGTCTTCGGCATCGGCCCGGCGGGCACCGGCAAGACCTACCTGGCGGTGGCCATGGCCGTAAAGGCCTTCAAGGCCGGCGACGTGAGCAAGATCATCCTCACCCGCCCAGCGGTGGAGGCGGGGGAGAAGCTGGGCTTTCTCCCCGGCGACCTGCAGACCAAGGTCGACCCCTACCTGCGGCCCCTCTACGACGCCCTCTTTGAAATGCTGGGCGCCGAGAGCTTTTACAAGTACCAGGAGCGGGGGAGCATCGAGGTGGCGCCCCTGGCCTATATGCGGGGGCGCACCCTCAACGACTCCTTCATCATCCTCGACGAGGCGCAGAACACCACCCCCGAGCAGATGAAGATGTTCCTCACCCGGCTGGGAGCGGGCTCCAAGGCAGTGGTCACCGGCGACGTCACCCAGATCGACCTGCCGGAGAAGAAAAAGAGCGGCCTGGTGGTCTCGGCCGACATCGTCAAGGGCATCAAGGGGATCGAGCAGATCTACTTCACCGAGAAGGACGTGGTCCGCCACCGCCTGGTGATGGAGATCATCCGCGCCTACGAGGCGTATTACCGCCGCACCCCCGAGGAAAAAGAGGAGTAGTCCCTCCCGGCCGGGCCCTCCCCGGCGAGAGGTTCTGTGACAGGACGACAAAATAAGCGAAGGAGAATGAACATGGCTCTCGTAAAGGTATCCATCACCAACCGCCAGAAGAAGGTCAAACTGCCCTCCGGGCTGCGGCTGCTGGTCCGCCGGGCCTGCAACGCCGTTTTGACCGCCGAGAAATTTGCGGGGCCCGCCGAGGTGAGCGTCACCTTTGTGGACAACGAGCAGATCCAGGAGCTCAACGCCGAGTACCGGGGCAAGGACATCTCCACCGACGTCCTCTCCTTTCCCCTGGGGGAAAACGGCAAGTTCGACAAGAACCGGGAGACCGGCGCCTACGTGCTGGGCGACGTGGTGATCTCGGCCGAGAAGGCGGTGCTGCAAGCCGAGATCTACGGCCACTCCCTGCAGCGGGAGATCGCCTTCCTCACCGTCCACTCGATGCTGCACATCCTGGGCTACGACCACGTGGCCGGTGGGATGGAGCAGGTGCGGATGCGGGAGAAGGAAGAGGCCATCATGCTGCAACTGGGCCTGCCCCGGGACGCCAGCTACGTCAGCGAGGAGTGATCTTGCGCCCCCACCGCCCGGCGGCCCTGGGCCGCAGCTTCGCCTGCGCCGGCCGCGGGCTCTGGCGGGCCCTGCGGGCCGAGCGCAACCTGCGCATCCACCTGGCGGCCACCGCGCTGGTCTTCTCCCTGGCCCCCTTCTACCCCTTTGACCGGGGGGACTGGGCCCTCCTCTTCCTGGCCTGCGGGCTGGTCTGGGGGGCCGAGCTCCTCAACACCGCTGTCGAGCGGCTCTGCGACCGGGTCTGCCCGGACAGGGACCGCGCCATCGGCTGGGTCAAGGACGCGGCGGCGGGCGGGGTGCTGGCCTGCGCGGTTTTTGCCGCGGGCGCGGGGGTCTGCCTCTTTGCCGACCCGGCGGGGCTTCGCGCCCTCGGGGCGGCGATCGCCACCCCGCTGGGGGCCGGGGCGGCCCTGGCCCTCCTCGCCGCGCTGGGGCTCTTTGTCCTCTGCGGCGGGAAAAGAAAAGACGATAAAACCCATTTTTAAGGAGAAAATATGACGGAACAACCAATCAGCAAATCGGTCTTTGTCAGCCTGGTGGGCAGGCCCAACGTGGGCAAGTCCTCCCTTCTCAACGCCGTGGTGGGGGAGAAGGTGGCCATCGTCTCGGACAAGCCCCAGACCACCCGCACCCGCATCACCGGGGTGCTCACCCGGGGGGCGACCCAGCTGGTCTTCATCGACACCCCGGGGCTGCACAAGGGCAAGACCAAGCTCAGCGAGCAGATGAACCGGGCGGTGACCCAGTCCATCGGCGACGTGGACGTGCAGGTGCTGGTGGTGGAGCCCGAGGGCCCCATCGGCGCCGCCGAGGAGAGCTTGCTGGCCAGCATCCGCCAGTCGGGGGCGCCGGCGATCCTCTGCGTCAACAAGGTGGACACGGTGTCAAACAAGGAGTCCCTGCTGCTGCGCACCGCCCAGTTCACCGAGAAATACCCCTTTGCCGAGGTGTTTTACACCTCCGCCCTTCAAAACGACGGGGTGGAGGAGCTGGTGCGCGCCCTGGAGGGATACGCCTCCGAGAGCCCCCACTTCTTCCCCGACGACGCCTTTACCGACCAGCCCGAGCGGGTGATCGTGGCCGAGATCGTGCGGGAGAAGATCCTGCGCAACACCGCCCAGGAGATCCCCCACGGCACCGCGGTGGTGGTTGAGAAGTTTGCCGAGCGGGAGGGCAAAAAGGATCTGGTGGACATCGACTGCACCCTCTACTGCGAGCGGCCCAACCACAAGGGGATGCTCATCGGCAAGGGCGGCTCGATGCTCAAAAAGATCCTCACCCAGTCCCGCCAGGACATCGAGGCCTTTTTGGGCTGCCAGGTCAACTTGCAGTGCTGGGTCAAGGTGAAAGAGGACTGGCGAAACAAGGACCGGCTGATCCAAAACTTCGGCCTCAAGGTCGAATAAAAGCCCTTTTGGGCGCAGGGCAGCGGCCGGGGGCCGCCAAAAATCACCCCCGGCGGCCGCCGGTTTTCCGCCAAAACGGCGAACCTGTTTTTGACAGGACTAATCTCCCCCCCAGGGGCCGATGCTAGTTTTGCAGAGGTCAAAAAAAGGGGGAGTCGCCGTGTATACCGACGAGAGCCAGCAGCTCTGGGCCCAGTTTGAGATGACCGGCAGCGTGGGGGACTATCTGCGCTACCGGCAGGCCAAGGAGCGCACCGGGGAGGTCGAAAATGGCCTATATACAGATGTGCGGGATCGTGATCCGCGAAGTGCAGGTCGGTGAGGCGGACAAGATCGTCCACCTGCTCACCGACCGGGCGGGCATCGTCTCGGCCTCGGCCAAGGGGGCCATGCGGGTCAAGAGCAAGCTCGTCAGCGCCACCGGACTGCTGACCTATTCCAGCTTTTCCCTCTACGAGGGAAAGGCGATGTACATAATCGAGGACGCCAAGGTCCTCAACCAGTTTTGGAACCTGCGAAAGGACGTGGTGGACCTCTCCACCGCCGTCTACTTTTTGGAGCTCATCCGCCGCCTGAGCCCCGACGAGCCCGACCTCTCGGGCCACCTGCGGCTGCTTTTGAACACCCTGCACTTTTTGGACGCCAAAAAGCGCGACCGGCTGCTGCTCAAGGCCCTGTTTGAGCTGCGGCTGCTGGCCATGAGCGGCTACATGCCCGATTTGGTGGGCTGCTGCCGCTGCGGCGGGTACGAGTGCGCCGGGGGGATGCTCTTCTCCCCCCAAAACGGCAACCTCCTCTGCCGCGACTGCGCCCAGCCCGGCGACGGGGGGCGGTATGTCCCCCTTTCCCCAGGGCTGCTGGCGGCCATGCGCCACATCATCTACAGCGATTTTTCGGCCCTCTTCAACTTTCGCGTCGAGCCCGAGACCGGGGCGGCCCTGGCCCGGCTGGCCGAGCAGTACCTGCTCTGCCAGACCGAGGGGGGCTTTCAGGCGCTGGACTTTTTGAAGTCCCTGTGAGGGGGCCGCCTGCGAGGACCACCCACCGGCGGCAGGGCAGAGCGCTGCCCGCCGCCGCGCCACAGTGAGGATACGACCATTGAACGCGGAAAAACACTACAAGACGCTGGAGTTCGACAAGATTTTGCTCCAGCTGCAAAAAAAGACCTTTTGCGAGAAAAACGAGACCCTCTCCTTTGAGGACCTGCTCTGCCCCTCGGCCGACGAGGCCAGGGAGGCGCTGGCGCGCACTGACGAGATGTACACCCTGCTGCTGCGCTACGGCGACCCCGGGGTGGGGCGGATGAGCGACCTCTCCCGGCCCCTGACCCGGGCGGACAAGGGCGGGGTGCTCTCCATCAAGGAGCTTTTGGGGGTGCGTAAACTGCTGGGCGCCTGCCGCACCGTGCAGGACTGGTACCAGAACAGCCGCCAGGTGGGCAGCGGGCTGCTGGACCCCTACTTTGCCTACCTGACCTTTCACGACGGCATCTACCGCCGCCTGGGGGACGCCATCTTGAACGAGGAGGAGCTGGCCGACTCGGCCAGCCCGGAGCTGCACTCCATCCGCCGGGGGATCCTGCGGGCCCAGAACCGGGCGCGGGAGAAGCTGGAGGACATCCTCCGCTCCTCCTCCCAGCAGAAATACCTCCAGGAGGCCCTGGTCACCATGCGGGACGGGCGGTTTGTGCTGCCGGTCAAGAGCGAGTTTCGCACCCAGGTGCCCGGGCTGGTGCACGACGCCTCCCAGAGCGGGGCCACTCTTTTTGTGGAGCCGATGGCGGTGGTGGACCTGAACAACGAGGTGCGGATGCTGCGGGGCAAGGAGCAGGAGGAGATCGAGCGCATCCTCCAGGAGCTCACCGAGCTGGTGGTCTCCTGCAAGGCCGACCTGCTGGCCGACTACGACCTGCTGGCCGCCATCGACCTGCTGCTGGCCAAGGCCAAGCTGGCCAAGGCCCTGGACTGCACCGCCCCCGAGATGGGGGACGAGCAGCAGATCGACCTGCGGGGGGCCCGCCACCCCCTGATCGCCGCCGGGGACGTGGTGCCCATCGACATCTCCCTGGGGCGGGACTTCGACACCCTGGTCATCACCGGGCCCAACACCGGCGGCAAGACCGTCTGTCTCAAGACCCTGGGGCTCTTTGCCCTCATGGCCAAGAGCGGGCTGCTCATCCCCGCCAAGAAGGGGAGCCGGGTGGACTACTTCGCCCACGTCTACGCCGACATCGGCGACGAGCAGTCCATCGAGCAGAGCCTGTCCACCTTCTCCTCCCACATGGTCAACATCATCGGGCTGCTCAAGGAGGCGGGCCGGGGCTCCCTGGTGCTGCTGGACGAGCTGGGGGCGGGGACCGACCCCACCGAGGGGGCGGCCCTGGCCATCGCCGTGCTGGAACACCTGCGCGCGGCCCGCTGCCGCACCGCCGCCTCAACCCACTACGCGGAGCTGAAGATGTACGCCCTGAAGGAGCCGCGGGTGGAGAACGCCAGCTGCGAGTTCGACGTGGAGAGCCTGCGGCCCACCTACCGCCTCATCGTGGGGGTGCCGGGGCGCTCCAACGCCTTTGCCATCGCCGGCAAGCTGGGGATGAGCAGGATGGTGCTGGACGCGGCGCGGGGCTACATTCAAAAGGACGACATCAAGTTCGAGGACGTCATCGAGAGCCTGGAGCAGAAGCGCAGCGAGCTCACCCGCCAGTTGGAGCGGGCCGAGCAGTACGCCGCCAAGCAGAAGCGTCAGCAGGAGTACGCCGAGAAGGAGCTCTACCGCCAGCTCAAAGCGGCCAAGCAGGAGGCGGAGGAGGCCCACATCGCCGCCCAGCGGGTCATTGAGCAGACCAAGCGGGAGGCGGAGGCGGTCATCGCCGAGATCAAGGAGCGAAACCGCAAGAAGGACGCCGCCCTCACCCCCGGCGCGGTGCGCAACCGGGTAGACAAACTCTACGACGTGGCCGGCAGCCAGCCCCAGGTGGACGACCACTACACCCTGCCCCGCCCCCTGAAGGTGGGGGACGTGGTCACCCTGCGGGAGATGAACACCCCCGCCGAGGTGGTGGAGATCAAGGGCGAGGACGTGACCATCCAGACCGGGGCCATCAAGACCCGGGTGAAGATGAAGGACGTTCGCCTCTCGGGCAAGAAGATGCCCAAGAGCGGCGAGCGCAGCGCCCGCCGGGTGGCGGGCAGCAGTCAGAAGACCCGCCGCGCGGCCCTGGAGATCGACCTGCGGGGCCAGAGCGTGGACGAGGCGGTGATGGAGCTGGACGGCTTCATCGACCGGGCCGTCCTCTCGGGGATGGAGCAGATCTCCATCATCCACGGCAAGGGGACCGGGGCCCTGCGCGCCGGCATCCACAGCTACCTCAAGCGGCACAAGAACGTGGCCGGGTTTCGGCTGGGCACCTTTGGCGAGGGGGAGGCGGGGGTCACCATTGCCACCCTCAAATAAAGGGCTCGAAAAAGGGAGGAATCGCCGGTGAAGATGGACACCTATCTGCAAAAGACCCTCAAGAAAATCGACCTGCCCGAGGGGGACAAGGCCCTCATCGAGGCGGACCTGCGCCGCGAGATCGAGGAGAAGCGGGCCGCCGGGATGCGGGACTGGCGCATCCGCCGGAAGATGGGGCAGCCGGTCTGCCTGGCGGCCTACTGCTACACCCTCTACGGCGACCCGGTGCAAAAGGAGATCCGCCGCCTGCAGCGCTGGACGGTGAGCCTGCGGCTGGCCACCGCCGTCTTCACCCTGTTGGCGGCCGTCTGCTACCTGCTGCGCTTCTTTGCCAGCCGGGGGACGGTGCAGGTGGCCTTCAGCGACACCGTCCTGCAGGAGGCCACCCTGCGGATGGCCCCCCTGATGCAGGTGATGGAGGGGCTGGCCCTGGGGTTTTTCTTCTCGGCGGCCATCTTCGCCCTCCTCTCCCTGCTGGCCGACCACTGCCAGCAGAAGCTGGGCGGCCAGGCGAGCCCTTCGGCGGTGCTGGAGTGGCTCCACCGCCTGGTCGGCCGGCGCAAAGAGGGGGAGAGCCGGCAGTAGGCCGAGGGGAGCAAAAAATAGAGGGAGGGCCCGGCGCGGGGGGCGCCGGGCCCTCTTTTTTATTTTGCCGGCGGGAGCCGCCGGGGGAGATGTCTCAAAAGAGGCGTTTGCTGCGGCATTGAGCGGAGCGGACTGCCAGCGGCGGAGGGGCGACCCAAAGGGGATGTCACAAGAACGCTCCCTTTTACAGGCTACAGGGCAGGCAGTGCAAGTGCAGGGGAAGTGAAATTTCGGCGGGTCTTCGCCTGCCTGCCGGCGCCGGGCCCTTACGCGGCCGGAGCGGGCGAGCGGATGTGTGAGCGGTCGCAGCTGTCCCGTTGGCGCCCTGTCCCCCGGCTCTGCCGGAGGGGGAGTGAGAGGAAGGGCGAGAAAGGCGCAAGAGAGGGCGGCCCAGCTTGCTGGTTGGCTGGTGGCGGCGGGCGGGGTGCGATCGATGCCCTCGGGGGCAAGGCCCGCATGGCCTCCTTTTAGGGGTGGCGCACACTGGCGGGTTGGCCGGTGGCTTCAATTGGGTCGGGGGGGAGAAGAAGCCCCTTTGGAGCTGCCGGGGGCGGAGCCAAGGGGACTGCACTTGAAAATGCGGGTGCGGGCAGACTTTTTCCACCTGCAGGCTGCTGAAGAGGGAGGGGCGGTGCCCTGTCGGCCGCTGGGGTGGCGATGGCCCGCGGCGTTTTGCGCCTCCAAAAGGCCCGCCGCCGCTGGGGTGGACAGATAGAGAAAGCGGCGGCCGGCCCGGGTGGGCTGACCGCCGCTTTTGGCGCTTTGGAAAGGGAAAGTCAGTTGGGTTTGACCATGCAGCGGTAGGGGAGGAACTGAAAGCCCTGCCGCCCGTAGAGGCGGATGGCCCCCTCGTTCTCGGCGGTCACATCCAGCCGGAAGGCCGCCGCCTCGCGGTACTCGGTGAAGAGCCAGTCGAAGAAGGCCCGGCCGAGCCCCCTGCCCTGAAAGGCCGGGTCGACGTAGAGTTCTTCCAGCAGCACCAACAGGCCGCCGTACTCGCAGGTGTGGGAGAGGGAGAGCAGGGCGTAGCCCGCGGGGGCGCCCCCCTCCTCCAGCAGCAGGCCCCGCACATAGGGGCTTTTCTCCACCGCCAGCGCAAAGGTCTTCTCCCGGTAGGCGTCGGGGATGTCGTGATCGGTGGCGTCGGTGTGGTAGAAGGCCCGCGAGAGGGTGAGAAATGTGTCTCGATCTGCATGGGCGAAGTCTCGTATATTCATTTTTTGCCCTCCTTTTCGGCATTCGACCGCTATTATACCACAGGTTTTACAATATTCCAAATCGAACATTGCGGTTGGGTCCAAAAAAAGGTATAATACAAATATCTCTGCGCCGGGCCCTCGGGTCCGGGCGCGGCAACGATCTGAAAAGAGGGGGATTTTTCTGTGGAAGTCAGTGTCACCACACTGATCACCTTCGTTCTCTACCTGCTGTTGATGGTGGGGATCGGGGTGTTCTTTTTCAACAAATCAAACAACCTGTCCGACTACTTTTTGGGCGGACGGGGCCTGGGGAGCTGGGTCACCGCCATCAGCGCCCAGGCCTCGGACATGAGCGGGTGGCTGCTCATGGGGCTGCCCGCGGCGGCCTACATCTCGGGGCTCTCGGCCTCCTGGATCGCCATCGGCCTGGGGCTGGGCACCTACCTCAACTGGAAGGTGGTGGCCGGGCGGCTGCGCAGCTTTACCGAGCTGTCGGGCGACGCCATCACCATCCCCGAGTACCTGGAAAACCGCTTCATGAGCAAGTCCAAGGTGCTGCGGCTGTGCTGCGCGGTCATCATCTTCGTCTTCTTCCTGGTCTACACTGCGTCGGCCTTTAACGCCGGGGCCAAACTCTTTATGTACGTGCTGGGGATGGACAGCTATGTGGCCGCCCTCACCATCGGCGCGCTCATCATCATCGCCTACACCTTCTTGGGGGGCTTTTTGGCCGTCTGCTGGACCGACCTGATCCAGGGCATCCTCATGTTCTGCGCCATTGTGCTGGTGCCGGTGCTGGCGGTGATGAACGTGCCCGACTTCTCCCTCTCCACCCTGACCTCCATCGCCGGGGGGAGTTTCACCAGCTTCTTCAACAGCCCCCAGGGGGCCCTCTCCTTCACGGCCATCATCTCCAGCCTGGCCTGGGGGCTGGGCTACTTCGGGATGCCCCACATCCTCACCCGCTTCATGGCCATCAAGAGCCGCTCCCTCATCAAGCGCTCCCGCCTCATCGCCATGATCTGGGTGGTCATCTCCCTGACGGCGGCGGTGGTCATCGGCATGGTGGGATATGTCTACCTGACCCAGGAGGGGATCGTCTACGCCGACAGCGCGGCGGCCGAGGTCATCTTCATGCAGATGGTGGGCCGGCTGGCCCCGGGGCTGCTGGCGGGGGTGCTGCTCTCGGCCATCCTCGCGGCGGTGATGAGCACCGCCGACAGCCAGCTGCTGGTCACCGCCTCGGCGGTCTCCAACGACTTTTACAAGCCCCTGCTGCGCCCCCAGGCCAGCGACAAGGAGCTGATGTGGGTCAGCCGGGGGGCGGTCATCGCCGTGTCGGTGCTGGCCTACCTGCTGGCGCTGGACCCCACCAGCTCGGTGATGGGGCTGGTCTCCTACGCCTGGGCCGGGTTTGGCGCGGCCTTTGGGCCGGTGATTCTGCTCTCCCTCTTCTGGAAGCGGATGACCCTCAAGGGCGCCATCGCCGGGATGGTCTCGGGCGGCGCCGTGGTGCTGCTGTGGGAGAACCTGCCGGTCTGCAAGGCCACCGGCCTCTACTCGCTGATCCCCGGGTTCTTCCTGGCCCTGGCGCTGGTATTGGTCGTCTCCCTCTGCGACAAGGCCCCGGGCAGAGAGGTGACCGACCTCTTTGAGCGGGCCGCCAAGGCGCGGTAGACGATTGGAATCAAAATGAAAGAGAGCCAGTCCCTGCGGGGGCTGGCTCTCTTTGTTGGGTTGGGGAGGAGGGGGCGCCGGTCGGGAAGGGAAGGGACGGGTCTCTGGCCCCCTGCGGCGGGGGATCTGCTGGGGGAGGGGGAGGAAAAGCAGCCGGGTGATTTGGGTGGAGTGGGGGTGCGGGAAAGGGGATGCCCGGTGGTCGGGCGGTCGAGCCTTTGCCGGGTGGCCGCGGATAGGCTGTGAGGGACCGGCGCTGGGCGGAGAGAGGTTCTTCTGCTGCCGGTTGGACGGGGGCTTAGCAGTGTGTCCCGGCGGGTGAGCGGCTTTGCGCAGGAGAGGCTGTTCTGTGGTCAGGTGGTCGCTTGCAGTTGATTTGCCACAGGCGTGGGGAATTGGTGCTGGTGGGGAAAGGAGCCACTGCCACCGGGTTGGGCGGGCACTTGGTCACAGAACACGGACAGGGATGTGGTTTGGCGTAGGGGAAGCTGTTTTGCCGCCGGGGGGCTTCTTTCGGCCGGTTTGTCGCAGACGGTGCAGAAAATCGGTGCTGGTTGGAAGAGGAGTCCAGTCGCTGCCAATGGGGGATATTTGTCCACAGGGCCCGAGTGGGCAGGAGGTTTTTCGGGGAAGAGCCCGCCCGGTGGTCGGGCGGCCTTTTTTGTCCCTTTGCCGCAGAGAGGTGCGGGGAACAGACGGCGGTTGGGCCCCCCCTTTTCTCTGCCGGTCGGGTTGTGGGGAAAGCGGATGTTTTTCTGATGCGGGGGCTGGGTCTTGAAAGGGGACTTGCCCGCCGTGCCAGGGTTTTCATGGGGGCGCGAGGGACAAGGGGCACAGGCGGGGATGTGTTGGCCGGGCGCGGGGAGTATGCTGCCCGGGCGCGCGCCGGGCGGCAAGAGACGCCCCCGGACAGGCGGCAAGCGGCCGTCTATCCGGGGGCGTTTCCTGTGCAGAGGGGGGTGACGGCGGGCCCTAACTGCCGGACACCGTGTCGTAGGGCCAGCTCTCGATCCCGCCGAAGTGGCAGACCCGGCGGTAGCCCAGACCGGCCAGCAGGGCGCTGGCCCGCAGGCTGCGCACCCCGATCTGGCAGTAGACCAACAGCAGGGCGTCTTTGTTGGGCAGCAGGGCGGGGGCCTGCTCCACCAGTTTTTCCAGGGGCAGGTTGAGGGCCCCGGGGATGTGCCGGGAGCGGTACTCCTGCGGGCCCCGCACGTCGAGGATCACCGCCTCGGGGTGGGCCTGCATCAGGGCCCGGGCCGCCTGGGGGGTGATGTCCTGAAACAATTCTTGTTGCGGCATGTATACGCCTCCTCTCTCCTATGGCTGCCCCCATCCTATGAGAGAGGGGGAAAAAGGGGACCGTTCAGGGCAGCCAACAGGCCCGCAGGGTCTCCACCGCTGGGGCGATCTCCTCCCGCGGGATGGCGGAGATGGAGAAGAGCACCTGGGGGCGCTCCCCCGGGGTCAGGGGGGGCACCGGGCGCAGCTTGACCCCGGCGGCCAGGGCCCGGCGGCAGAGGGAGGCGGCGCTCTCCTCCAGTTCCAGCCGGGCGGTGAGCTGGAGAGCGCTGGCAAAGCTGCCAGGGCGGCAGAGGGGGCCGAAGGAGGCGGCGAGGCACTGGCGCAGCAGCCGGCTCTTCTCGGCGTAGAGGCGGCGCATCCGCCCAATTTGGCGGGCCAGGTGGCCGTCGGCGATCAGCCCTGCCAGGGCCAACTGCTCCAGGGTGGAGCAACTGGGGTTGTAGCGGCCCTTGAGGGGGAGGTAGCGCGCCAGCAGAGGCTGGGGCAGGGCCATGTAGCTGATGCGGATGGAGGGGAGCAGCAGCCGGGAGAAGGAGCCCAGGTAGACCACCCGGTCGTTCTCGGCCAGCCCCTGCAGGGCGGGCACCGGCTGTTTGGCGTAGCGGAACTCGCCGTTGTAGTCGTCCTCCAACAGGTAGGTGCCGGTCTGCTGGCACCAGGCCAGGAGGCGGAGCTTCTCCCCGGCGGCGAGGGGGCGGCCCCGGTAGGGGGAGGAGGGGTTCAGGTAGATGGCGGGGTAGGGGCTCTCCCGGCGGACGAGGAGCTTTTCCAGGGAGAAGGGCTCGGCGGGGAAGCCGTGGTCGAAAAAGACCTGTTCGGCCTGCAAAAAGCCCGGGTGCTCCACCCCGATGGGCCGCCCGTCCCGCCCCAGCAGGGTGCAAAAAATCTGCAGCAGGCTCTGCACCCCGGCCCCCACCACCAGGCTTTCGGGGGTGCAGACGGCCCCGCGGGAGCGGCGGGTGTACTCGCAGAGGGCCCGGCGGAGGGCGGGTTCCCCCTGGCTGTCGCCGTAGCTGGTCATGGCGGCCTGGGTCTCCAGCGCCCGGCCCAGGTAGCGCTTCCAGAGGCGGCGGTCAAAGAGGGAGGCGTCCACCGCGCTGGCGGCAAAGTCGTAGCGCACGGGGGAGGCGGGGACGGCGGCGGGCCCGGCGGATCCGGACGGGTGGAGGGGGGGCACCGCCCCCAGGGGGGAGACGGTGTAGCCGCTGCCCGGGCGGCTGGCGATATAGCCCTCGGCCAGGAGCTGGGCGTAGGCGCTCTCCACCGTGGTCTTGCTGACCTCCAAGCTGGCGCTGAGGGCGCGGATCGAGGGGAGCTGCGCCCCGGCGGGGAGCTGCCCAGCCGCCACCGCCCGCCGCACCGCCCCGGTGAGCTGGGCGTAGAGGGGCTCCGGCTTGGCGCGGTCCACTGCGAAAACAAAACTCTCCATCTGCAACTGTCCTTACTAAAAATAATAAAATTGTATATTTTCAAGGGAACAGTATGATTGTACAATGACCCCATACCAAATGCAACCCCCGCTTGGGGTGACGAGAGGAGAGCGTGAGATGACAGAGCGCGAACAGATGAACCGGAACCTGGCCCAGATGCTCAAGGGCGGGGTGATCATGGACGTGACCAACCCCCGGGAGGCGGAGATCGCCCAGGAGGCGGGCGCGGTGGCGGTGATGGCCCTGGAGCGGGTACCCTCGGACATCCGCCGGGAGGGGGGCGTGGCCCGGATGAGCGACCCCAAGATGATCGCCGAGATCCAGGCGGCCGTCTCCATCCCGGTGATGGCCAAGGCCCGCATCGGCCACATTGTGGAGGCCCGGGTGCTGGAGGCCATGAAGATCGACTTCATCGACGAGAGCGAGGTGCTCACCCCGGCGGACGACCGCTTCCACCTGGACAAGCGGGCCTTTGCGGTGCCCTTTGTCTGTGGTGCCCGCAACCTGGGGGAGGCCCTGCGCCGCATCGGCGAGGGGGCGGCCATGATCCGCACCAAGGGGGAGGCGGGCACCGGCAACATCGTCGAGGCGGTGCGCCACCAGCGCTGCATGAGCGAGGAGATCGCCCGGCTGTGCTCCCTGCCGAAAGAGGAGCGGATGAGTTTTGCCAAGGAGATCGGCGCGCCCTACGAGCTGGTCTGCCAGGTGGCCGAAGAGGGGCGGCTGCCGGTGGTCAACTTTGCCGCCGGCGGGGTGGCCACCCCGGCCGACGCGGCCCTGATGATGGTGCTGGGCAGCGAGGGGGTGTTCGTGGGCTCGGGCATCTTCCGCTCGGAGAACCCGGAGCGGCGGGCCAAGGCCATCGTCACCGCCACCACCTACTATAACGACCCCAAGATCATCGCCGAGGTGTCCCGCGATCTGGGGGAGGCCATCCGCGGCGTGGAGATCTCCCAGATCCCCGAGAGCCAGCGGATGGAGAATCGGGGCTGGTAGGATGGCGGGGGGAGAGAGGACCGTCGGGGTGCTGGCCCTGCAGGGCTCCTTTGCCGAGCACCTGGCCTGCCTGGAGCGGCTGGAGGGGGTGCGGCCCCTGCCGGTGAAGACCCCGGCCGACCTGGCGCGGGCCGAGGCGCTGATCCTGCCCGGCGGGGAGAGCACCGCCCAGAGCCGGCTGCTGCGGCGCGCCGGTCTCTGGGAGCCGCTGAAGGGCCGGCTGGCGGAGGGGATGCCCGCCTGGGGCACCTGCGCCGGGGCCATCCTCCTGGCCGGCGAGGTGGTGGGGGAGGACCCCCACCTGGGGGCGATGGACATCGCCGTGCGGCGAAACGCCTTTGGCAGCCAGTTGGACAGCTTTACCGCCCGCCAGGCGATCGCCGAGGTGGGGCCCGAGGAGCGGGCGCTGGTCTTCATCCGCGCCCCCTGGATCGAGCGGGTGGGGCCGCGGGCCCAGGTGCTCTGCCGGGTGCGGGGACAGATCGCGGCGGCCCGCCAGGGGCGGCTGCTGGCCACCGCCTTTCACCCGGAACTAACTGGAGACCTGGATTTTTATCGCTATTTCCTCTCGCTGTGAGGGGGAAACGGGAAGGGGAACGCACTGCCTGCGGGCGGCGCGCCCCTCTTTTTTTGCCTGGTTTGGGGGAAGGGGCAGTCTGGCAGATGGGGAGAGCGGCGATGTGGGTGTCTGCGCGGGGAGGGGGCAGGCAATTTTTGCGGGGCGCGCGGGGGCGCGCGGGGACTGGCGCGGGGGCTGGACGAGGGGCGGTTGCGGCGCGGAGGGCCTTCTTCCAACGCCCTGGGCGGAGGGGGTGCTTTGGGGGGAGAGGTCACCGAATAGGGCGGCGGGTGCGGGTCTGCGGGGGACGGCTTGCTGGGAAAAGGGCTTCTATCCCGCCCCCTGCCGGGACGGGCTGTGCCTTGTCACTGCCGGCGGATGATGGTACAATAAGACCAGTTTGAGCGCCGCCGGAGGGCGGCCGATTTTGCGGCAAAGGAGCAGATGGATGGACGGCGAGGAGATGCGGTGGGAGGACTGCCCACTGGAAGAACTGATCGACCGGGGGGTGGTCCACTCCCTGGCAAAGCGGTTACAGGTCGAGGAGGAGACCCTCTTCGAGCGGCTCTGTGCGGCCTACGAGGGCGCCCGGGCGGACGGCACCCTGCGGCGGGAGGGGGAGGGCCTCGGCTTTTCCCTGGACGGCGGGGTGGAGATCTTGCTGGTGAAAAACAGCAACCCGGCCCGGGACCGGCCCTGTTACCTGAAATACCGCATCGGCGGGGAGCTGCGGCCCGAGGCGGCCGCCCTCTCGGAAGAGGTGCGGGGGGAAATCTACCGGCTGCTGACGGGGCTGCACCCCTTTGGGGAGCCCATCCCCCTGGCCCAGGCCAGCAGCGATTTGATTGCCGCCGGGTACACCAAGGTCAGCTTAGGGGTGTACAAGATGAAGACCGCCTTTGAGCAGTTGGAGGAGTTTGCCCAGCTGCTGACCCGGGAGGAGTTCGACCCGCCGGTGGTGGAGGTGGTGCTGCGCCCCTGTCCCCGGTACGAGGGGGAGGGGGCGCAGGGCGCGCCGGCGACCCCTGCCGGGCCGAAGGAGCCTGCGCCCGCCCCCGAGGAGACACCCCCGAGCGGCGGGGGAGAGCGCCCCATTCCCGAGGGGATGGAGGGGAACATCTTCCTCACCAAGGCGGCGGTGCAGAACGCCAACTACCTGCTCACCGGCCTGCGGGGCGGCTATTTGAGCCACCAGCAGACCGCCCAGTTGATGGAGGGGTACCGGGCGGCCTACCGGGACGACCGGATCGAGCGCCGGGGGGACGCCTGGTTTTTCGACACCACCCTCACCGGCACCACCGGCGAAGGGGTGGTCGCCTCCTTCAAAGAGGCCAGCCCCGGCGGCAGCTACGGCTGGTATGTCAACTGGGTGGGCTACGACCGGGACAACAGCCGCCCCGGGGACGAGCTGGGCAAGTTCGCCTACCTGGGGAACATGACCGAATTCCTGCGCACCCTGGCCCAGATGGCCCTGCCCGAGCGCTGGAGCTTTTCGCGGGACAACGCCGACGACTACTCCATTTTGGTGCGCTACATCAAGTACACCTTCTACCGCCTCAAGCAGGAGGGGAAGGTCTGCATCCTCGAGCGGGAGGGGCGGCGGGAGTTCGCGGCCTTCAACACCGGGCTGGTGGACCACACCTACGAGGAGATCTACGCCTGTTTCCTCCCCAACGCCCAACCGGAAAAGACCCCCTGGGCCTTTGACTGCTTCTGTACCGCCGGTTCGCGGGGGGCGGGCAAGCGGCTGGTGGACAGCTTCAATCCCCTGCCCCAGGCGGCCAGCTACTTCCGCCGCAAGGAGGACCTGCTCTACGACCTGGAGCGGGAGCTGATCCTCGACCGCCACCACATCATTGTGGACAACGTCAACCGCCTTCCCCTGGACTTTTTGGAGGAGGTGCTCTACGACAGCGGGGAGATGCGCCCGGTGCTTGGCGGGCTGCGGGAGGGCCGCCCCGGGGAGCAAAAGGCCCTTTACGACCGGCTGCGGGCCTTTTTGGACGGCGGCGACAAGCACTTTCGCCGCATCTGCAGTCGGGTGGACGAGGCGGTGGAACTGGCCAAGAAGCGGGTGCGGTGGAACTTCAAGACCGCCCTGCCCTGCTTCTTCCCCACCCGCAATGTGATGAGTTTGATGCTCCCCCTGGCCCTGCTGCACGACGACCGGGTGGACGTGGCGCTGGTGGTGGAGCTGACCCAGTCGGGCAACTACCAGGGGCAGACCATCCTCCCCCTGCGGGAGGCCTACATCGACGCCCGGCTCCTCTGCCGGCCCGACAGCGACTGGCTGGACACCAGCGCCGCCGCGGCCGCAGGGGAGGAGGACTAGGCCGGCAGAGAGGCCGGCGCGGGCGGATGGCCCGCCGGGGTGGCTGACTGCGGGGGAAGGCAAAGAGAGCTTTTGAGGGGCGGTGCCCCGGCCCTTCTGCGGGGTGTTCCCGCGGAGGAGGCGCTTATCTGGCGCGGGCTGCTGTTTGCCGCCGGGTGCGGGCGGCGCGCTGTTGAGGGGGGCGATTGCGGCAGTGTTCGGGAGAGATGAGGCGCGTTGGATGCGGGGGAGATTTTCCTAGAAAGGCAAAGAGGGCTTTGGGGAGGCGGCTCCCCGGCCCTTCTGCGGGGAATTCTCGCGGAGGAGGCGCTTTGTCTGGCGCGGGCTGCTGTTTGCCGCCGGGTGCGGTGGCGCGCCGTTGAGGGGGGCGCTTGCGGCAGTGTTCGGGGGGAGCGGGGCGGCTGCGCCCTGGAGCGGTTCCTCTGAAAGGAAGCCCGGTCGGGTCCGGTGGCCGGAAGGGGACGGCGGCCGGGCCCTCTCTGCGCCTCTGCGGACGCCGTCTGTGGGGGAGATATTCCCCGCAGAGGGCCGTTTGCCTGGGAGATGGGCGCATCGCTTTGCCGGTCTTCCCCCTCCTACTGCCGGGAGGAATGAGGGGGGACGGGAAGGGGGAGAGCGCCCTTTTGAGGCCCCTCTCCCGGCTTGCTGTGGCGTTTTCCCACAGGGGCCCGCCCTCGCAGTGGGGGCCGCGCGCACTGCCGGTCCTTTGCCATTTGGAAACGGGCGGTGGAGGCCGCCGTTCCGGCATTTCAGCGAGGGGGAGAGCTGCCTGGACGGGGAGTAGGGGGACACCCGCTTGCGGCAGTCGTGTGTGTGGGCGGGACGGCGGCCCGCCCCCTAGATGGCGGCGGGAGAGGGGGCAAAATGACCCCCTTTTTTGCTGCCCGGCGGGGAAATTTGACATTGCCCGGCGGTTGACGAGGGCGGCGGCGGGACGGTATACTGGTACAATATTGCCCGCCACGGGGCGGGCGGAAGAGAGGGAGGACGGACGCGTGAAGCAGAAACTGATTTACCTGTTGACGGTGCTCTGCTCGGTACTGCTGCTCTGGGGCGGCAACAAGATCGCCACCGAGGGCCTGGCGCTGCAGGGCGATGGGACCGCCGCCGAGACGGTGAAGGTGCGGGTGGTGGAGATCACCGCCCGGGTGCCCAGCCAGGTGGTCATCGACGGGATCACCCAGACCACCCAGGACAGCACCTACTTTAAAGGGGAGGTGCTCGCCGGGGCGCGCAAGGGGCAGGTGCTTTTTGCCAAGCAGCAGCTCGACCCCCTCATGGGCGGGCAGCCCGACCAGGTGCAGGCGGGGGACAAGGTGCTGCTGACCCACAACCCCGACGAGCAGGCCGACACCGACTGGATCTGGGCCGAGCGGGTGCGCAGCGACGCCCTGATTTGGCTGGGGGTGGTGTTCTGCCTGGTGCTCTTTGCCTTTGGGCGGGCCAAGGGGGTCAACACCATCCTCTCCCTGGGCTTTACCATCGCCGCCATCTTCGCGGTCTTTGTGCCCGCCATCCTCTCGGGTCAAAACGTCTACCTCTGGGCCATTTTGGTCTGCGCCTTCATCGTAGTGATGACCCTGCTCATCGTCAACGGGCCGGGTCGCAAGAGTCTGGCCGCCGGGCTGGGCTGCGCGGCGGGGGTGCTGATCACCGGACTGCTGACCTTTGGGATGGACAAGATCATCCGCCTGACGGGGATGGTGGACGAGAACTCGATGTTTTTGATGTACCTCAACGGGGAGAAGCCGCTGGATCTGAAGGCCATCATCTTTGGGGCCATCATCATCGGCGCGGTGGGGGCCATCATGGACGTGGCGGTGGACATCGCCGCCTCCCTCTACGAAATCAAGCGGAAGCTGCCCAACTCGAGTTTTCACAGCCTGGTGCGCTCGGGCTACACCATCGGGCGGGACATTCTGGGCACCATGGCCAACACCCTGGTGCTGGCCTACATCGGCAGCTCCCTGTCGGTGGTGCTCCTCCTCTTTGCCTACAACGACTCCCTGCTCTACATCCTCAACCGGGAGATGATCGTGGTGGAGATCTTGCAGGCGCTGGTGGGCAGCTTCGGCATCCTCCTGACCATCCCCGCCACCTCCCTGATCTGCGGGCTGCTCTACGGCCACCGGGGAGGCGAGGGGGAGGACGGTCCCCATAAAGCCGAGGAGGCGCCCCGGAAGCCCAGTTGGGAGGACCTGCCCAATCTATAAAGGGGATAGACTTTACATGTTCCGGCGCGCCCCGGCGGACAGGCTGTTGCGGCGCGGGCGGGGCCAAACGGGAGAAGCGGCCAAGGGGCGGCGGCTCTGGTGCAGAGGGCACCGGGACCGTCGCCCCTCCTTCTTTTTCAGGGGGCTAGCCGGCAAGGGGGGAGGCGCGGGGAAAAGCGCCTTTGAGGAGAAGGGGGTGGATGCTGGGAGCGGATGGCGGCGCTGCCCTTCCGGACACGGCCCGCTTAGGCGGGGAGGCGGCTGGGATGGGAGCGGGTGGCGGCGCTGCCCTTCCGGACACGGCCCGTCTGGGCGGGGGAGACGGCCGGGGCGGGAGTGGCGTCGGCGCTGTTCTTTCGGACACGGCCTGCCTGGGCGGGGAGACGGCCGGGTCGGGAGCAGCGTTGGCGCTGCCCTTCTGGACACGGACTGCCTGGGCGGGGAGACGGCTGGGATGGGAGCGGATGGCGGCGCTGTCCTTCCGGACACGGCCCGCTTGGGTGGGGAAAGACGGCTGGGATAGGAGTGGATGAAGGCGCTGCCTTCTGGACACGGCCTGCCTGAGCGGAGGAAAATGGCTGGGATGGGAGCGGCAGGGCCTTTTGGAGGGAAGAGAGGGGGATTTGTCCCTGGGGACGGCTGAGGAATGGACGGCAAATGCTGTAAAGGCAAATAGCTTTATATAGGCTGGAGAGGGACCGTCCGGCAATCTGCACCTGAACGGGGGAAAAAACTGATACAATGGTAGAAAATGAGCCTGGGCACTGGCTGTTTTTTGTGTTTTTTGGTATACTGATTGCAGGCAAAGCGCCAATATGTAAAAGGTAGTGATTCGTATGAAAAAACCAGTGATCGGCATCACCGCGGGCACCACCGTGCACGACGATCCGGTGTTCTTCGGCTGCAGCAGCGACTATGTGCACGAGGAGTACATCGCCGCCGTCCAGCGGGCGGGGGGTGTGCCGATCCTGCTTCCCATCACCGGCGACCGGGCGGTGGTGCAGGCCCAGCTGGAGCTCTGCGACGGGGTGGTGCTCACCGGCGGGCACGACGTGAACCCCCTGCTCTACGGGCAGGAACCCCACCAAAACCTCACCGCCGTCTCCGACCGGCGCGACCGCTTTGACATGTATGTCTGCAAGCTGGCGCTGCAGGCGGAACTGCCCATCCTGGGCATCTGCCGGGGCTGCCAGATCCTCAACGTGGTCTGCGGCGGCACCCTCCACCAGGACCTGCCCAGCCTCTCCTCCTCCTTCGTGCAGCACCTGCAGCCCAGCCACCCCATCCAGGCCAGCCACACGGTGAGCGTGGACAGCCAGTCGGTGCTGGCCCCCATTTTGGGGGAGACGGCGCAGGTCAACTCGCTGCACCACCAGGCCATCGACCGGGTGGCCGAGGGCTTTCTCACCGCCGCCACCGCCAAGGACGGGGTGGTGGAGGCCATCGAGCGCCAGGGCGGCTCCTTTGCCCTGGGGTTGCAGTTTCACCCGGAGATGCTCTCCGCCACCCGGGGGGACATGTTGGCTGTCTTCCGGCTGCTGGTCGAGACCTGCGGCGGCGGGGAACAGGAGTAGGCGGGGCAAAATTTTTCGCCCCTTTTTTGGCGTTTCCCCTTTATTGCGGGGGAAGTTGTGCTATAATAGCCGAGGACGGCTGTCCCCCCGGGGGCGGCCGGCGTTCCCTTTTGCCCCTTCGCAGGGGCGCGAGGGGGGCAAAACGGGGGACCGGGAGAGGCCCGGCCCAAAAAAAGTTTCGGCGGGTGCGGCCCCTGCGGGGGCGGGCCGCCGAAGCGGTGTAAAGGGAGTTTAGCATGGAAAAGTTCTATCCGATCGAGATCGCCGGGTGCAAGCGGCAGCTGCCCATCTGCAAGGTGGACGACCACCTGTCCATTGCGGCCTTCGTCATGTTTTCCGACGTGGAGATCACCATCGCCTGCGCCAGAGAGCTGCTGAAGATCGTGCCGGAATTCGACTACATCGTCACCGCCGAGGCCAAGGGCATCCCTCTGGCGTACGAGATGTCCCGCCAGAGCGGCAAGAATTACTACCCGGCCCGCAAGATGACCAAGCTCTACATGACCGACCCCATCCACGTGAGCGTCAAGTCCATCACCACCGCCAAGGTGCAGGACCTCTACCTGGACAAGGCCGACGCCGACGTGCTCAAGGGCAAGCGCATCCTGATCGTGGACGACGTCATCAGCGGCGGCGACTCCCTGCGCGCCATGGAAGTGCTGGTCAACGAGGCCGGCGGCAACATCGTCGGCAAGGCCACCGTGCTGGCCGAGGGCGATGCCGCCAACCGCGACGACATCATCTTTTTGGACAAACTTCCCGTTTTTGAAAAATAGGACAGACTGCGGCGGGCTGCGGCCCGCCCACTAACGAGGTGGGGCAGTTGGTGAAGCGGCCTCTGGGGACGATCGGCTTTGGCTGGTTTTTGTCTCTGGAGGCCGCTTATTTTTTGCCCCTTTCCCCGCTGGCCAAGGGGGTGCTGGCGGCGGGATCGGCGGCGGTCGGGCTGCTGCTTTTGCTGCTGGCGCGGCGGCGGGCGCTGCCGTCGGCCCTCCTCTGCCTGGCGGCGGCCGCGGCGGTGGCGGCCAACGCCTGGGTCTGCGCCGCCCGGGTGGAGCCGGTCCGGCGGCTGGCCGGGCAGCTGGGGGAGACGGTGCTGGAGGTGACCGAAGCCCCCCGGCAGGCCAGCGGGGCGACCCGCTTTGTGGCCCGGGTGGGCTCCACCACCGCCGAGGGGGCGCCCGATTTCCCCTTTTTGGTGGAGGTGCTCGTCTGGGGGACGGCGGATCTGCAGGTGGGGGACCAGGCGGTCTGTACCGCCCGGTTTGGGCTCCCCGACCGCCCGGCCGGGGGCTGGGACAGCTTGACGCCCCGGGGCATCTACCTCTCGGCCGAACTGTTGAGCGAGGAGCACCTCCTCTTTTTGGGGCACCGGGACAGCCCGGCCGCCGCCCTGGAGCGCTGGCGGCAGCGGCTGGCCGCTTCGGTCCGGCGGCAGTTGCCCTCCCAGGCGGGGGAGCTGGTGGCAGCCATGAGCTGGGGGGAGCGCGCCGCCCTTTCGGAGGGGGTGCGGGGGGATTTTCAGACGGCGGGGGTGGCCCACCTGCTGGCCCTCTCGGGGCTGCACCTGGGGCTCTGCGCGGCCATGGGCGCAGGGCTGGTGCGGCTGCTGGGGGGCTCCAAGCGGGGGGCGGTGCTGGCGGGGGTGGTTTTGGCCCTCCTCTATGGGGCGCTGGTGGGGTTTTCCCCCTCCATCTGCCGGGCGGTGGTGCTCTGCTGCTACGGGGCGGGGGCCTTTCTCTGCCGCCGGACGGTGGACGGCCCCACCGCCATGGGGGTGTGTGGGCTGGTGCTGACCCTGGGGGACCCCTTGGCGGTGGCCGACCTGCGGCTGCTGCTCTCCTTTGGCTCCACCTGTGCGCTGGTGCTGGCCCTGCCCCGGGTGCGCAGGGCGGTGGGGGAGCGGGGGCCGCTGGTGACCAGCCTCTGCCAGACCGGGGTGGTGCTGGGCTGCACCGGGCCGCTGTTGGCCCTCTCCTTTGGCGAGCTGTCCCTGCTGGCCTTTGCCGGCAACCTGCTCTGCCTGCCCTTGGCGGGGCCCACGGTGCTGGGGGGCGCCCTCTGCGGCCTGCTGGGGCTGTTGCCCGGCCCCTGGGGACAGGCGCTGGGCTACCCCTTTGCCGTTCTGGCTGGGCTCTGCGCCCGGGCCATGGCGGCGGCGGCCCACCTGCTGGCCCGGTGGGACTGGCTGGTGCTCCCCCTGCGGGGGCCAGGCGTCTGGTACGGGCTGGGGGCGGCCTGCCTGTGGGGGGCCATCTGCCTGCAGCTGCCCGAGCGGGTCCACCGGCTGCGCTGGCTGGCGGCGGGGGCGGCGCTCTGCGCCCTGGGGGGCTGGCTGCTGGCGGGGTGAGAAGGGGAGCGGCGAGCTTTGCCTCTGGTGGGCGGGCGCAGGTTTTGGCGGTGCGGGAGAGGGGGCTGTGCCCCCTCTTTTTGCGGATGAGGAGCGCGTGTCAAGAGACGGGGATGTCTGGTCGAGGGGGGAGGCGCCGTTATTGCAGCAGGGGAGGACCGGTTCGGGTCGGGTTGTTGAGGGGATGGGCGGCAGCTCCGACTGCGCATGGCTTTGATGGGGGACAGCCCAGAGGTGGCGCGCTGCTCTTTCCAGTGAGGAGGGGAGAAGCTTTCATGGGGAGGGCTGCCTCCCGCTGGGGCGACGCGGCCGGTCAAGGGGGGCGGCATCTCCGGCGGGAGCGGTGCTGTAATTGGGCTGGTGTGCCCTTGCAATGGCTTTGATGGGGGACAGCTCAGAGGTGGTGCGCTGCCCCCCACAGTTGGGGTTTGAGAGGCTTTTATGGGGAGGGCCGTCCCCCGCTGGGGCGACGCGGCCGGTCAAGGGGAAGGTATCTCCGGCAGGAGCGGTGCTGTAATTGGGCTGGTGTGCCCCTGCAATGGCTTTGATGGGGGACAGCCCAGAGGTGGCGCGCTGCCCTTTCCAGTGAGGGGGGGAAGCTTTCATGGGGAGGGCTGCCTCCCGCTGGGGTGGCGCGGCTGGTCAAGGGGAGTGACGCCCCCCTCCCCGGGGATGTAGGCGGGCTGGCAAAGCTGTGCGGAGGGCGGAAAGGGCGTGGGAATTTTTTACATACTCTTTTCAAATCTCTCCCCGGCCGCTACAATAGGGGAAAGGGAGAGACGGCGGCAAAAGGGTGCCGCACGGCGAGGGGAGGAAACGATATGACACAGTTTTGCGGCCGGGTCGACACCGAGTTCATCAGCGGTCCCCAGGTCTTTGACCGGGCCATCGGGGCGGTGCGCGGGCACCTGGACAAGCTGATGGTGCTCTACGACGGGCGGGTGATCGGCGGGCGGCTGCACGATTTGGTCTACGAGACCCTCTGGGCCCACGGCTTTCACTGGACCGAGATGGATCTGGCCGAGGGAGAGGGGCCGCCGTTTGCGCGGGACGCGCTGGGGCCGTCGTCCCTGGCGGGCGGAGAGGACCCGTCCGGCGGCAGTCGGGTGGTGGCCCGGGGGATCGACATCTACCAGAGATACCGGCTCGACGGCATCCTCGCCGTGGGCGGGGCCCGCACCCTGCAGTGCGCCCAGGCCATTGCGGCGGCGGGCCGCTTCGGCAGGCGGGGAGAGGGCGGGGAGCCGGCCCTCCCCCTCTTCGCCGTCTTTACACTGGCCTCCTCCGGCAGGGAGGGGGCGCTGCCGGGTTTTGCCCCGGTGGGCTCGCCCGGACCGCTGCCCCGGCTCCTCGCCCTGGACCCGGTCTTTGCCTACACCGGCGACCGGGGGCAGGTGGCGGAGGAGATCGCCGGTCTCTTCTGCCGGGGGCTGGAACTCTACCTTGCCCCGGGGGAGGGGGCCTATCTGCAGCGGCGGTTGGCTGAGGGCATCCTCAAGACCTGTATCCACTGCGCGGGCGGCGCCCTGCGGGGGGAGGAGGGGGCCTGCGGCGACCTGCTCTGGGCCCTGGGGCTGGCCGTCAGCGAGCTGCCCGGCTGGGGCCGCAAGCTCCCCTGGGAGGTGCACGGCATGGGACGGCAGCTCTGTGACCGGTTCGACGCCCCCTGGGGGGCGGTGCTGTCGGTTTTGGCCCCGGCCTGGATGGGCTATGTGCTGCGGGCGACCACCCTGGAGAAGTTTGCCGAGTACGGCGTGCAGGTCTGGCGGCTGAACAGGGAGCTGCCGAAGGAGGAGTTGGCCCGCCGGGCCATCGACGAGACCCAGCGCTTTTTCACCCAGGTGCTGGGTCTGCCCGAGCGGCTGGGGGAGCTGGGCGCCGCCGGGGGACAGTTGGGGGAGCTGGCGGAGCGGGCCGCCGCCCCGGCGCTGCAGGAGGGGGTCGTTCCCCTGGACGCGGCCGACGTGCTGGAGATCTACCGGGCCTGCCTGTGAGGCGCGCAGGGGGCGGGGCAAAGGAAGGAACAGTCCCTTTGCCCCGCCCCTTTTTGGTCCCTTCGCGGGCTCAGAGGGGCAAGGGGGGCTTGTGGCGGGGACGGAGGGGTGTGACCCGCTGCTGCGCCGGGGTGGCGGAGAATGGGCTGGGGACGAGGGGACTGTCTGGTGGAGGCGAGTGGGGAAGTCCCTCGGCCTCATGTCCTTTTTGCTTTTGCGGCCGGTTGGGGCGTCTGGCGGAGGGGACCCCTTCTGCCGCTGCACCGGGCGGAAGGAGGGCGCGTCGGCGGGCCGCTCTCTTTTGCAGGCGGTGCTCTGGCGGGACCGGTCTCGGTCCGTGCCGGCGGAGGCTGTCTGGGCTTGTGCGGGCCCCTCTTCCGGCCGCTCCTTCGCCGCTGCACGGAGGGGTGGAAGGAAACGGCTGTTTCGGCGGCCGGGTTCTCCGCCGGGTTTCCCGGGGATTTTTGCGCTCCTTTTGAGGGGGCGCTTCGCTCGGCGGGTGGAGAGGGGTGCGAACGCCCTTTTGGCCGGCGGTATGATGGGGAGCTTGGCCCTCTCTCTGGCGGGAGGCTCTGCCCGGGCGGCGGCCGAGGCGCTGCCCTTTTGCCCGATGGGAGAGCGTTTGGGCGGAGGGGAGGGGCTGCCGGGCGGACTCTTGGCCGGCTGCGCGCGGGGGGCCAGGCACTGTGCCGTCACAGGGAAAAGGTCTGTCGGGGATGGACGGGGAGAGCGCCGCTCCGGCGCGGCCGCGGCGGGGAGCTCGGCGGCGGGGGGACGGTGTCGGTGGCGGCTGGGGGGAGGGCAGTTAGGGCCAAGCGCCCTCTGGCGAGGAGGGCTGTGGATTGCCTATGGAAAAAGGGGCGGCGGTTTGCTATAATGACTAGAGATGCGGGCGGCCACGGGGCGGCCCGGCGAGAGGGGAGAGGCGAGCTTGAAGTACACGGCCACCAACTTTGCCAAGGCGGTAAAGGGCGGGCCCCTGGGGGGGCTCATCTACTTTTTCGGCGACCAGCGCTACCTGATGGAGCGCTTCACCGCACAGCTGCTGGAGGCGCTGGGCGCGGGGGAGGAACAGGTCGTCCGCCTGGACGGGGACGAGCTGGACTTCGACGCCCTGGGCGACGAGGTGGTGACCGTCTCCTTTACCCCGCCCAAGGTGCTGGTGATCAGCGGGCTCTCCCCCGAGGGGATGAGCGAGGCCCAGATCAAGCGGCTGGGGGAGATGGCCGACTACCTCTCCCTGGAGACGGTGCTCATCGCCCAGGAGAAGTTTGTCAAGGAGAGCTACAAGGTCAAGCGGGCCAAGGCCCAGAAGCTGCGCAAGCTGGCCGACGCCAAGGGGGCGCTGGTGGATGTCAACAAGCCGGACGCGGCCTCCTGCGCCAAGCTGGCGGCGGCCCTCGCCCGGGAGGAGGGCATTGCGATCGCCGAGCGGGACGTGGCCTATCTGGTGGAGCACTGCGGCGGCGACCTGTTGAAGGTGCAAAACGAGCTGAAGAAGCTGGGCAGCTACCGGCTGGGGGAGACGGTGCGGCGGGAGGACATCGACCGCTTCACCGCCCCCACGGTGGAGCGCACCTCCTTTGAGATGGCGCGGGCTTTGATCCGGGGCGATGTGCGCCGGGCGCTCCACCTGCTGGGGGACCTGCTGGACGCCCGGGAGGAGCCCATCACCATTGTGGCGGCCCTGGCCACCAACTTCTGCGACATGTACAAGGTCAAGTGCGGCCAGGCCGACCGGCTGGCCACCTCGCAGATCGAAAAGACCTTTGGCTACCGGCCGGGGGACTTTCGGGTCAAGCAGGCGGTGCAGAACAGCCGCAGCCTGAAGTACGGGCAGGTGGTGAAGATATTGGAGGAGCTGCTGGAGGCCGACTTGGCCCTCAAGTCCTCCGGCGCCGACGCCACCGTGGTCTTGCAGCGGCTGCTGGTGCAGATCAGCCTGCTGCTGCGGGCGCGCTAGAGGGGGGAGCGGGATGGTTCGCTGTGAGCGGGTGATCGTGGTGGAGGGCCGCTACGACAAGATCAAGCTGTCCAACCTGGTGGAGGGGACCATCATCCCCTGCGGGGGGTTCTCCCTCTTTCACAACGAGGGGAAGAAGCGGGAGATCCGCACCCTGGCGCGACAGAAGGGGGCGGTGATCCTCACCGACAGCGATGTGGCGGGGTTTCAGATCCGCAGCTACCTGAAAAACTACCTGGCCGGCTGCGACGTGGTGGACG
Organism: Bittarella massiliensis (ex Durand et al. 2017); assembly: GCF_009876955.1. Lineage (NCBI taxonomy): Bacteria > Bacillati > Bacillota > Clostridia > Eubacteriales > Oscillospiraceae > Bittarella (ex Durand et al. 2017) > Bittarella massiliensis (ex Durand et al. 2017). Next base: position 47,072 of record NZ_WWVY01000002.1, on the reverse strand, counting down.
CCTACATCCCCGACATCTACGGCAAGGAGCGGCGGAAGGCCCGCCCCTCCAAAGAGGGGAAGCTGGGGGTCGAGGGGGTGCCGGGGGAGGTGCTGCTGCGGGCGCTGCAGACCGCCGGCGCCCTGGCGGACGGGGCGCCCCGCCCCCGGGAGATCACCCGGCTGGACCTCTACAACTGGGGGCTGGTGGGGGGTGCTGACAGCGCGGCGCGGCGGGGGGCGCTGCTTGCGCGGCTGGACCTGCCGGAAAACCTCTCCCCCAAGGGGCTTTTGGGGGCGGTCAACGACCTCTGTACCCGGGAGGAGTTGGCGGCCCTGGCGGAGGAGCTGGGGCGGCCTTGACAAACGCAGCCCCGGCGGATATACTGAAAAAGCTGCCAGAGAGGCATGCCGCTGTGGTGGAACCGGCAGACACAAGGGACTTAAAATCCCTCGGGGGAGACTCCGTACGAGTTCAAGTCTCGTCAGCGGCACCACTGGGCAGAGCCTGGAGCCAATTTGTGCTCCAGGTTTTTTCTTTTGTCCAATGCCTTTTGGCGGCTTGATTTTAGAAAAAGGATTTTTTCTGCAGCTCCGCGGTTGCCGCATTTGGTCGGGTTTTGTAAGTATTGCTGCCGAATGTTTTATGCAATCACCCCAGAATTTTACTGCTTTGTTGTGCCAAAGTGCCGAACTCCCGCCGCTGCTCTTTTCAAGGGCGGCGGCCGGGCGGTATAATAGGGGGCGACAACGGTTATTTTGTCAGACTATGTGACTGAAGGGGTGTAATTTCATTGGATCAAATCGAGAAGAAGATCATCGAAACCATCGACCAAAACCGCGAGCAGATCGTGGCCTTTGGCCGGGATATTTGGCATCACGCCGAGCTGGGGTACCGGGAGTTCCGCACCGCCGGCAAGTTCAACGAGCTGCTCAAAAACCTGGGGATGGAGGTGGACGAGGGTCTGGCCATCACCGGGGCCAAGGGCTATTTGAAGCCCAAGGGCACCGCCGGCCCCACCGTGGCCGTCATCGGCGAGCTGGACGCCCTGCCCATCGCCAACCACAAGGACACCAACCCCGAGACCGGCGCCGCCCACTGCTGCGGCCACCACGCCCAGCTGACCGCCACCATCGGCGCGGCCCTGGCCCTGAGCGTGCCCGAGGTCAAAGAGGCCCTCGACGGCAACGTGGTCTTCATGTCCACCCCGTCGGAGGAGTTTGTGGACATCGACTACAAAAACGGTCTGCGCAAAGAGGGCAAGGCCCGCTACGGCGGCGGCAAGTGCGAGCTCATCCGCATCGGCGCCTTTGAGGACATCGACGTGGCCCTGGGCCACCACAGCGACACCGACGCCGAGCACGACGCCATCATCATGAACTGCTCCTCCAACGTCTTTGTCAACAAGACCGTCAAGTTCAAGGGCCGCAAGGCCCACGCCGCCGGCTTCCCCGAGAAGGGGGTCGACGCCCTCAACGCCGCCGAGCTGGCCCTGCACGGCATCGCCCTGCAGCGGGAGAGCTTCCGCGACGAGGACACGGTGCGCTGCCACGGCTACTACCTCCAGGGCGGCGACGCGGTCAACATCATCGCCGACGACGTGGTGCTGGAGTACTGCGTGCGCGCCAAGACCATGGAGGCGGTGAAGGACGCCAACGCCAAGGTCGACCGCTCCTTCAAGGCCGGGGCCCTGGCCACCGGCTGCGGGCTGGAGATCGAGACCCTGCCCGGCTACTTCTCCACCCAGCCCTGCCCCGACGTGTCGGCTCTGCAGGCCGCCCTCGACGCCGTGGGGGAGGACAGGCCCCTGCGGGTCAAAGAGGTCCCGGCCAGCGAGCACATCACCGGCTCCACCGACTTTGGCGACGTGTCGGCCATCATGCCCCTGATCCAGTTTTACACCACCGGCCTCACCGGCCAGCTGCACAACAACAACGTCGAGGTGGTGGACGAGGAGATCGCCTACATCCTGCCCGCCAAGCTCTTCGCCCTCACCGCCTACCACCTGCTCAAGGGCGACGCCGCCGGCGCCCGGCACCTGATGGAGATCTACCAGCCCAAGCTCGACCGCGAGAGCTATGTGGAGTACATGGAGAGCATGCTGGGCACCATCGAGATGGAGATGGACCCCCTGCCCCTGCTGGAGGACTAGTTCCCCCCAACCCCCTCTGCGCAAAAAGAGAGCGCCCTGGCCGCATCCGGCCGGGGCGCTTTTTTGCCGGGTGGGAGGAGGGGGGCCGTTCTCCGCCCCTTTTCTTTTTTCCCCCTTTTTGAGAGGGGGGCCGGTTGACCATCCCGGACAGAGGTCGTATAATAAATTGTATACAAAAAGAAAAGCGATCCCCTGCCGCGGCGGGCAGGATCGGGATGGGGCAATATGGACAGACAAACGGGCGGCAGCGAGACCGCCATCTACGTGATCGACAGGGACCACCGGATCGTCCACTTCAACCGGGCGCTGGGGGAGATCTTTCCCGAACTGCGGCTGGGGCAGTCCTGCTACCGCGCCCTCTGCCGGGAGGAGGGGCCCTGCCCCGGCTGCCCCCTGCACGGCGGGCAGGGCGAGGGGACCGTCTTTTACAACAAGTGGCTGCGCCGCTGGGTCGAGGTCAGCACCGGCAAGCTGGAGTGGCCCGGCAAAGGGGAGTGCGACATCGTCCTTGCCCGGGAGATCCAGGAGGACAACAAGGGCCTCTTCTACGGCCTCACCAGCCTCTCGGTCTACGACGAGCTGTTCGAGCTGGACTTGGGGGAGGACCGCTACCGCATCCTCTACCACGAGGGGGACAAGTACCTCCTCCCCGCCCTGGAAGGGCGGCTGACCCACCTGGTAGGGGAGGCCTCCGAGGGGATGGTCCACCCCGATGACCGGGCCGCCTTCCTGCGCTTCTGGTCGCTGGAGGACCTGTTGGAGCGGCTGGCGGGCGAGGGCTCCATAAAAGGGGAGTTTCGCAAGCACTGCACCGACGGCGGCTGGCGCTGGGTGCTGCAGACGGTGGTCCCCCTCCGCCGCGCCGCGGGGGAGGGGCAGATCGTCCTCTGCTTTGTGCAGGACATCGACAGCCAAAAGCGAAGGGAGCTGGAGGAGGCCACGGCCGCCCTCGCCCCCGCCGTCGTCGACCCCCTTACCGGGCTCTACAACCGGGCCGCCTTCTTCGCCGCGGCGGACGGGGCGGTGGCCGCCGGCAGCGGGTCCCCCCTCTGCGTGGTGGCAGTGGACATCGAGCACTTCAAGCTCTTCAACGAGTGGCACGGCCGGTCCGTCGGAGACGACTTCCTGGCGGCGGTGGCCGCCTGCCTGCGGGCCCTGGCCACGGACCGCGGGGGGATCGCCGGCTACATGGGGGACGACGACTTCTGCCTGCTGCTGCCCGACGCGCCCGAGGCGCTGGACGAGCTGGAGACCCGGGTCTCCGAGGTGGCCCGCAGCCGGGGGGGCAACGCCGGGTTCCTGCCGGCCTTCGGCGTCTGCGGGGTGGAGGACCCCGCCCTGCCGGTGCGCACCCTGTACGACCGGGCCGCCCTGGCCCTGGCCTCGGTCAAGGGCAACTACGCCCGCCGCCTCTGCCGCTACGGCGCGGGGATGATGCGGCAGATGGAGGAGGAGCACCACCTCCTCTCCGAGGTGCAGCGGGGGCTGGAGCGGGGGGAGTTCACCTTCTACCTGCAGCCCAAGTGCAACATGAAGACCGGCAAGATCGTCGGCTTCGAGTCGCTGGTGCGCTGGCAGCACCCCCAGCGGGGGCTGGTGGCGCCGGGCGCCTTCCTCCCCCTGATGGAGAAAAACGGCTTTATCGCCAACCTGGACCGCCCCCTCTGGGAGGGGGTCTGCGCCAAGATGCGGGAGTGGCTCGACCGGGGCTTTCGGCCGGTGCCGGTCTCGGTCAACGTCTCCCGGGTGGACCTCTACACCATGGACGTGGCGGCCTGCTTTCAGCAGCTCGTCGAGCGCTACCGGCTGGACCCCCACCTCATCGCCATCGAGATCACCGAGAGCGCCTACGCCGAGGAGTTTGACATCATCACCGAGGCGGTGTCCCGGCTGCGGCAGGCGGGCTTCACCGTGCTGATGGACGACTTCGGCTCGGGCTACTCCTCCCTGAACATGCTCAAGGACGTGAATGTGGACGTCCTCAAGATCGACATGAAGTTTTTGGAGATGCGCGAGCAGAGCGCGGGCAAGGGCTCGGGCATCCTGGAAGCCATTGTCGGGATGGCGCGGCTGATGGGGCTGCGGGTGGTGGCCGAGGGGGTGGAGACCCCCGAGCAGGCGGGATTCCTGCTGGAGATCGGCTGCCAGTACGGCCAGGGCTACCACTTCGCCCGCCCCATGCCCATCGCCGAGGCGGAGGCCCTGCTGGCCGACGAGGGCAACTTCGACTACCGGGGCATCCACACCAAGCGGATGGGGATGTTGCAGATTAGGGAGTTGCTCAACGAAAACCTCTTCAGCGAGATCCTCCTCAACAACATCCTGGGGGGCATCGCCTTCTACGACGTCTGCGGCGACCAGGTGGAGCCGATGCAGGTCAACGAGCAGTACTACCGGGTCACCGGCACCACCCCCGAGGGGATGGAGGAGCGCCGCGGCCGCACCATGGAGAGCGTATACAGCGAGGACCGGGAGGTGGCGCTGGACATCTTTCGCCGCGCCCACGCCAGCCCCCTGAACGGGGCCGAGGGCGACTTTCGCTACCTCACCGAGGAGGGGGACACCATCTGGCTGCACCTGCGCACCTTCTTTCTGCGCGAGCAGTTGGGCCACCGGCTCTACTACGGCTCGGTGAGCGATGTCAGCGAGCAAAAGCGCCAGGAGGAGCAGCTGGCCTCCTCCCAGCAGGCCCTCTCGGCGGTGGTGGGGGTGGCCGAGAACGACGAGTCCTTCATGCAGCTGGCGGAGGAGAACCGCCGCGCCGCCGCCTCCATCTTTGCCCAGATGAGCCCCGGGGGGATGATCGGCGGCTACTGCGAGGAGGGGTTCCCCCTCTACTTCGCCAACCGGGAGATGGTGCGGCTGCTGGGCTACGACAGCTACGACGAGTTCGCCGCTGCCATCGGCCACCGGGTGCAAAACACCATCCACCCCGACGACCTGGCGGCGGTGACCCGGGACATCGGCCCCCGCTACTACCCGGGGCTGGAATACACCACCACCTACCGGATGCCCCGCAAGGACGGCAGTTGGTTCTGGACCCTGGACAAGGGCCGGGTCATCGAGGCGGAGGACGGCCGCCTGGCCATCGTCAGCGCCTGCACCGACATCTCCCAGACCATGGCCGCCCAGCAGCGGCTGGCCGAGCGCAACGCCTTTTTGCTGGAGCAAAACCGGGAGCTGGACTTCCTCAACCACGCCCTGCCGGGGGCCTACCACCGCTGCGACGACGACCCCGGGTACAGCTTTCTCTACATCAGCGACCAGTTCTTGGAGATGTTCGGCTTCACCCGGGAGGAGATCGGCGAGCGCTTTGACAACCAGTTTTTGGAGATGGTCCACCCCGACGACCGCGCCCTGGTGCAGATGGGGGGCGACAACCTCCAGCGCGAGGGGATGGGCCGCTCCATGGAGTACCGGATGTGCGGCAAGGACGGCTACCGCTGGGTCATCGACCAGAGCCGGTACATGGAGTACGAGGGCAAGCGCTTTTTCCAGGGGATGGTCGTCGACATCACCGAGACGGTGGAGCTGCGGGACAAGATGCGGCTGCTGATGGCCCACACTCCGGAGAACATCTTCCTGCTCAAGGTGCGCGGCGAGAGGGAGCGCGTCCGGGTGATCGCCGACGGCCTCTTTCGCGACCTGGGCGGTCGGCCCGGCCAGTTCGAGGAGATGCTGCGCACCCGCCGGTACGAGGGCTACCTGGCCCCCGGCGACTGGCAGCGGCTGCGGGGGGAGATGGTGGCGGCGGTGGCCGCCCGCGGCGAGTTCCACCAGGTGGCGAGGCTCGACCTTCCCAGCGGCCGGCGGGCCTGGGTCTCCCTGGACGGCCGCTGCATCGAGCAGGGGGAGGGGGAGGTCACCTACCTCTGCACCAACCGGGACGTGACCACCGTCAAGGAGAAGGAGCGGGAGCTCTGGCTGGCCGGTCAGAAGCTCTCGAGCATCCTCCGCCAGGCGGGCATCGACAGTTGGGACTGGGACCTGCGCACCGGCGCCCTCACCTTCTCCACCACCTGCGGCCGGGCGGTGATCGAGCGGATCTTGGGCCGCCCGGTGGCGGGGGAGGACCAGCGGGTAGCGGGCTTTGCCGGGCGGCTTCTGGCCCACCCCGGCCTGCCCGAGGGGCACCGGGAGCGCATCGCCGCCTACCTGCGATCCTTTGAGGGCGGGCGCGACCGGGAGCGCTTTGCCTGCGAGTTCCCCGTCACCGGGGCCGACGGCGAACTGTGCTGGCTGCACACCGCCGGCGAGACCATCTGCGACGGGGAGGGCCGCCCGGCGCGGGCCGTGGGCTACTACCGGGACATCACCCGGGAGAAAAACGAGTCCCTCAAGAGCAGGGAGGACCGCAAGATCCTCGAGCTGCTGCGGGGGCAGGCGGTCTACGACTTCCGCGCCAACTTGCAGCAAAACACCGTCTCGGTGGGGAAGGACGGCCGGGCCTGGCGGACGGACACCGGCTACCGCGGCGGCAGTTGCTTTGAAGAGCTGCTGGACCACGTGGGCCGGCAGTTGGTGCTCCCCTCCTTCCGCAAGGAGTTCGCCGCCTTCTGCGACCGGGAGCGGCTGCTGGAGTGCTACCGCCAGGGCCAGCAGTTGGCCAGCATGGACTACCAGCGCCTCTACCGGGGCCAGGCCAACTGGATGCGGCTGATGGTCCACCTGGCCGAGCTGGAGGGTTCGCCCGACGTCTTCGCCTACCTCTTCGTCATGGACATCGACCGGCAGAAGCGGCAGGAGCTCAAGCTGACCCAACTGGCCGAGATCGACGCCCTGACCGGCCTCTACAACCGGCGGGCCGCCATCCCCAAGATCGAGGAGTACCTGGCCGCCCAGCGGGAGGAGTCGGCGGCGCTGCTGATGTTTGATTTGGACAACTTCAAGCTGGCCAACGACGTCTTCGGCCACGCCTACGGCGACTCGATGATCGCCCAGAACGCCGAGCGGCTGCGGGGCTTTTTCCGGGGGGAGGACATCCTCTGCCGGGTGGGGGGCGACGAGTTTTTGGTGCTGTGCAAGAACATCCGGGAGGAGGACGTGATCCGCAAGCTGGACGCCGTCGTCCGCTCGATGGTGGTCAGCTACAAGGCCCAGGATCACACCATCGTCTTCTCCATCTCGGCGGGCTTTGCCATGGCGCCCGAGCAGGGGCGCACCTTTGACGAGCTCTACCAAAAGGCGGACATGGCCCTCTTCAGCGCCAAGATGGGCGGGAAGAACGCCTTTTACAAGTACCACTCGGACATGAAGTCGGTCCGCTATGAGCTGGCGGGGAAGGGGATGCCCCCCACCCCCCGCGGGGAGCTGGACGGGGCCCCGGAGAGTGCCGGGTGACGGCGGACCGCCCCGTTCGCACAACTCGGCCCGGCTACACCCCGTGCAGATGAAGACTTGAAATGCGCCGCGGCAAAAGCCGCCCACGCCACCCTGTCGAACCGCCCCCGCCCAGGACCGGCGGCAAACAAGCGCCCTCGAGAGCAGATCGCTGCTCCTCGGGGGCGCTTGTGGTGTTTCCGATTTCCCGGCCAAAGGGGGGAGATGTAGCTGGCTGCGCCCCTTTCGGTTTCGCCCGATGTCCCCATCAAAAGGGGGAGACCGCCCTTTCCTCTGTCAAAGAGAGGGGGAGGGGGCAAGGTCTGCCAGCCGAAATCTGCCGACCGCCCGGTTTCGCCCTCCGCCGCTGTGGGGGAAGGGGCCTCCCTTTCCCGAGAGAGGGGACAGGGCGGGCCCTCGCCGAGAGAGGAAAGGGGGGGGGAGAAAATCCGCTTCCCTCCGCCGCACCGGGGGCGTCGCACCCCCCTCTGCCAAAGCCCTTGCCGTTTTGGCAGGGGGGCGGGCCGCCATCCCCCCAGGCGCGCCTTCCCGGGCAGCGCCCTTTTCGAGCGGGCGGCTCCGCCCGGTTTCGCCCTATCCCTCCCGCCAGGCGGCCTCCCGCTGGGCCAGGGCCTGCCAGAGCGCCTCCCCCTGCTCGGGGTGGTCCATGAGACCGCTGTAGGTGATGAAGTAGACGGTGTTCCCCCGCCGGGCGGCGCACTCGGCCCCGGCGCAGTAGGCCTCGTCAAAGCCGGGGGCCTGCACCGCGGCAAAGGCGCTGGGGTCCCGGGCAAGGGGCGCTTCGGCCAGCAGCAGGGGGAGGAGGGCCCGGGCCTCCCGCTCGCTCCCCAGGCGGTAGACCTGCTGGTAGAGCCAGGGGCTCTGCTCCCCCTCCCGTAAAAATTCGCGGGTCCGCCACTGCTCGGCTTGCAGGGAGCGGGTGTGGGAGAGGGTGCTCTCGCCCCCCTTTACCGGCAGGGTGGTGCGCTCCCCCCGGTGGCCCAGGTCGCCCAGCAGCAGATAGGGCCCCCGGGGGGTCTGGGGCAGAGGGGCGGGGCGGCCGGACGCCCACTGGACGGCGGCCAGGCAGGCAAAGGCGGCGCAGCCGGCCAGCAGCGCCCCGCGAACGGCCCGGTAGAGCCGCTGCCGCCTGCCCGGCGCGTGGTCCAGGGGGATCCCCCGGCGCAGCCGCCGGTAGAGAAGGCCGGTGCGCACCTCGCCGTAGAGCAGGGCGGTCAGTTCCCGCAGCAAAAAGAGGGCGAAGGCCGCCACCAGGGCGGTTTCGGTCACCCAGGCCAGCCGCAGGGAGACCGCCCACCGGCCTAGGGCGCTGCCGGCGCCGCCGAAGAGGGCGGCCCCCACCGCCAGTTGCAGGGCGGCCAACAGCAGAAAGGGCAGCCAGCCCAAGAGGTAGTTTCGCCGCAGGGCCTTCAGGGTGTCGGCCTGCTGGCGGGGGTCGCTGTAAAATTCGGGCGCGCCGCTGCCCTCGGGGGCGCAAAAGACGTTCACCAGCCCGCCCCGGCTCACAAAGCGCCAGCCGCAGGCCTCGTAGAGGGACCGCTGCTCCTCGGGTAGCTCGCTGCTCTCGTCAAAGACCCCGGGGCAGGAGAGCTCCACCCGGTAGCGCAGCCGGGCGGGCTCCCCCCGGCGAAAGCGGCTCAGCCAGGCCCCCCGCCTCTCCAACAGCCAGCCGCGGGCCGCCATCTCGGTGTAAAACTGCTCATTTTCCCCCAGGGCGTAGTCCCCGGGGTGAAACCGGTATCGCCTCTTCACTGGTACCCCTCCAATCTCGCTCCGCCCTCCACCATCTGTTTGAGCCGCCGGTACTCGCCCAGCAGGGCCCGGCGTCCGGCGGGGGTCAGGGCGTAGACCTTTCGCCGCGCCCCCTCGGCGGTCAGGGCGATGAGCCCCTCCTTTTTCATCCGCGCCAGCAGCCCGTAAAGGGTGCCTGGACCCATCTCCAACCGCCCGCCCGAGAGGGCGCGCACCCGCTGCATGACGGCGTAGCCGTGGCCCGGCTCGGTCAGGGCCAGCAGGGCGTAGTACATGGCCTCGCTCATGGGCTGTGTCTCGGCCACCGCGCTCCCCTCCTCTCCAACTATTATGCGACGCGATATATCGTCTGACAGAATAATGGCACAGATCGCCGCTGCTGGCAATAGGGAGGGGCCGGTCCGGGGAGAAGAGGGGAAACGCCCCTTCGCCTCCCCGACGCCCTGCAAGGAGGGGAGGGCAGAGGGCGCGAAAATCTCCCCTGTCCCCCATTTTTTTGCCGCGGGGATGCGGGGCCCATCTTTTCCCCTGCTTGGCAGGCAGGGCAAGGCGGGGGCGCGGCTCCCCAGCGCCCCTTTCCACCTTTTCCGACTGCGCGCGGGCGGCCTCTATTCCGGTTCGGCGTTCCCTTTTCAGGGGAACAGGCGGGGATGTCGCCCGAAAGAGGACGCGCCCACTCCCGGACCGCCGGTTTTCTCTGCGCGGGCGCTCCCCGACGGCGGCCATCCGAAGGGGGAGCTGTCGAGAGGCCCCGTGCCCTCTCCGGTCCTTTCCAGCCATTCCCGGGCGAACGCCCGCCCCGCCAGTCCCCCCCAAAAAAAGGGACAGACAGGCTGTATCCCAGCCTGTCTGTCCCTTGGAAGAGTCTACCGTTCAACATCCCCGTCCAGCAGGTAGACGTCTTTGCTGGACTGGTGGGCGGTGTAGGCGTAGAGGAGGATGACCCCGCCGTAAAAGACCAGCGGCGCCACCCAGGAGCCGGTCCAGTCGAACAGGGCGCCGAAGAGCAGCGGCCCCACCGCCGAGAGGAGGTAGCCCGCCGACTGGGCCATCCCCGAGATGGCGGCGGTCTCCTCCCCGCCCCGGCAGCGGCAGACGAAGAAGGAGAGGGCCAGGCTGAGGGAGGCGGTCTGGGCAAACCCCAGGCAGAGCAGGCAGGGGGTCAGCACCCAGAGCCCCCGCCCGAAGCAGAGCCCCAAAAAGCCCACCGCAAAGAGGGCGGTGACGGTGTCGGCGATCCGCCGCTGGTCCCGCCGCCGGTCGGCCAGCAGGGGGATGAAGAAGGCTGCGGGCAGCCCCACCAGCTGCATGGCCGTCAGCAGCCCGCCCGACTGCTCCACCGTCACCCCCCGCCCCAGGAGGATGGAGGGCAGCCAGGCGATGACGGCGTAGAAGAGGAGGGACTGGCTGCCCATGCAGAGGGTGATCTTCCAGGCCAGGGGGTCGCGGAGCATCTGCCGGAAGAGGTCGCCCCCGCCGCCGCCCTGCCTGTCCGCGCCCCCCTTTAGCTGGGGCAGCCAGAGGAGGGTGGCGGGCACCGCCAGCACCAGCAGCGAGGCCAGGGCGTTTTTCCAGCCCAGCCCCAGCCCGGCGGCCAGGGGGACGCTGACCCCCGAGCCCGCGGCGGCAAAGACCGACATGGCGGTGGTGTAGACGCTCATCATGGTGCCCGCGCGGGTGGGGAAGTCCTCCTTGATGATGCTGGGGATCAGCACGTTGCTCACCGCGATGCCCGAGCCGATGAGGAGGGTGCCCAGGTAGAGCCCCCAGACCCCGCAGTAGGAGCGGATGACCAGCCCGGCCACGGTGGCCACCATCCCCCCAAAGACGGCCTGAGGCCCGCCGAACCGGCGGCCGAGGCGGCTGACAAAGGGGGAGACCAACCCGAAGCAGAGCAGGGGCAGGGTGGTGATCATCCCCGTCCAGGTGCCCGAGAGGCCGGTGTCCCCCTGGATGGTGGGCACCAGCGGCCCCACCGAGGTGATGGGGGCGCGCAGGTTGCAGGCGATGAAGACGATGCCCAGGACCAGCAGGCTCTGTTTGCGCTTGTCGTTCAAGAGAGATCCGCTCCTTTTTCTATACACATCCTCCTCATTTTAGCACAGAGCAGCCCCCGGGGGGACAGCCTGGGCAAAAAAACGGCAAAAATTTCTCTGCCCGCCTTGCCATCCCCGCCGCCAGGCGGTAAGATGGGACAACACACCCCCAAGAGGGGAGAGGAGGAGAGAGATGGAAATCGACGTGAGACGGTTTCGGGAGGAGGACCTGCCGGCAGTGCACCGGCTGATCCTGCGGGCCCTGCGGGAGGTCAACGCCCGGGACTACCCCCCTGCGCGCATCGAGGAGATGGCCGCCGGCCTGGGCCCCGACACCCTGCGGGAGAGAGCCCGCCAGGGGCACAGCTATGTGGCCTGTCTGGGCGGGCAACCGGTGGGCTGCGGCACCGTGGCCCCCTACTGGGGTAGTGTGCGGGAGAGCATCCTCCTCACCGTCTTTATCTCCCCGGAGGCACAGGGCCGCGGGGTGGGGCGGGCGATCGTCCGGGCGCTGGAGGGGGACGGCTACTTTCTGCGCGCCCAGCGGGTGGAGGTGCCCGCCTCCCTCACCGCCTGGCCCTTCTACCAGAAGATGGGCTACCGCTTCAAGGGCGGGGCCATGCAGGTGGACGAGGGGGGCTGCGTGCGGATGGAGAAGTTCCCCCCGCAGGGAAGGGGGGAGAGGGAATGAGGCCGATCTCCATCTTGAACGCCACCGAGGGGAACCTGCAAAACCTCTCCCTGGACATCCCGCGGGAGAAGCTGGTGGTCCTCACTGGGCCTTCGGGTTCGGGCAAATCGACTTTGGCCGTCGATCTGCTCCACCGGGAGTGCCAGCGCCAGTACCTGGAGGCCATGGCCCTTCAGGGGATCGCCAAGCCGGGGGTGGAGCGGGTGAGCGGGCTCTGCCCGGCGGTGCTCATCGCCCCCCGCACCGGCACCGCCGGGCCCCGCTCCACCCTGGGGACGGCCACCGGCATCTACACCGACCTGCGGATGCTCTTTGAAAAGCTGGCCTGCCAGCCCTGTCCCCACTGCGGCCGGACCATCCGCCCGGCCCTCTACCCCCAGGAGGTGGAGCGGGTGGGGGACGAGTACCACAGTCACCTCCTCTGCCCCCACTGCGGCCGGCGGGTGCGGCTGTTGGGGCGCAGCGACTACTCCCACAACACCGAGGCGGGGGCCTGCGAGGGCTGCCGGGGGCTGGGGGTCTCGCTGCAGCCCGACCTGGGGCGGCTGCTGCGGGAGGACCGCGCCCTGGAAGAGGGGGCGGTGGTCCCCTGGGAGGGGCGCTACGGCGAGTACCAGGCCCAGCGATTTGGCCGGGCGGCCCAGCGCCTGCACATCCCCCTGAAGGAGGGGACCCCCCTCTCCGCCTACACCCCCCGGCAGCGGGCCCTCCTCTTGGAGGGGGACGGGAAGGGGGGCGATTTTGAGGGGGTGCTCCCCAACCTCTGGCGGCGCTACGCCGAAAAGAAGGGGGCCGCCTCCCGGCTGGAGGGGTACTTCACCCGCCAGACCTGCCCGGCCTGCGGCGGCGAGCGGCTGAAATCGGCCCCCCGCCGCGCCACCTTGGGGGGGATGCGGCTGCCCCAGTTGGCGGGCCTCTCCCTGGCCCGGCTGGCCGGGTGGCTGGCAGCGCTCGGCGGCCAACTGGAAGGCCCCGAGCGGGCCCTGGCCGCCCCCTACCTGCGGGATCTGGGGACCAAGCTGGGGCGGCTCGAGCGGCTGGGGCTGGGCTACCTGACCCTGGAGAGGCCCTCCGCCACCCTCTCGGGGGGCGAGAGCCAGCGCGTCCGCCTGGCCGCCGAGATCACCGGCATCCTCTACATCCTGGACGAGCCCACCGCCGGGCTGCACCCAGCGGATACGGCCGGTCTCATCGCCGCCCTGCGGGAGCTGCGGGACCGGGGGAACACCGTCCTGGTCATCGAGCACGATCTGGAGGTGATGGCCGCCGCCGACTGGGTCATCGACCTGGGGCCCGGGGCCGGGCGGCGGGGCGGGCGGCTCTGCGGCGCGGGCCCCCTGGAGCGGCTGCGGGGGATCGAGGGCTCCCCCACCGGCCGCTGGCTGCGGGCCGCCCACAGTCCCCCACCCGCCCGGCGCACTCCCGCGGGGGCGCTGCGGCTCTCCGGGGCGACCAGCCACAACCTGCGGGGGCTGACGGTGGATTTCCCCCTGGGCTGCCTCACGGCGGTGACCGGGGTCTCCGGCTCGGGGAAGACCAGCCTGGTCTTTGCCTCGCTGCAAGCGGCGCTGGAGGGGGACGCCTCCGCGGGCCGTCTGTCGGGACCGCGCCCCGGGCGGGTGGTGGCGGTGGGGCAGGAGCCTTTGGCCCGCTCCCGCCGCTCCTGCGCGGCCACCTATTCGGGGGTGTTCGCCCCCATCCGGGACCTCTTTGCCGCCCAGCCCGCGGCGCGGGAGGCGGGGCTGACGGCGGCGGACTTCTCCTTCAACAGTCCCGGGGGCCGGTGCGAGCACTGCCAGGGGCTGGGGGAGGTGAGCAGCAACCTCCTCTTCTTTGAGGACCTGCAACTGCCCTGCCCGGTCTGCGGGGGGCGGCGGTTTTCGCCGCCGGTGCTGGCGGTGCGCTGCCGGGGGAAGGACATCAGCCAGGTGCTGGAGCTGTCGGTGGACGAGGGGGCGGCCCTCTTTGCCGACCTGCCCGCCGTCGCCGGGCCCCTGGGGCTCCTCTCCGAGGCGGGGCTGGGCTACCTGCCCCTGGGACAGCCGTCCAGCGCCCTCTCGGGCGGGGAGTGCCAGCGGCTGAAACTGGCCTGTCAGCTCTGGGAGGGGCGGGGGGAGCAGGCCCTCTACCTGATCGACGAGCCCACCGCCGGGCTGCACCCGGCCGACGTGGACGGCTTTTTGCGCCTGTTGACCCGGCTGGTGGAGGGGGGCTCCACCGCCGTGGTGGTGGAGCACGATCTGCAGTTCATCGCCGCCTGCGACTGGGTCATCGACCTGGGCCCCGGAGGCGGGGAGGAGGGGGGCCGGCTGGTGGCGGCCGGCACGCCGGAGGAGGTGGCCCGGACCCCCGCCTCCCTCACCGGGCGGCATCTGGCCCCCTTTTTGCAGGGGATGAAACTGCCGACAAGCAAATAGAGACGCGGCTGGGAACAGGAGAGCAGGCGGCGGGGAAAACCCCGTCGCCTGCTCTTTTCTCGCCTGCAATCACCCCTGGGGGAGGGAAACATAGACTGGTGATGAGCATCCTCCACTTCACAAAACAAGGTACAGGTGATTGATATGGCTAGAATTTTGGTATACAACGTGGGCTCCAACCGGATGGAGACCTACAATCGGGGTGAAAACGACCCCATGCCCTACTCCTACGGGCGCACCCTGTTGGTCAAGGAGTTTCGGGGCTCCTCCCGCTCCAACACCCTCTGGACCAACACCGCCGCCATGGAGTCCTGGAACGCCACCCGCCGCTCCTGGGGGCAGGGGATCTACGTGGGCTACGCCTTCAAGCGCATCTGGGAGGGCGGCCACGGCCAGCAGAGCCAGCACTACGCCGGCGTCTCCTTTGACGTGGGGCAGAACCTGGGCAGCACCTGCCGGCGGTGGCTGCACAACCTGGCCCAGTCCCTGGGGGTCTGGGTCTATGTCGAGCCGCTGAGCATGACCCCCAGCTGGGTGCACTTTGACAAGCGCACCAACCCGCCGGCCTGCTCGGCGGGCTACCCCCTGCAGCGGGTGGGCAGCGCGGGCACCTATGTGCTGGTGCTGCAGGACGCCCTCAACGCCCTGGGCTACCGGGCGGGCTCGCTGGACGGCTACTTTGGCCAGAACACCCGCACCGCCGTGGTGAACTATCAGCGGCGCAACGGGCTGAGTGCCGACGGCATCGTCGGCTGTGCCACCTGGCGCCGCCTGGTCAGCGAGGTGGTGGGCATCGGCCGCACCCCCGGCGTGGTGGACTAGGGCCGGCTGCCGACAAAAAGAGAGAGGGGAAACGGCTTGTTTCCCCTCTCTCTTTGGGTTTGGTGGGTGTTTTCGATGGTGGGGGTCGCGGCACCGCCCACCGGCCTTGGAGCGGCAGCTCGGGATCGCTCCTCGGGAGGGGGAAGACGAAACCGTCAAAAGCGCCGAGGCCAAAGCCGCGATGCGAGTTGCCCTTCTTGTGCGGGGAGGGGCGCGCCACCGAGAGCCCGATTGCCACCCACTTTTTCAAGACAGAAGAGGACTTGAAAGCCGGGAGTAGAGGGCCGCAAGGCAGCGGGTTTTAGCCAATGCCCACTCCCACGAGCGAGGAGAGACTACACCCCTACTCTGGTTGCCAACAGCAACCTCTGATTTCAAACCATTCCCCCCACGCGAGGGGGAGACGGGGGTCGCGGCCTGTGCGACGACGGTCAAGCTCATTTCAATCCACTCCCCCTGCGTGAGAGGGAGACGGTGCAAGACACCGGCGGGGCCATCCAGGGCCAATTTCAATCCACTCCCCCTACGCGAGGAGGAGACCCGGCAAAAGCCCCTCTGATACATCCGCTCCATATTTCAATCCACTCCCCCTACGCGAGGAGGAGACAGCAAACATCTCCAAAAAAGGAGACTGTTTAATTGTCTTTACCATACAACTTCCCCAATCTGCTGTCAACCGCCCTGTCCGCCTACCCCTTGAGCGACCCTTTTTTCGCCCTGATTTTGGCGTTTTCCCGGTGCGAAGGGCCCGGGCGTTTTCTGTCTGCTTGCCCTTCGCACCCGCCGCGCAAGGGGAGACGACCTTGCCACAGAAAAAGAGCCGGGCACTCGCCGCCCAGCCCTCTTCCCTTTCCTTCGCGCAGCCGCCTTCCCACTTCAGCCCAGGGAAGGGGAGGGGACGCGCATGAAACGTTGCCCTTCCCCCCGACAGCAGCCGCCAAAACAACTGCCGGGGTGGGGAAAGGCCCCTTCCCAACAGTCTCCACCGCAACAGGTGTGATTGCCTTGTCACCGGGTGTCTGGCGAACGCTGTCCCGCCGCCTTCCCGCGCCAAAGACATGTCGGGGAGCCCGCTCGCCCAGGCCGACGCCCGGCGCACTGCCTGGCCGAAGGGCAGCGTTCCAACAAAACCGCCCCTGCCAGCCGGATGTCAAATTTTTCCGTCGCATCCCCCTGGCAGAGGCGGCCCTTTCACATCCCAATTTGCAGGGGAGAGAGGCGGTCGGGGTAGTGGGTCAGCCGTTGGCCTGCCCCAGCTCATGGGCGCGCTCGATGCAGCGCTGAATGCCGTAGGCCACCGCCGCGTCTAGCCCCTTGGCCTGAAAGCCCTCGATGCCGGCGATGGTGGTGCCCCCCTTGGAGCAGACTTTGGCGATGAGGTCGTCGATGTCTTCGCCGCTCTCCAGCATCATCCGCGCCGCGCCGATCAGGGTCTGACAGAACATCTCCTTGACCATCTCCCGCTCCAGCCCGTACTGGCTGATCTGATCGCAGAAGAGCTTGGCGTAGTAGTAGATGAAGGCGGGGGAGCTGGAGTTGGCCGGGATCACCTCGCTGAGCTTGTCGGCCGGCAGCTCCCACACCTTGCCGCTGGCGGCGAAGATCTGCTTGACAAACGCCAGCTGCTCGGCGGGGGTGTCCTCCTCCCGCCCCACGGCGGTGGCCCCCTCGGCAATCAGCAGGGGGGTGTTGGGCATCACCGGGATCACCACCAGCTCGGGCCGTCCCAGCGCCCGGCGGATGTAGTCGGCGGAGATGCCCGCCGCGATGGAGATGACCGCCGTCCCCTCCCGCAGGGCGGGGGCCGCTTCGGCCAGCACGTCGGCCATCTGCTGGGGCTTGACCGAGAGCACCAGGTAGTCGGCAAAGGCCACCAGCTCCCGGCAGTCGGCAAAGGCGCGGTGCCCCATGGCGGCAAAGTGCTCCAGCCGCTGCACGTTCACGTCGGTGACCCCGATCTGTTGCGGGGGCAGGAATTTGGTGCGGTCGATCCCCTTGACAATGGCCTCGGCCATGTTGCCGGCGCCGATGAATCCGATGGTTTTCATCACACATTCTCCCTTTCTCTGTGGGCGGCCGGGGACGGGGCCCGCAGCCGCAGAAGCTCTGTTCAAATGATACACGGATTTGGGGCGCAATACAAGGGCGGCGCTCGCCCCGGGACAAATTTGCCGGGCGGCAAAACAGCCAGAAGCGGCGGCCCTCGGCGGGCCGCCGCTTCTGACCGGTAAGAAACATGAGGAATGAAACACAAAGGCCGGTTGACACTTTGCACGCAGGCGTGTGTGGGAACGCCTGCCCAGAGCTGCCGTGCAATCGCCCTTCCCGCCGGCAGAGCACCCAGAGGAGGGGAGATTGGAGGTTAGCACTAACTAACTCTGTGCTCTCAATATAGCATTTGCAGGGAGGAATGTCAAGGCAGACGAGAAAAAAATGGGAGGATTTTTTGCCGGGACGGCTCTTGGCCCGGCCAGCTTGTTTTCCCACTGCTTTGGGGGCGGTGGGGGAGGAGATTTGACATCGGCGGGGGAGGGGTGGAACAGCTGTTGGCCAGAGGCGGCCCTCTGTGCCTGTCGCCCTCTTTGCGCCTCCATCTGTTTCCCCCCTTTGCCTCTGTCGGCCTGTTTTCCCCTTGTCTCTGTCCGCCCTCCTGTTCGTCTTTCTCTCCACTTTCGCCTGCCCCCCTTTGCCTTTCCACCTCTGGTGCTCACCGTTCTCTCTGGGCTCTGTCGGCACACCCTGCCTCTGTCCGCCCGCTTCTCCTTTCCACCGCTGTCGCCCGCCGTTTTCTACACGTTCTGTCCGTCTATCTTTTTCTCCGGCTTCTTCTCCACCTACTTTTCCCTCCGCCTCTGTCCGCCTGTCTTTCCCCTACCTCTCTCTGTCCGCTTCTCCTTTCCACCTCTGTCGCCCGCCGTTTTCTATGTGTTCTGGCAGCCTGCCTTTTCGCCGATTTCTCTCCGCCTGTTTTTTCCTTCGCCTCTCGCCGTCCGTCTTTCTCCCCCGCTTTCGTCCGCCCTTCTTTCCCTCTGGCCTCTGTCTGCACACTTTTTTCCACCTCTGTCTGTCCGCTTTTTCTTTCCCCTGTCACCCGCCGTTCTCTATGGTTTGCCCATCTGCCTTTCTCCGTCTGCCTTTTCCCTTCGCCCCTGTCTGCCCAATTTTCCTCTCCACCCCTGCACCCGCCTATTTCTCTCCACCTTCTCTCCATCCCTCTTTTCCCTGTCCCTGTCCGCCCGCCCGGCAGGAAAGAGGGGAGGCCCCTTGACATTTGAACAGTCGTTTGATAAACTGAATCGAACGACTGTTAGAGGAGGGATCTCATGGAACGGGAAAAGACGGGGGAGCGCATCCTGCAGGCTGCGCTGGAGCAGTTCGCCCAGCGGGGGTACCTGGCTGTGTCCATCCGCGACATCTGCGGGGCGGTGGGGATCAAGGAGGGCACCGTCTACTACCACTTCGCCGACAAGCGGGCCATCTTACAGGCGATCCTCGCCCGGTTTGAGGAGCAGGGCGACGGGCTCACCGAGACCCTTTTTGCCGCCCTGGGGGAGGGGATCGCCGCCCCTGTCTCGATGGAGGGGGTCTCCCGCCGCTTCTTTGAGGGGTATTTGATGGACCCCTTTTGCAACCGGGTGCTGCGGCTGTTGGCCATCGAGCAGCATCACGACGGCGAACTGCGCCGCCTCTACCGGGAGTGGCTCTTCGACCGCCCCCTGCGCATCCAGGAGGCGGCCTTCGCCCAGTTGCAGCGGCTAGGGCTGCTGGCGGGCGGGTCGGCGGCCGATCTGGCGGTGCGCTACTACGCGCCCATCTTTTTTTACACCCAGCGCTACCTCCTCTCGGGGGAGCTGACCGAGGAGAAAAAGGCCGCCTTCGGGGCGGCGGTGGGGCGGCAGTTGGCCGCCATGGAAAGGGGAGCTTGCTGAAATGGGCAACTACATCGTGACCGGGGGCAACCGGGGCATCGGCTACTATCTGACCGAGGGGCTGCTGGAAGGGGGGCACGCCGTGGCGGTGCTCGACCGGGAACTGGACGGCCTCGCCCCCCTGGCGGCCCGCTTTCCCGGCCGGCTGTGGCCCCTCCTCTGCGACGTCTCCCAGGAGGAAGAGGTGGCGCGCTCGGTGGACGAGGCGGCCCGGCTGCTGGGCGGGCTGGACGGGGCGGTGCACAACGCCTGCCTCTGCACCTTTGCCCCCGCCGGGGAGACCGGCGAGGAGACCTATCGGGCGGTGCTGGCGGTCAACTACTTCGGCGCCCTCCACCTGGCAAAAAGCGCCCTGCCCCACTTGGAGCGGACGGGGGGCGCCCTCTACTTCACCAGTTCGGGGGTGGGGGTCACCGGCTTTGGGGGGATCGCGCCCTACGCCTCCTCCAAGGGGGCCATCGAGGCGCTGGCCAAGTGCCTGCGCATCGAGCTGGCGGGGCGGGGCGTGGGGATGCACCTGCTCCACCCGCCCCTGACCGACACCCGTTCCGCCGCCCCCTTGCCGGTGCCCAAGGCCTTCTTCGCCGCCCCCGAAGCGGTGGGGAAGGGGCTGGCCCGGCGGCTGGGGAAGCGGAGCTTCGTCATCTGCCACTCCCCGGCGCAGCAGTTTCAGGTGCGGCTGTGCTACCTCTTCCCTTTGAAGATGGGGGCGATGATGGACCGGATGCTCCGCCGCGCCGCAGAGCAGGGGGAGTAGGCTGCCCCTCTTTCCCGGGAAATAAAAAAGAGCCGCCAGGCAGCCCTTTTTCGGCCGTGTGGCCCACCACCGGGCTGCGGCCGCAGAGACCAATTTTTTGCCGTCCGCCCCGGTCACCGTCCCGGCGGCGAGGGGCGGGCAGGGCCGTTTCGGTTTTTATTGTGCGGCAACAGGAGTCCACCAGCGGAATGGGGGAGCCCATATATGGGGGCAACGTCCCGCGATACTGGCCATGCCCCAAGGCGTTGGCCCGGCCTGCCAGCGGCGAGGGGATCTTTGCTTGCCGCCCGTGAATGGGCCCACCTGTTCTCTTCCTGCCTGCCGGTCTGCAACTGGGTTTCCTTTGGCAGACCGCACTTTTGCAGTGTCAAACGGGAGTTCCCTTTCTCACGCATCGCGAAAGCCCTTCTGCGCCCCCAGCACAGCCGGGCGTTTTCTCAGATGACCAAAAAAAGAGCGCCCGGCGGAGCCTGTCCGCTGGGCGCCCTCTGTGTTTTAGGACTGTTTTTCCCGCTTGGCGTTGTAGCGCTTGACGATTTGGTTGTAGATGAAGATGCCGATGAGGGAGAGCGCCCCCGCCACCGCAAAGGCGATGATGGAGTTGCCCGCCTGTCCCTTGATGAGGAGGGAGCCCGCCAGGGTCGAGGTGACGATGGAGGGGATGCGGGCGATGGAGGAGATGATGAAGAACCGCAGCGGGTGGATGGGGGTCAGCCCGGCCACATAGGTGAGGATGTCCTTGGGAGTGCCGGGGATGAAGAAGAGGAGGAAGGTCAGCTTTTCAAAGCTGTTTTTGTCGTTCAAAAATTTTAGTTTGTGCAGCTTTTCCTCGGAGAAGAAGTTGTGCACGAAGTCCCGCCCCAGCCACTTGACCAAAAAGAAGACCAAGATGGAGCCTATAAAGCAGCCCAGCATGCACATCAGCAGCCCGGGGACGGTGCCGTACATCATCCCCGCCAGCACCTCGATGGGCTCGCCGGGGATGAAGGCCACCACGATCTGCAAAACTTGGATGGCCAGGAAGACAAAGACCCCGGCCGGGCCGAAGCCGTCGATGTACTCGCGGATGAGCTCGCTGGCGTCGGGTTTGCCCAGCATCCCCAGCACCGGGGCAAAGGCCCAGAGGGCCAGCCCGCAGAGGGCCAGCACCACCAGCACCGCGGCGATTTTGAAGTGGCGGGAATTCACCCTGTTTTTGGTCGTCTCTTTCATACCGATCCTTCTTTAATTGGAATTTGTGGGGCGGCCAGCCAGCCTTCGCCAGCCCAGCCAAAAAGTTGAGGGGTTTTTGCCGAACCCTGGGGGGACAATACTACCGTCGCACCCGGCGGGAGGTGTCCCGAATGAAAAAATGGTTTGCAATTTGCGCCGTGGCGGCGCTGGCGCTGGCCTTCATCGTCCCCAGGACCGCCCGGGCGGAGTATTTCGCCCCCGGCCAGGAGGACCGATTGGAGGACTACAACCTCACCTATAAAACCACCACCGTCTCGGTGGGGGAGGAAGTGGGGGAGGAGACCGCCCGCAAAATCAACAGCGAACTCCAATACGCGGCCTTTGACAACCTGGCGTCGGTCAACGCCCAGGCCAATACCCTGGCCTACACCGACCAGCGGGCTGAAGGCAGCTACACCCAAACGATCACCCGGCAGACCCCGGCATTTGTCAGCGTGCGCTGTGCGCGCAGCTTCTCGGTAGAGGGGCAGCCCGTATACAGCGACGCGACGGGGGCTGTGTACAGCCTCACCACAGGCGAGCGCCTGGCCCTTGGCGACTTGTTTACCGATTCAAGTGACTATCTGAGCATAGTGAAAAATGAAATGGAACGGCAACTCGACCACCCGGCCGGACTGGAGGGCGACCAGCCCTTCTACCTCACCGATACCCAGCTTGTCGTCCTCTGCAAGACGGGGGAACAGGAATCCATGCAGCGGCAGGAGCACGAGGTGAACATCCCCCTCGAGCGCCTGCAGGGGCTGCTGAAAGAAGAATACCGATAGGTGCGACGGTGGACAGCCTGGGGGCTGTCCATTTTTTTGCCCTAGATCGCGCAGCCCAGGCAGTGCTCCTCGCTGCAGCAGTCCAGCCGGCAGAGAACGATCTGGCCGGTTGCGAGTCCCTCGCCCTTGATGCGCACCGGGGTGTAGTTTTTGGTGTAGCCCTCGAAGGAGCCGTTCTCCCGCTGCCGCTCCAGCAGCACCTCCTCGGTGCGGCCCACCTGTTCCTTTAAAAAGGCGGCCTTGCAGCGCTCGGCCTCGGCGGCCAGGCGGCGGTTTCGCTCCTCCTTCACCCGGGCGGGCAGTTGGCCGGGCAGCGCGGCCGCCCGGGTGCCCTCTCTCCGGGAGTAGGGGAAACAGTGCACCCGGGCAAAGCCCACCTCTCTGACAAAGGCCAGGGACTGCAAGAAGTGCTCCTCGCTCTCGCCGGGGAAGCCGACGATGATGTCGGTGGTGATGGAGGGGTTTTCAAAGTGGTTGCGGATGAAGCGGACGATCTCCAGGTACTCCTCAGTGGTGTAGTGGCGGTTCATCTGCCGCAGGATGGCGTCGCACCCGCTCTGGAGCGAGAGGTGAAACTGGGGGCAGAACTTGGGCTGGGCGGCCAGGCGCATCATGTCCTCGTCGGTGAGCAGCTCCGGCTCGAGGGAGCCCAGCCGCACCCGCTCGATGCCCTCCACCGAGCAGGCGCACTCGGCGGCGTCGATGAGGCGCAGCCCCAGGTCCTTGCCGTAGCAGGGGAGGTTGATGCCCACCAGCACCACCTCCCGGTACCCGTTTTGGGCCAGCACCGACAGCTCGCGGCGGATGGCCTCCAGCGGTTTGGAGCGCACCCGCCCCCGGGCGGTGGGGATGATGCAGTAGGAGCAGTAGTGGTCGCACCCGTCCTGGATTTTGACAAAGGCGCGGGTGTGCTCCCCAAAGTCCTGCACCTGCATCTCCTCAAAGCCCTCGCCGGGGGTGTGCTCGGCGATCTCGACGATGCGGCTTTTCTCGCTGATGGCCCGCAGCGTCAACTCGACGAGCCGGTTTTTGTTCCCCGCGCCGGTGACCACATCGATGCCGGGCAGGGCCTTGGCCTTTTCGGGAAAGGCCTGGGGGAAACAGCCGGTGAGCACCACCACCGCGTCGGGGTTTTCCCGGCGGAAGCGGGCCAGCCGGTTGCGGGTCTTCTTGTCGCCGGTGGCCGTCACCGTGCAGGAGTTGACCACAAAGACATCGGCCTTTTCCTCCGGCCCGGCCAGCTCGAAGCCGGCCTTTTGAAACTGGGCGGCAATGGCCTGGGTCTCGTACTGGTTGACCTTGCAGCCCAGGGTGTAAAAGGAAACTCTCATCTGCTCTACCAACTTTCCCTTGTCATTAGTCTAACCGCTCTTTTGGTCAAAACAGCGAGCGGATTTCTTACATTTTTCTTGCAGCCGCCCCCGGTCGAAGGGGGTCGCACCGGGGCGAAAAGAGGGGGCGGCTTTTGCAAACTGCCCAAAAAACAGTTCTTATTATTATACATAAAAATGCAGCTGAAAACAACAAAGTCGGTTGCGAAAAGGAGGGGGGTAGTATATAATGGATGAAAGAAGTAAGGAGGCAGCGAGACGATGACACAAGTAAAGGTGTTTTTCAAAAGGGCTGACGACATCAAGAGCTTTATCCACAGCCTGTCCAAATACGACGCGACCGCCACCATTGGAGAGCCTGAAAACCGGGTGAACGCCAAGTCCATCATCGGCATTTTCAGCCAGGACCTCTCGAAGCCCCTGCTGCTGACCATCGACTGCGACCACTGCCCGGAGGTCTTGGACGACATCCGTCAATTCATTGTGGAATAAAATCGCCTTGCGGCGATTTTTTCTGTTTATAAGCGACTTTTTCATCCCCTCGCCTCATATCCATTGGCAAGAGGTGATAGGGAATGAAGAAACTGGCAGCCGCCCTGGTGTCGGCGGCGCTGCTGTTGAGCGCGGCGCCGGCCTTTGCATACGAAGATGTGACCACCACCAATTTTGACCTGCTGGGGGAGGGGGGCGAACAGCCCGTGGTCGCCGCCTCCCCCGCGCCGGAAGGGGCCATCAACATCAACGCCAAGTCGGCCATCTTGCTGGAGCAGAGCACTGGGCAGGTGCTCTACGAGCAGTCCGCCGACGAGCCGATGCCCCCGGCGTCCATCACCAAGGTGATGACCCTCCTTTTGGTGATGGAGGCCATCGACGCCGGCAAGTTCGGCTACGACGACATGGTCAGCGCCAGCGACTACGCCTGCAAGATGGGGGGCAGCCAGATCTGGCTGGAACCCGGCGAGCAGATGAGCGTGAACGACCTCATCAAGGCCACCGCCATCTCCTCGGCCAACGACGCGGCCGCCGCCCTGGGCGAATACGTGGCCGGCTCTCCCGAGGCCTTTGTGGCCCTGATGAACCAGCGGGCCCAGGAACTGGGGATGGCGAACACCCACTTTGAAAACCCCAACGGCCTCGACGCGGTGGGCCACGTCTCCACCGCCCGGGACATCGCCATCATGAGCTGTGAGCTCCTCAAGCACCCGGACATCAAAAAGTACAGCACCGTCTGGATGGACTCCCTGCGGGGCGGGGCGACCCAACTGGTCAACACCAACAAGCTGGTGCGCTTTTACGACGGCTGCGTGGGCCTCAAGACCGGCACCACCGACGGGGCGGGCAGCTGCCTCTCGGCCGCGGCCGAGCGGGGCGGCCTCTCCCTGGTGGCGGTGGTGATGGGCTGCCCCACCTCCAACGACCGCTTCAACGGCGCCAAGGCCCTGCTGGACTACGGCTTCGCCAACTACGAGATGGCCACCCTGCAACTGCCCGAAACCGCCCCCACCACCCTGAAGGTCAAGGGCGGGGTCACCGGCGAAGTGCCCCTGCGCTACGGCAGCGACGGCACCTTTTTGGTGAAAAAGGGCAGCGGGGCCAAGATCGTGCAGGCGGTGCAGATCGCCGAGGACGTCACCGCCCCGGTGGAGGAAGGGCAGAAACTGGGGGTGGTGGAACTCTCGCTGGACGGCGAAAAAATCGGCGAATACCCGGTCACCGCCGCCGCCCCGGTGGCCAAGATGGACTTTTTGACCGGCTACCAAATTCTGCTGAAATACTTATTTGTGATGCGCTGATTTGGCGGTTTTTTACAAAAAATATCTTTTGCATACAAGCATACTTGACAGTATTGCTTAGATATATTACAATCGAATCAACCAATAAGGGGGAAGTAAAATGGCAGTGAAATGCAATACCAACTACCTGGCAAACTTTATCCGCCCGGAGGAGTACGAGGGGATGCAGCACCTGGTCTGCGCCGCCCACCAGACCCTCCACGAAAAATCCGGTCTGGGCAACGACTTCCTGGGCTGGGTCGACCTGCCCACCAACTACGACAAGGCCGAGTTCGAGAGGATCAAGGCCGCTGCCAAGAAGATCCAGCAGCAGTCCAAGGTGCTGGTGGTCATCGGCATCGGCGGCTCCTACCTGGGGGCCCGCGCCGCCATCGAGTACATTGGGAGCAACAACTACAACGCCCTGGCGAAGGACACCCCGCAGATCTACTTTGTGGGCAACACCATCTCGCCCAGCTACTTAAACGACATCCTCGCCATCTGCGAGGGGGTCGACTTCTCGGTCAACGTCATCTCCAAGTCCGGCACCACCACCGAGCCGGCCCTGGCCTTCCGGGTCTTTAAAGAGCTGCTCGAAAAGCGCTACGGTCCCGAGGGCGCGAAGGAGCGCATCTACTCCACCACCGACAAGGCCCGCGGCACCCTCAAAGAGCTCTCCGACCGCAACGGCTACGAGACCTTCGTCATCCCCGACGACGTGGGCGGCCGCTACTCGGTGCTCACCCCGGTGGGGCTGCTCCCCATCGCCGTGGCGGGCTGCGACATCGACGCGGTGATGGCCGGCGCCAAAGAGGCGCAGGACGCCTTTACCGACCCCAACCTTGCGAAAAACGACTGCTACAAGTACGCGGCGATCCGCAACATCCTCTACAACAAGGGCTACTCGGTCGAGATCATGGCCAGCTACGAGCCCTCCTACGGGCAGATGAACGAGTGGTTCAAACAGCTCTACGGCGAGAGCGAGGGCAAGGACCACAAGGCCCTCTACCCCTCCAGCGTCATCTTCTCCACCGACCTGCACTCCCTGGGTCAGTACATCCAGGACGGGCGGCGGCAGCTGTTTGAGACGGTCATCGACTTCGCCGAACCCAAGAGCGACTTCTTCATCCCCGAGGACCCCGAAAACCTCGACGGGCTGAACTTCCTCTCGGGGCAGAACATGTCCAACGTCAACAAAAAGGCCATGCAGGGCACCATCCTCGCCCACGTCAAGGGCGGCGTCCCCAATGTGGTCCTCCAAATCGACAAGATGGACGCCCGCTCCTTTGGCTACCTGGTCTACTTCTTGGAGAAGGCCTGCGCCATCTCCGGCTACCTGTTGGGGGTCAACCCCTTCGACCAGCCCGGGGTGGAGAGCTACAAGAAGAACATGTTCGCCCTGCTGGGCAAACCCGGCTACGAGGACCTGCGGGAAGAGCTGGTCAAAGAAATTCAGGAATAGTCCCCACCCCATTCCGGGGCGGGACCAAAATATAGGAGGTACACCACTATGATAAAACTCATTGTTGGCAGCAGAGGCTCGGGCAAGACCAAAAAACTCCTTGAGCAGATCAACGACGCAGCAAAAACTTCAGCTGGAAATGTGGTATGCTTGGACAAAACCCTGAAACTCCGGTACGATGTGGACTCCAATGTCCGCCTGGTGGACATGGACGCCTACGGCATCTGCGGTTTTGATATCTTCTACGGCTTCATCCTGGGCCTGATGGCCGGCAACTACGACATCACCCATGTCTTTGTGGATTCCATCCTCAAGGTGGGCGGCCCCGAGAAGGACTTGGAGGGGCTGGGCGCCATGTTCGACAAACTCTCCGGCGTGGCCGAGATCAAGGACGTGAACCTGGTCTTCACCGTCTCCGCTGACGAGAACACGCTCCCCGAGAACATGAAAAAGTACCTGTGACCTCCGTTTTATAAGACCCCTTTCAGAGCCCGCCCGGGCCGCGTCGAAATGCGCGCCGGGCGGGCTCTTTTCTGCGCTGGAGAGAGGGGGAGAGGCGCCCGCCCGAGAGGGGTCTGAGCAAAAGAGCAAAAGATCAAACGGATAAAAGGAAAAATCGACCGGTGGTCCCGGCGCGCCGGCTTTCTGGCGCTTACCCGCCCTCCGGCGGCTCAAGGCCCTGGGCCAACGAGACCAGCGCCGCCCGGTCGGTCAGCAGATAGCCGCCCCCCTCTTTTTTCAGGTACCCCCTGGACACGAAATCGGCCAACACGTAGAGCAGGTGGCGGTAGCTGACCCCCAGGTATTCGGCGGCGTGGGTGTGCTTTTCGGCGTACCAGCCGTCCGGCGCGGCCAACAGCAGAAAGTGGGCCAGCCGGTTTTCCAGAGGAAAGCCCTTGTTTTGGGAGAGGGAGAGGACGGTGCGGACATTCTTGCCCCCCAAATAGACGCAGAGACGCCGCAAAAACCGGGGGTCGCCCAACAGCCGCTCCCGGCACTCCTCGACCGGCAGGGCCAGGCAGTAGCAGCCGCAGAGGGCCTGCACCGCCCGGGAACTGCGCTGCACCCCGATGAGTTCCATCTCCCCCACAAAGCAGGGGGCGCGAAAGAAGTCGATGAGCGAGACCTTGCCGTTTGGCAGGGTCATGTAGAGTTTGGCCCGCCCGGCGACCAGGTAGTAGAGGAAGGCGGGCTGGACCCCCTCCTCGACGATGTACTCCCCGGCTTCCAGGTGGTAGAGCCGGGCATACTGTTGGGCGGGGAAGGAGAAGCAGTCCAAAAAGTCGGACTGGCGCAAAAAACGGTCCAGCAGGGGCTGGTCGTCGACCAAGACCACAGGGCATCCCTCCTTGATGTGAGAAATCTCATACCCAGTATAGCGCGGGGACTGCTACACTACAACTGTAAAGAGAGCCGCGCAGCCGCCAGGCCGCGCCCGACGAGAGAGGAAGGAATGTTGATGATGCGACAGAAAATCATTTTGGACTGCGACCCCGGTCACGACGACGCCATTGCCCTGATGGTGGCGGCTCGGCACCCGGCCATCGAACTGTTGGGGGTCACGGTGGTGGCGGGCAACCAGACGCTGGAGAAGACCCTGCCCAACGCCTTACACCTCTGCCAGCACCTGGGGCTCGATGTCCCGGTCTACGCGGGGATGCCCCGCCCCCTGGTGCGCGAGCAGGTGGTGGCGGCCAACATCCACGGCGAGAGCGGGTTGGACGGCCCGGTGTTCGCCCCCTCACCCGGCAGGCGGAAAAGACCCCGGCGGTGCGCTACCTCATCGACACCCTGCTGGCCTCCGACGGGGACATTGCCCTGGTGCCGGTGGGGCCCCTCACCAACATCGCGGTGGCCATCCGCAGCGAGCCCCGCATCCTGCAAAAGATCCAGCGCATCGTCCTCATGGGCGGGGCTTACGGGCTGGGCAACACCACCCCCGCCGCCGAGTTCAACATCTACGCCGACCCCGAGGCCGCCCACGTGGTGTTCTCCTCCGGGGTGCCCATCGTGATGATGGGGCTGGACCTGACCAACCAGACCGCCTGCACCATGGACGTCATTGAGCGGATGGAGGGGTTTGACAACGTGGGCGGCCGGCTCTTCGGCGACATCATGCGCTTCACCTGGAAGACCCAGCACGAGGCCTACGGCCTGGACGGGGGCCCGGTGCACGATGTCACCTGTGTGGCCTACTTCATCGACCCCACCATCTTCACCCTCAAGGAGATGTATGTGGAGGTGGACCGGAGCGGCGGCCCCAGCTACGGCCGCACCGTCTGCGACTACTTCGGCACCACCGGCAAGCCCGCCAACTGCCAGGTGGGCATCACCCTGGACGGCGGCCGCTTCTGGGACCTGGTGGCCGACTGCGTGGCCCGGTACAACTAAGCTCCTCCCTCCCCGCCCCGGGGGGGGCCCCCCCAACCCCCCCCCC
>NZ_WWVY01000002.1:0-18101 GCF_009876955.1 Bittarella massiliensis (ex Durand et al. 2017) | reverse complement strand
CCCCCGCCCCCGGCTTTTCGCGCCCCGTTGCCCCCGCCCCCGAATCGGTGTATAATGAACAGCGTGTGAATGGAGGCGATCCCGACGGAGAGACAAAACGACTTTTCAAAGGGCAAGGTGTCCCGCAACATCCTCGACCTGGCCCTGCCCATGACCCTGGCCCAGCTCATCAACGTCCTTTACAGTGTGGTGGACCGGATGTACATCGGCCACATCCCCGAGGCGGCGACCCTGGCCCTCACCGGCCTGGGGCTGACCTTCCCCATCATTTCCATCATCACCGCCTTTGCCAACCTCTTCGGGATGGGGGGCGCCCCCCTCTGCTCCATCGCCCGGGGGAAGGGGGACGACGAGCGGGCCGAGACCATCATGGGCAACTCCTTTTTTATGATGGTGGCCACCGGGCTGGTCCTCACCGCCCTCTTTCTGGCCTTCAAGGGGCCGCTGCTGCGGCTCTTCGGGGCCAGCGGGCAGACCTTCCCCTACGCCGACGGCTACCTCACCGTCTACCTCTGCGGCAGCGTCTTTGTGATGGTGGGGCTGGGGATGAACAGCTTCATCAACTCCCAGGGATTTGGCAAGATGGGGATGATGACCGTCCTCCTGGGGGCGGTGACCAACATCCTCCTGGACCCGCTGTTCATCTTTGTCCTCCACATGGGGGTGCAGGGGGCGGCCCTGGCCACGGTGATCTCCCAATTCCTCTCGGCCGCCTGGGTGTTTCGCTTCCTCACCGGCAAAAAGGCCATCTACCGGCTGCAAAAAAAGACCATGAAACTGGACTGGAAGCTGGTGGGGGAGATCGTCTCCCTGGGGATGAGCTCCTTCTGCTTTGCCATCACCAACAGCCTGGTGCAGATCGTCTGCAACATCAACCTGCAGCAGTTCGGGGGCGACCTCTACGTGGGGATCATGACGGTGGCCAACTCGGTGCGCGAGGTGGTGAGCATGCCGATGAACGGGTTGACCAACGGCGCCCAGCCGGTCATCGGCTACAACTACGGCGCCAGGGAGTACCGCCGGGTGCGCAGCGGCATCCGCTTCATGTCGGTGGTCTGCGTGGTCTACACCCTGGCGGCCTGGCTGGTGCTGATGCTCTTTCCCCAGCCGTTCATCCACCTCTTCAGCAGCGACCCCGAGCTGGTGGGCAAGGGGGCCCAGGCCCTGGGGGTCTACTTCTTCGGCTACTTCATGATGGCCTTTCAGATGGCGGGGCAGTCCACCTTTGTGGCTCTGGGCCGCTCCAAACAGGCGGTCTTTTTCTCCCTGCTGCGCAAGGCCATCATCGTGGTGCCCCTGACCGTTCTCCTGCCCCGCATCGGCGGTCTGGGGGTCATCGGGGTCTTTCTGGCCGAGCCGGTCTCCAACTTCGTGGGCGGGTCGGCCTGCTATTTGACCATGCTGGCCACCGTCTGGAAGCCGCTGCGAAAGGCCGAGGAGGCAGAGGCGGTCCCCGCCGGGCGGGCGGGGGAATAGGCGGCGCCCCTATCCCCCTTCTTTCGTATTGACGAGGGGGGCAAAAATGGGGTACACTGTTTTTGCGCGATCAGCGGCGGCCGGCCGGTCCATCTCCGGGGCCGCCGGGCAAATATGGGAAAAGGGAGTGCGATGAAGATGATCAAAGCGACAATTGTCGGCTACGGCAACATCGGCCGGGCCGCCGTCGAGGCGGTGCAGGCCGCCGAGGACTTTCAGTTGGTGGGGCTGGTGCGCAGAGGGGCCAGCCGCCAGGGCCTCTCCGCCGATCTGGCCGGGGTGCCGGTGGCAGCCGACGTGAAGGAGCTGCCCGAAAAGCCCCAGGTGGCCATCCTCTGCACCCCCACCCGGGCGGTGCCCCAGTACGCCAAGGAGTACCTGGCCCAGGGGATCAACACCGTGGACAGCTACGACATCCACACCGGCATCTGGGATCTGGTGGAGGAGCTGACCCCGGTGGCCCAGGCCGGCGGGGCGGCCGCGGTGGTCTCGGCCGGGTGGGACCCGGGCAGCGACTCGGTGGTGCGGGCCCTGCTGCAGGGGCTGGCCCCCAAGGGGATCACCTACACCAACTTCGGCCCCGGCATGAGCATGGGGCACACGGTGGCGGTCAAGGCCATCCCCGGGGTGGAGAACGCCCTGTCCATGACCATCCCCACCGGCACCGGCGTCCACCGGCGGATGGTCTATGTCCAGCTCAAAGAGGGGGCCGACTTCGCGGCGGTGAAGGCCGCCGTCCTGGCAGACCCCTACTTTGTCCACGACGAGACCCACGTCGCCCAGGTGGAGGACGTGAAGGCCCTCATCGACACCGGCCACGGGGTCAACCTGGTGCGCAAAGGGGTCAGCGGCACCACCCACAACCAGAACTTCGAGTTCAATATGTCGATCAACAACCCCGCCCTCACCGCCCAGGTGCTCGTCTGCGCGGCCCGGGCCGCCTGCAAGCGCGCACCGGGGGCCTACACCATGATCGACCTGCCGGTCATCGACCTGCTGCCGGGGGACAGGGGCAGCCTGATCCGCGCCCTGGTCTAGGCCCGGTGCCAAAAACCCGCAAAAATTTGAGAAAACAAGGAAAAAAGCCGCGGATTTTCGTTGACAACCCCAGGGGGAGTCTATATAATAAGTCTGTGGCGGACTAAGGAGTCACTATGCTTTTAAACGTAAAGCGCCTGCTTGCGGAGGAGGGGCTTCGCCTCCCCTTCGACTACACCCTGCAAGTTCCCCAGAGCGAGTTCTACGGCGACGACGACCGGCTGGCCTCCCTCCACATTGTGGGAGAGGCGGTCAACCGCGCCCAGATCGCCGAACTCCACTTTGCGGTGAGCGGCCGGGTGGAGACGGTGTGCGACCGCTGTCTCGATCCCATTTCCCGGGCGTTCGAGTACCGGTACACCCACACCCTCGTCAAGGAGTCGCCCAATGGTCCCGATGAAGACATCATTGTCGACGGTGATGCCGTCCATCTGGACCAGGTCGCCATCACCGACCTCCGGCTGGATTTCCCACTCAAATTTCTGTGCCGGGAGGACTGCAAAGGCCTCTGCCCCCTCTGCGGGGCGAACCTGAACCAGGGTGATTGCGGCTGCGACAAAAGGCAGATCGACCCCCGCCTGGAAGCTTTAAAAGAGCTATTGCAATAGTTTTTTTCCAGAAAGACCAATGTTAAGGAGGTGCTGAACTTGGCAGTACCAAAGAGAAAGTTGTCCAAAGCCAGAAGGGACAAACGCCGCTCCAACGTGTGGAAATTGGAGATGCCCGCGTTTTCCAAAT
Source organism: Bittarella massiliensis (ex Durand et al. 2017) (assembly GCF_009876955.1). Classification (NCBI taxonomy): domain Bacteria; kingdom Bacillati; phylum Bacillota; class Clostridia; order Eubacteriales; family Oscillospiraceae; genus Bittarella (ex Durand et al. 2017); species Bittarella massiliensis (ex Durand et al. 2017). The sequence goes on along the minus strand of NZ_WWVY01000002.1, from coordinate 14,849 downwards.
GCCCGCAATGCGGCGAGCTGAAAGCCCCTCACAGAGTGTGCGGCAACTGCGGCTTCTACAAAGGCAAAGAGATCATCAAAAAGGAAGCGTAAGCTTCCTCAGAGATAAAGAGAGGGTGGTCCCTCTCTTTTTTTCGTGGATTGGCCCCGTCCGGCGGGGCATTCTGATAGAGAGGGGCCGCGCGCGTTGGCGGCCCGCTTAGGGAAGGGCGTGAAGAGGCAGAGATGGCAGTGACTGTGACCCGGGTCATCCCCGGCTCCCCGGCCGAGGAGGCGGGGTTTCAGGCGGGCGACCGTCTGCTGAAGGTGAACGGCAACGAGATCGGGGACGTGCTGGACTACCAGTTCTACTCCAGCGAGACCGAGGTGGAGCTGGAGTTTGAGAGCGGGGGAGAGCTGCAGGGCGTCATCGTCGAGAAGGACGAGTACGAGGACCTGGGCCTGGAATTCGAGACCTACTTGATGGACAAGCAGCACTCCTGCACCAACAACTGCATCTTCTGCTTTGTGGACCAGATGCCCCCGGGGATGCGGGAGACCCTCTATTTCAAGGACGACGACGAGCGGCTCTCCTTCCTCTTCGGCAACTACGTCACCCTGACCAACCTCCACCAGCGGGAGATCGACCGCATCAAGCGGATGCACATCAGCCCGGTGAACGTCTCGGTGCACACCACCAACCCCGACCTGCGCCGGGAGATGATGGGCAACCGCTTTGCGGGGGAGAAGCTCGACTACCTGCGCCAACTGGCGCAGGCGGGCATCCGCCTCAACTGCCAGATCGTCCTCTGCCCCGGCTACAACGACGGGGCGGAGCTGGAGCGGACCATGGCCGACCTGGGGGCCCTCTGGCCCAGCGTGTCCAGCGTGTCGGTGGTGCCGGTGGGGCTGACCAAATACCGCCAAGGGCTCTGCCAGCTCACCCCCTTCACCCCGGCGGGGGCGGGGGCGGTGCTGGACCAGATCCATCGCTTCACCGACGCCTTTTTAAAGGAGCACGGCACCCGGCTCATCTACCCGGGGGACGAGTTCTTCATCCTCGCCGGGCGGCCGCTCCCCGACAGCGGCTACTACGGCGACTTCGAGCAGCTGCAAAACGGGGTGGGGATGACCGCCCTGCTGTTGGAGGAGTTTGAGAGCGAGCTGGCCCGTCTGGAAGCCCCGGTGCAGACATCCCCCTGCGACCTGATCACCGGGGTCTGCGCGGCCGACTACATCCGCGGGATGGTGGATGCGCTGGCCCGGCGGGTGCCCGGTCTGCAGGCGCGGGTGCACGTGATCGAAAACGAGTATTTTGGCGGCAACGTGACGGTGGCCGGGCTGGTCACCGCCACCGACATCGAGCGGCAGGCGGGGGGCAAGCTCCTCTCCGACCGGGTGCTGGTGCCCACCTGCATGCTCCGCCACGAGCAGGACAAATTTTTGGACGACGTGTCCAGAGAGGCGCTGGAAGCGCGCCTGGGCGCCAAACTGACCCTGGTGGAAAACGACGGATACGGCTTCATACAGGCCGTGTTGGGAGGGAATGCGCAATGAGCAAACCGGTAGTGGCGGTGGTGGGACGGCCCAATGTGGGCAAATCCACCCTGTTTAACAAATTGATCGGCCAGCGTCTGGCCATTGTGGAGGACACCCCCGGTGTGACCCGGGACCGCATCTTTTACGACTGCAATTGGGGCGGGCGCACCTTCCTGCTGGTGGACACCGGCGGCATCGAGCCCCACTCCGACGACGTCATCCTCTCGCACATCCGCCGGCAGGCCCAACTGGCCATCGACAGCGCCGACGTGATCATCTTCGTGGTCTCCCTGCCCGACGGGGTCACCGCCACCGACATGGAGGTGGCGGCCATGCTCCACAAATCCCGGCGGCCGGTGGTCCTCTGCGTCAACAAGTGCGACAGCGTGGGTGGCCTCCCAGCCGAGTTCTACGAGTTTTACAACCTGGGCATCGGCGAGCCGCTGCCCGTCTCCTCGGTCCACGGCCACGGCACCGGCGACCTGCTGGACGCGGTGGTGGACGAGCTGCCCGGCCAGGCGGAGGAGGACGAGGACGAGGACGCCATCAAGGTGGCGGTCATCGGCAAGCCCAACGCGGGCAAGTCCTCCCTCATCAACAAGGTCCTGGGGGAGGACCGGATGATCGTCTCCGACATCGCCGGCACCACCCGGGACGCGGTGGACTCCCGGGTGGAAAACCGCTACGGCAAGTTCGTCTTCATCGACACGGCGGGCATCCGCCGCAAGAACAAGGTGGACGACTCGGTGGAGCGCTACTCGGTGCTGCGGGCCTTCATGGCGGTGGACCGGGCCGACGTGGCGGTGATGGTCATCGACGCCACCGTGGGCTTTACCGAGCAGGACTCCAAGGTGGCCGGCTACGCCCACGAGCAGGGCAAGGCCTGCGTCATCGCCGTCAACAAGTGGGACGCGGTGGAGAAGGACACCCACACCATGCAGGCCTTTCGCAAACAGCTGCAGGAGGATTTCTCCTTCATGCCCTACGCCCCCATGGTCTTTCTCTCCGCTCTCACCGGGCAGCGGCTGGGCCAGCTCTTTGAAAAGGTGGTCAAGGCCCACCAGAACAACTCCCTGCGCATCACCACCGGGGTGCTCAACGACATCCTCGCCGCCGCCACCGCCCGGGTGCAGCCCCCCACCGACAAGGGCAAGCGGCTGAAGATCTACTACATGACCCAGGCCTCCACCAACCCGCCCCACTTCGTCTGCTTTGTCAACAACAAGGAGCTCTTCCACTTCTCCTACCAGCGCTATCTGGAAAACCAGATCCGCGAGCAGTACGACCTGGAGGGCACCCCCATCCGCCTGTCGGTGCGGCAGCGGGGGGAGTAGCCCCGGGAGAGAGGGAACTCCGGGGCAGAGGCAAGGAAAAAAGAATGGGCCTTCCCCCTAAAAAGGGCCGCATTTTTTCCATCTCTGTGGTACAATGGAAAAAAAGAAGAGGGAGCCCCGGCGGGGAAGGCGGGGCTCTTTTGGGCTGTAAAAACACAGTTGAGAGGGGTTTTGAGATGACGGCGACACAGATTCTCTGGATGGCCGGGGTGGCGCTGGTTTCCTATCTGCTGGGCAGCGTCTCCTGGGCGGTCATCGTGGGTAAGGTCTTTTTGAAGGACGACGTGCGCAAGTACGGCAGCGGCAACGCGGGGATGACCAACGTGCTGCGCACCGCCGGCAAGGGCGCGGCCGCCCTGGTGGCGGTGGGAGACTTTTCCAAGGGGGCGATCTCGGTGCTCCTCGGGCGGCTGGTCTTTCAGTACGCCCTGGGGCTCGACCCCATCTACGGGGCCTATCTGGGGGGCTACTTTGCGGTGCTGGGGCACATCTTTCCCCTCTACTTCCACTTCAAGGGGGGCAAGGGGGTGCTCACCTCGGCGGGGGCGGCGGTCCTCATCGACCCCATCTCGGTGGCCCTGACGGCGGTGGTCTTTGCGGCGGTGACCTTCACCAGCAAGATCGTCTCCCTGGGCTCCATCGTCATGGCCCTGTGCTACCCGGTCATCACCTACTTCGTCTCCCGCGCCCTGGGGCGCGACCCGGTCACCGTCACCATCTGCGCGGTGATCTTTGCGGCCATCATCGTCTTCATGCACCGCTCCAACATCGGGCGGCTGCTGCGGGGCGAGGAGAACCGCTTCGGCAAGAAAAAAGAGAAGGTGCAGAAATAGGGGAGGCCCCCTGCAATACAGCGGGGCGCGTTCGCCCCGGGGAAAGGCGGTTGTACAGATGGCAAAGATCGTGATTTTGGGCGCCGGTGGGTTCGGCATCTCCCTGGCGGTGATGGCCCGCTCCTACGGCAACGAGGTGACCCTCTGGTCCCCCTTCCAGGAGGAGGTGGACCTGCTCACCTACGAGCGGGAGAACAAAAAGCTGCTGCCCGGGGTGGTGCTGGAACCCGACGTGGGGGTGAGCACCGACATCGCCGTGGCCGAGGGGGCGCAGCTGCTCCTCTTTGCCGTACCCAGCCAGGCGGTGCGCTCCACCGCCCAAAAGGTCGCCCCCCACGTGCCGGAGGGGGCGGTGCTGGCCAACGTGGCCAAGGGGCTGGAAAACGGCACCCAACTGCGGCTGACCCAGGTCATCGAGTCCGAGATCGGCGGCCACCAGGTGGTGGCCCTCTCGGGCCCCTCCCACGCCGAGGAGGTGGCCCGCGGGGTGCCCACCACCATCGTTGCCGCCTGCAAGGTCAGGGCCAACGCCGAGTATGTGCAGACGGTGCTGATGAACCCCAACCTGCGCATCTACCTCAACGACGACGTGGTGGGGGTCGAGCTGGGCGGTGCACTGAAAAACGTCATCGCCCTGGCCGCCGGCATCAGCGACGGTCTCAAGCTGGGGGACAACGCCAAGGCGGCCCTCATGACCCGCGGCCTGTCCGAGATCGCCCGGCTGGGGGTGGCCATGGGCGGGCGCAGCGAGACCTTCGCCGGCCTCACCGGGGTGGGGGACCTGATCGTCACCTGCACCAGCATGCACTCGCGCAACCGCCGCTGCGGCCTCCTCATCGGCCAGGGGATGGCGGCCACCGACGCCCTCAAGCAGATCGGGATGACCGTCGAGGGCTACACCGCCACCCTGGTGGCCCGGGAGTTGAGCTTACAGGCCGGGGTGGAGATGCCGATCGTCGAGCAGATGTTCCAGGTGCTCTATAACGGCCTCGACTGCCGCCAGGGGATCAAAAACCTCATGAGCCGGCCCCGCAAGCACGAGAGCGAGCAGGTCTGGTTCGGGGAGTAGGGGACACCCGCAAAAAAAGGGGGAGGGCCGCCGCCGGCAAATACGCCGGCAGCGGCCCTCTTTTTTTCTTTCATCTTCCCCTTTTCCCTTGCCCTTTCCCTCGCCTCCCTCGGCCGCAAAAGGGGGGGCGAGGGGGGCAGCGGCAGGGGAGATCGAGACGACAAAAAAGGCCAAACCGAAATCGGTCTGGCCTTTGCCGTCTGCCCAGGTTAGATTGCGCGGGTCACTTTGCCGGAACGCAAGCAACGGGTGCAGGCGTTTACGCGACAAGGAGTGCCGTTGACAACCGCCTTCACGCGTTTGACATTGGGTTTCCAAGCTTTGTTGGAACGCCGGTGCGAGTGAGAGACCTTGATGCCGAAGGTCACGCCTTTGCCACAGATATCGCATTTTGCCATCTATCTGCACCTCCCTACAATAAGAACATTCTAGAAGTCAACGAATGTATTTTAACAGAATCTACATCCAAAAGCAAGCCCCAATTTCAAAAAACGCCGGGGGCCGCTATTGTTTTTTGGGCGGCAAACCGATATAATAGACAGCATCGGGCCAGGTGCGCCCCCGCGGGACGGGGCCGCGTGCCCGGCAATTTGAAAGATCGGAAAGGGGAACACCCACCTCATGCAACAACTTCTCGTGACGGTCATCGTCCGGGTCATCGCCCTCTTCACCGTCATCCCGGTGCACGAGTTCGGCCATGCCCTGGTCTCCTATAAGCTGGGGGACCCCACGGCCAAGAACCAGGGCCGCCTCACCCTCAACCCCATCGCCCACCTGGACCCCCTGGGCAGCCTCTGCATGCTGCTCACCGGCATCGGCTGGGGCAAGACCCCCATCAACCCCTACTTCTACCGCAACCAGAAAAAGGGGCTGGCCCTCACCGCCCTGGCGGGGCCGATGGCCAACGTCCTGCTGGCCCTGGTGCTCATCGCCCTGGTAAAGGTGATGAGCCTTGTCGCCCTGATGGTGCCCGCCCTGCTGGGCTCGGCCTTCTACCTCTTCCTCATCCAGATGCTGGGGCTCATCGCCCAGATCAACATCTCCATCGCCGTCATCAACCTGTTGCCGGTGCCCCCCTTCGATGGGTTTCGCATCCTGGCCTTTTTCGTGCCCGCCCACGTCACCTACAAGCTGCAGGAGTACCAGACCTACATCTCCCTGGCGGTGCTGATGCTGTTGCTGCTGGGCTTTTTGGACTGGCCCATCCAGTTCCTCACCGGCTTCATCTACAAGGGGCTGGGCTTCCTCACCGGCTTTATCGACCTGATCGCCCGGGCCATCGTCTGACGCGACCGACCATTTTGAGAGAGGAGGGGGACAGCGGGTGGCCGAAGTCAACTTTACCCTGCCGCAATTCGAGGGGCCGCTGGAGCTGCTCCTCCACCTGATTTCCAAGCACAAGTTGGATCTCTACGACATCAACATCGCCGAGCTGGTCAACCAGTACACCGCCTATATGGAGCGGGCCGAGCAGCTGGACATGGAGCTCACCGGCGACTTTTTGGAGATGGCCTCCCGCCTGGTCTACATGAAGACGGTCCTCCTCCTCCCCCGCCACGAGGAGGAGCGGGAGCAGCTCAAGGCCGAGTTGCAGGGCCAGCTCATCGAGTACCAGATCTGCCGGCAGATCGCCGGGGAGCTGCGGGGGCAGTACGACCCCCTGGCCCACTTTGTGCGCAACCAGCTGCCCGCCCCCAAAGACCTGCTCTACACCCGTCGCCACCAGCCCGAAGAGCTGCTCTCGGCCCTGGCGGCCCTGCGGGGGAAGATCCTGCGCAAGCAGGCGCCCCCCAAGTCCAGCTTTTCGGGGATCGTGGCCAAGCGGGTGGTCTCGGTCTCCTCCCGCATCGTCTTTGTGCTGCGGCGGCTGACCAAGTCGGCGGGGCTGCGGCTGCAGACCCTCTTTGGCCGCCAGTACGAAAAGACCGAGAACGTGGCCACCTTTCTGGCGGTGCTGGAACTCATCAAGGGCGGCCGCATCGCCCTGGACGACGAGAGCGGCGCCATCACCCTGAGGGGAAAGAAGAGATAGGGAGGGGAGACCCCAATGGACATCAACCACGCCAAGGGGGCGGTGGAGGCGGTCTTGTTCGCCTACGCCGAGCCCCTCAGCCCCAAAAAGCTCTCCGAAATTTTGGAGATCGAGGTTTCCACCGTCAAAAACGTGTGCAAACTCATACAGGACGACTGCGAGCGGCCCGGCAGCGGGCTGGCCCTCCTTCAACTGGGAGAGGGCTACCAGCTGGCCACCAAGAAGGCCTATTCCGAGGAGGTCAAGCGCGCCCTGGACGTCAAGCGCAACACCCCCCTCTCCCAGGCGGCCTTCGAGGTGCTGGCCATCATCGCCTACAACCAGCCGGTGACCCGCTCCTTCATTGAACAGGTGCGGGGGATCGACAGCTCCTCCACCGTGGTCAACCTGGTGGAGAAGGGACTGGTGGCCGAACAGGGGCGGCTGGACCTGCCCGGCCGGCCCATGGCCTACAAGACCACCGACAACTTTCTGCGCTGTTTCGGCCTGCGCTCCCTGGAGGACCTGCCCCAGGTGGAGCGGTTTGCCGAACTGGCCGCCGAGGAGTCGGCGGAAGGACCGGAGGAAACGGAGGAGCCGGCCGAGAGCTGACGCGCTGCCCCCGCAAGGGGGACAAACATCACCCGGGCGGGGTGCGGTGACCGGCCGTTGCGGCCGCCGCCCGCGGAGAAGGGGAGAGGAGGGAACGTGCCATGGTGTGGGTGTGGATCGGGCGGATCCTCCTGGGCCTTCTCCTGCTGTTGGCGGTTTTGCTGCTCATCCCCTTAAAAATCCAGGTGGAGATCGGCCTGGAGGAGCAGCGGGCCACCCTCCGCTACCTCTTTTTGCGCTTCCCCGTCTACCCCTTCAAGGATGCCGAGGAGGCCGAACAGGCCGAGGCGGACGAGGTGCGGGCCGCCGAGGGAAAAGGCAAGAAGAAGGGGAAGGGCGGAAAGAAGACCCCCCTCTCCCAGCAGCTTGGGCTGGTGATGGACATCCTCCGCTCCACCCTTTCGGGGCTGCGGTTTTTGACCCGGCACATCCACCTGCGCCACTTTGACCTGCGGCTGCGGGTGGGGGACGACGAGCCTCACGAGACGGCCGTCCTCTACGGCCAGGTGGGGGGGATCGTCCACGCCTGCCTGGGGCTGGTGGCCAACACCTTTGACTGCCGGTTTGACCGGGTGCAGGTGGAGCCCAACTTCTCCGAGCCGGAATTTTTTTTGGATTTGTCCTTCCAAATTGGGGCGCTACCGATTATACTATTGATAACGGCGGGAATAGTCGCCGTCAAATTGCTCCAAAATAGAGGTGTCAAGGCCCCGGACAAGCCGGGCGCAAAGGAAGATAAAGGCGGTGCACACAAATGAGCGAACATCCCATTCAAGGCCTCATTGATACGGCGATGAACAAAATCAAAGAGATGATCGACGGCAACACCATCATCGGCGAGCCCATCCCGGTGGGGGAGAGCGGGGTCATCATCCCGGTCTCCAAGGTCTCCCTCGGCTTTGCCTCGGGGGGGAGCGACTTCCCCACCAAGACCCCCAAGCAGGTCTTCGGCGGGGCCAGCGGGGCGGGCCTCTCGGTCTCCCCGGTGGGCTTTTTGGTGGTCAACGGCGACGACGTGCGGCTGTTGGAGTTCACCAAGAAGTCGGACACCACCGCCGACCGGCTGGTGAACATGGTCCCCGGCGTGGTGGACCGGGTCTCGGGCATCGTCTCCAAGGCCGCCGCCAAGAAAGAGGGCGGCAAGGGCGGGCCGCAGCCGGAAAAGGGCGCCCCCGACCCCACCCCCATGGAGGGGGAGCTGCGCTTCCCCGAGTTTTGAGCGGCGGCGCACCCATAAAAGAGAGCAAAAAGGGACAGGCCATTGGGCCTGTCCCTTTTTTTGCCGTCCGGCTGGAGCTAGCGGTCTCCCTCGCCGTTGAGGGGATCGCGGGGGCACTTTTCCTCCCCCTCCAGCTCGGGCATCCGGTCTTTGGCCAGGGGGACGTCGGAGAGCTCGCTGTAAGACTGGACCGCGGCCCCGGTGATGGGGGGCGTGGGGGTCAGCCCGGTGGTCTCGGTGCTGGAGGCCACCCCCAGCATGTCGAAATAGAGCGCCTCGTCGTCCTCCGGGTCGACCGGCCACTGGTTTTGGCGCGGATCGTTCACGGTTGATTCCTCCCTCTTTCAAAAGTAAAAAGCGGATCATGGGTGCAGAGATAGTCTTCCCGCAAATCGGCCCCGAGTTGCGCCCGGCGGCAAAAATTTGAAATGGCGGCCGGGCAGTCATGGCGGGACGGCCCTCCGCATAGGATTTTTTGAATGGGCAGGTGGTTTTTTTGAAGAGAAGAGAGATAGCGGCAAAACTGGACAGACGGCCCCGGAGGGGGGCGAGCTGGGAGCGGGCCTGGGACCGCCAGGCCGCCCGCCGGGGGGTGGCCCTGCTGTTGGCGGGGCTCCTCCTCTTCTCCTTTGGGGGAGAGGCGAGGGGGGCCGAAGGGGAAAAGGGGGCGGGGGACCCGGTCCTCCCCAAGGTGGAGGCCGACGCCTACATCCTCATGAGCGCCGACACCGGCGAGGTGTTTGCGGGCAAGGACATCCACGCCCAGCTCCCCATGGCCAGCACCACCAAAATCATGACCGGGCTGCTGGCGGCCGAGAGCGGGCCGCTGGATCAGCTCTACACCGTCTCAGCCGAGGACGTGAACACCGAGGGGAGCATGCTGGGCCTCAAGGCGGGGGACCAGCTGACCCTGCGGGACCTGATGACCGGGATGCTCCTCAAATCGGGCAACGACGCGGCGGCCTGCGTGGCCTCGGTGGTGGCGGGGGACCAGTTTGTGGAGCGGATGAACGAGAAGGCCGCCCAGTTGGGGATGGCGGACACCCACTTTACGAACCCCTCGGGGCTGCCGGACGACGCGCACTACTCCAGCGCCTACGACATGGCCATCCTGGCGCGGGCGGCCCTGCAAAACCCCGACTTTGCCGCCATCTGCGGGAGCTCGGAGGCGGCCATCGCCGTCAGCGGCACCCGCTGGCACCTGCGCAACTCCAACCGCCTCCTGCGGGAGATGGAGGGGGCGGTGGGGATGAAGACCGGCTTCACCAAAAAGGCTGGCCGCTGCCTGGTCTCGGCCGCCACCCGGGACGGGGCGACCCTCATCTGCGTCACCCTGCACTGCTACGACGACTGGCGGGTGCACAAGGACTTGATGGATTACGGCTTCGGCACCGGCGACCGGCAGCCCACCGACCCCACCTACGTGGCCACCCTGGACGTGGTCGGGGGGACGGCGGAGACGGTGTCGGTGCGGGTGGAGAGCGACCTGGAAGAGCTCCTCCTGAAGGACGGCAGCGCCCTGAAAAAGACGGTCAACCTGCCCCCCTTCCTCTACGCCCCGGTGGCGGAGGGCCAGGTGGTGGGGGAGATCCTCTACACCGCGGGGGAGGGGGAGGCCCTGCGGGTGGAGATCGTCGCCTCCCAGGGGGTGGCGGCCAAGGAGACCCCCAAAAAGGGCTTTTGGCAGTGGCTGCTGGGCCTCTTTCAAAAAAAGGACCGGTGAGAGTTTCCCGTTTTCCGCTCGAAAATATGCTGTCAGCATAAGATATGCGGGGCTGTTTTGTGCTAAAGTATGTCGCAAAAGAACAGCTTAGAGGGGGAGACGGAAGATGAAGTGCGAGAATTGCGGTGCAGAGATGGGCGAGGCCACCGTCTGCAAGTTCTGCGGCCATACCGCGCCGCAGAAGGAAGCGGTGCAGAACGTGACCATCAACTACTACGGGACGGCACCGGGGGCGGAAGCGGTCCCGCCTCTGGTCGCGCCGGTGGTCGCTCCAGTGGTGCAGCCCATCTACCAGCCGGTGGTGCAGCAGGTGAGCGACAAAAGCAAGGTGGTGGCCATCGTCATCTGGCTGATTTTTGGCCTCTTTGGGGGGCACCAGTTCTACGCCGGCAAGATGAAGATGGGGCTGGTCTACTTCTTCACCGTCGGGCTTTTCAGCATCGGCTGGCTGGTGGACGGCATCAGCCTTTTCACCGGCACCTTTAAAGACCAACACGGCTATCCCATCAAAAATTGAGCAGGTGGCAGGGGGACGTCCCCGCGGGGAGAGAGCCCCCTCCCAGGCGGCTGGGGGGAGCCTCCAAAGGGCGTTTGCTATCGGCTGCCGGCATTTCTCTGTCAAAAAAGGGGGGAGGGCGTTTTTCGCCCTCCCCCCTCTGTTGTTTGGGCGGCTGCCCCCCGCCACTACCGGGGGCAAACGGCTCTGGCGGAAGGCTTCCTGAATGGAGAGGAAGGCGCAGAGAGAAAGCCCATCTCTGAACAGAGGCGGCGCGGACCGGCATTCTCGGTTGCCGGTTTGCCGGCGGCCGCGCACCCGGCGCAACCATCTCCTGGGCCGCGCGTCCGGTGCAACCATCCCCTGGGCCGCGCGCTCGGTGCAACCGTCCCCTGGGCCGCGCGCTCGGTGCAACCGTCCCCTGGGCCGCGCGCTCGGTGCAACCGTCCCCTGGGCCGCGCGTCCGGCGCAACCGTCCCCTGGGCCGCGCGTCCGGCGCAACCGTCCTCTGGGCCGCGCGCCCGGCGCAATCATCCCCTGGGCCGCGTGCCCGGTGCAACCGTCTCTTGAGCCGTGCGCCGGTGCGACTCCCTTTTGGGGCCGATGTCGCCCACCTGTTTTGCCGGCGGTTTTGGCTGTGGGTGAAATGGGCCCGCGGGGTGCAAAACCGGGCGTTTTGTGCTATCATAGACCCTGAAAAAGGACAGAGGGGGAGATGTGTGTGAAGTGTGACAACTGCGGCGCGGAGATCGGGCTGGATGGGGTCTGCAAATTTTGCGGCACGGTGCTGCCCCCGCGGGAGCCGGTCGCGCCCCCGCCGGTGGCGCCTGGCTGGGGGACGCCACCGCCCAGGCCGGTGTTTTCGATCCCGCAGCCCCGCGTGCCGGTGCAGCAGCCGGTGCAGGCGGCAAGCCCCAAAAGCAGGTGGGTGGCCATCCTTCTCTGGCTGCTGCTGGGCTACCTGGGGGCGCACCAGTTTTACGCCGGCAAGGTGGGGATGGGGATCCTCTACCTGTTCACCTTCGGTCTGTGCGGCATCGGCTGGGTCATCGACGGGGTCAGCCTTTTCGCCGGCAGCTTTCGGGACCGGTACGGCCTTCCCATCCGGGTGTAGGCGGCCAAAGGGGAGCGGGGGCTCGGGACGGCAAGTCCCCGGCGCCCGCTCTTTTTTGTGCCGGCAAAGGGGGGAGACAGCGGAAAAGGGGGATCTGGGCGCAGACATTTTACAAAAGGGCGTGGTGCTGCGGCCAAAAACATGGTAAAATACAAATGTATGGCCAAAGGAGGATATTATGCCTAGAGATACACGACTGCAAAAAGCCATGTCCCAGTGGGGCGTCTGCTCCCGGCGCAAGGCCGAGGAGTACATTCAGCGCGGCCGGGTGAAGGTCAACGGCCACCCCGCCCGCCTGGGGGACAAGATCGACCCCCGCAAAGACCTGGTCACCCTGGACGGGGAGCGGGTGAACGGCGCCCCCAAAGCCGAGTACCAGTACCTGATGCTGCACAAGCCCCGGGGCTATGTCACCACCCTGCAGGACGAGCAGGGCCGCCGCTGCGTGGCCGATTTGATGGCCGGGGTGGGGGAGCGGGTCTACCCCATCGGCCGGCTGGACAAAAACTCCGAGGGGCTGCTGCTCTTCACCAGCGACGGCGCCTTCGCCAACCTGATGATGCACCCCAGCAAAAAGGTCTCCAAGACCTACCGGGTCACCGTCCGCCCCGACGCGTCCGACGAGCAGATCGTCGCCATGAGCGACGGCGTCTACATCGACGGGCGCAAGACCGCCCCCGCCACCATCCGGGTGCTGGACAAGCAGCCCGGCCGCTGTGTGCTGGAGTTCGTCATCCGCGAGGGGCGCAACCGCCAGATCCGCAAGATGTGCGAGGAGGTGGGGCTGGAGGTCGCCCGCCTCAAGCGCACCGCCTTCGGCCCCCTCAAGCTGGGGATGCTCAAGCCCGGCACCTACCGCCCCCTCACCAAACAGGAGGTGGCGGCCCTGCGGGGGGCGGCCGGCCTGAGCGGCCCGGGGGAGAAAAAGTGATCCGCATCCAGCGGACGGGGGAGCGCTTTGTCGCCGCCGAAGGGGGGCGGACACTCGCTTCCTGCGATTTTTCCCTGCGGGGGAACACCGTCTTGCTGGGGGCCCCCGCCTATGCCGAACTGCCGGTGGCCGACGGGGTCTTTCGCGCCTGCCTGGACTACTTCGAGCGCCGGGGCTACCTGGACTACGGCCCCGCCGACGAGGCGGCGGCGGCCGCCTTTGCCGCCCTGGGCTACACCGTCTGCCGGGTGGGGGAGACCGGGGGCATTGCCGCCTTCTTCGAGACCTGCAAAAACTGTAAAAACTGACGGGCGGCACCTTGTTATTTTTTCGGCAATGCTGTATACTGTATTTGATTTTGCTATTCACTGCTACTTGACATAAAAAGAAATGGAGGAACAACGATGAGTCCAAAAAGCAGACTGGAAATTCTCTCAGAGCAAAGCGGCAAATTGGACAGGGAGTCGGTGGCCTATGCGCGGCTGGACCGGCTCTTTGACGAGGGCAGCTTTGTCGAGCTGGACGCCTTTGCCAAGGCGGGCTGTGAGAGCGCGGGCGTGGTCACCGGGTACGGCATGGTAAACGGCGGCTCGGTCTTCGCCTTCTCGCAGGACAGCTCGGTCGCGGGCGGCGCCGTCTCGGCCGCCACCGGCGCCAAGATCGCCAAGGTGTATGAGATGGCCGCCAAGGTGGGGGTGCCCGTGGTGGGCATCTACGACTCCAAGGGCGCCTGCATCGCCGAGAACAGCGAGGTGCTCGCCGCCTACGGGGAGATGCTGCAGCGCTCGGCCGCCCTCTCGGGCGTGGTCCCCCAGATCGCGGTCATCGCCGGGGTCTGCGCCGGCACCTCCGCCCTGATGGCCGCCAACGCCGACCTGGTCATCATGGCCAAAGACGCCGAGTTTTTCCTGACTGCTCCCTTTGTCTCCAGCGCCGCCGGCGACAAGGTCGAGGGCGCCGGCAAGGCCGAGGCCGCCGTGCGCAGCGGGGTGGTGCAGCTGGTGGCCGAGGACGACATGGCCGCCGTCGAGGAGGCCAAGAAGATCGTCTCCATGCTGCCCCTCAACAACCTCTCCGAGGCCCCCTACTGCGAGTACGACGAGCCCGCTGCCGCTGAGAAGCTGCGGGCCGCCTGTGAGGACCTGTCCTCCTACGACGCCAAAGAGGTCATCGAGAGCATCTTTGACGAGGGGAACGTCACCTTCTTGGAGAACGCCCCCAACGCCGTGACCGCCCTGGCCACCCTGGCCGGACAGGCCGTGGGCGTGGTGGCCACCGTGGGCGGCGACCAGCGGCTGTGCAAGGGCGCCAGCGCCCGCATCGCCCGTTTTGTCTCCATCTGCGACAGCTTCGCCATCCCGGTCATCACCCTGCTCAACTGCAAGGGCTTTAAAGAGAGCTCCTCCGACGAGCTGGCCGGCGGCATCCGCGACGCGGCCCGCCTGGCCCACGTCTACGCCGAGGCCACCTGCCCGAAGATCGCCGTCATCACCGGCGAGGCCTACGGCGCCGCCTATGTGGCCCTGGCCGGCAAAAACGCCTCCGCCGATCTGACCGTCGCCTGGCCCTCCGCCGTCATCTCCACCCTGGCCCCCGAGGCCGCGGTGAACATCCTCTGCGGCGAGGAAATCAAGGCGGCCGCCGACCCGGTGGCCGAGCGGGTCGCCAGAGTGCAGGCCTACATCGACACCACCGCCTCCGCCTTTGAGGCGGCGGCAAAGGGTCACGTGGACTGCGTGATCGACCCGGCCGAGACCCGCGCCACCCTGATCCGCGCCGCCGAGATGCTGGCGGGCAAGCGGGTCGCCAAACTGCCCAAAAAACATGGCAACATGCCGCTGTAACAACATAGAGGAGGAGTATCACCATGAAAAGATTTAACATAACTGTCAACGGCACCGCTTACGACGTGGCTGTGGAAGAGCTGGCCGCCGGCGCCGCCCCCGTGGCGGCCCCCGCTCCGGCCCCTGCCGCTGCCCCTGCTCCGGCC
>NZ_WWVY01000015.1:73492-106650 GCF_009876955.1 Bittarella massiliensis (ex Durand et al. 2017) | reverse complement strand
TCGAGGGCTTGACCTTGTGAAGCAGTTCTCATTCAGTCTATTCCCCTTTATTCAGTTTTCAAGCTGTATTTTTGCAGCACAGTTGGTGTTGATGGCGCGTAGGATCCACCCGTTCCCATCCCGAACACGGAAGTTAAGCTACGCAGCGCTGAAGATACTTGGCGGGAAGCTGCCTGGGAAAATAGGGCGATGCCAACACAAAAAAGACCATCCGAAGGGAGACACTTCGTAAGGAAGTTGTCTCCCTTATGCTTTTGTAGTCAGCCAGTTTGATTGAATTAGTGGGATAATTGAATCGTAACGGAGGATTACATAATGAAAAACTTTATTGAAGAATTTTACTACGGAAACATCGAGCCGCAAGCGAGAAGCACAAAACAAAATAAGGCTGTTCAAAAACAAATGAAAATCCTGATGACGAATGAAGATTTTTTGACAACAGCGCTATCTGATAAAAACAAAAAGCAATTTCTCGACTATGTAAACGCTTGGAGCATTGTTAACGGAGAATCTAATTTAGACAGTTTTATTATGGGATTTCGCTTAGGAGCTAAATTTATGCTTGATACTTTCGTCACTTCCGAACCCCCTTTTGAAGATTTATTGAGGGAGTGACAGTGATGAAAGAAAAATATTACATAGTGCTTGAGGAATATGAGCGTAGAATGATTATTAACAGCCTGAACGAATTAAGAAACCGTTTGATTGCTGACGGAAGATACACAGAAGCAGTTGACGAAATTTTGCTTAAAATCATAAACGCAAAGAAAAAGAAGTTTAAAGTGATCTGCAAGGAGGCGTGATTATGCAAAAGAATATTTATAACGAGCAAACAGGTATCAGCTATACCTTACAAGGCGATTATTATCTTCCTGATCTCACATTACCCGCCCAAAAAGAAGAACGGCACATCGGCATATGGGGACAGCGGTATTTGCGGTATATCCGTGAGCATAAAAAGGCACTTTATACCAGCCTTTTAACAAGCGGCAAGCTGCAATCCTACCTTGCCGATGTTGAAGAACAGGCGCAGAGACTGTTTGACCGTCTTATGAAGCAGAGAGCAGAACTTGAAGGCATTACCGAAACACTGAAAGCCGGTAATCAGATGGAGTGGATACGCAGAATGAACGCCCTGCGGTCGGCGGTTACAGAAACCGTTAACGCCGAGGTGATCTTCGTATGAGGAAAAAGAAATACCACACCTATTTAACGGTAGAAGAAAGACGGTACATTTTCAATATTCTGCTTGCCTGCCGTAATAAGCTGATTGCACAGGGAAGATATACAGACCTTGTGGACGAGATTATGATAAAGCTGAAAAAATGAGTCCGTAGCGCTTTTAAACGCAAAAAACGAGGGGTAAGGTACAAACAACCTTGCCCCTCAAATGTTTACGCCCCTGAAGCGGCTTAAAATCAGGTTTTTTGACCTCTAAATGTCTACGCAGTAGGCTAGACGGCTTCCATAAAAAAGCTTTGAATTATTGATAGTATATCCTATCTTTTCCCAAAAAAGTATTGAAAATCAGCCGGCTTTGTGGTAAATTATATACATGAAATTATATTCGGAAAGAAGCTTGACAAAGATGGCTTTTGGAAAGCTCTTTTTTAGCACGGGATATCTATCAAGCTGTTTGTAAAAAAGTAAAACGAAGGAGAGAAAGCAATGAAATTAAAAAGGAGAATACTAAGTTTACTGCTTGCCCTCTGTCTTGTGGCGGGTCTTATACCCACCGTGGCACTTGCGACAGGAACAGACACAGGAAAGGCTATCCAGCTTGTGGATAGCGGAATTGCCGCAAACATCGGCGGAAAGCAGGCGGACAATATTTATTTTGGTACATATCAGCAGAGCAGCAACGGAAGCGGCGGCTATAACACCGACCCCATTAAATGGCGTGTGCTGTCCAACGCAAACGGGCAGCTGTTCCTGCTTTCCGACCAGAACTTTGACGTGTTCCAGTATCACACGGAGAATGAAAACGTAACCTGGAAAACCAGCACGATGCGTTCCTGGCTCAATGGCTACGACACGACGCAAAATTCCGGTGGCAGCAGCGGGATTGATTATACCAATGATAATTTCTTAGATGACGCTTTTTCTGACAAAGAGCAAAACGCTATTGTGGAAACAACGGTTGTCAACTACGATAACAAAGATGAGGATTACGGAACAGACGGTGAGGGCGGTGATGACACCGTCGATCGCATCTTCCTTTTGTCGATCAATGATACAGACAATATAAAGGAATATTTCCCAGGATACTCTACGAGCCGCTTCTCTACCAACACGGAATATGTGGCGGCTGGCGGAAAATTAGGATCTGGTATGAATGGAGCCGACGAAGGTGACTGGTGGTGGCTGCGCTCTCCCGGCTCTAATAATTCAATGGCGGCTTTTATCGAAGAGGATGGCGGCGGTGTTTACGAAGGCAACCCGGTGAACAATAAGACAGCTGCGGTGCGTCCTGCTTTCAACTTGGATCTGTCATCCGTTCTCTTTACCTCAGCTGCCGCAGGCGGCAAATCTTCCGGCACTGTGGGTACGCTTTCCACTGTTTCCGACTATGCCGGTAATGAATGGAAGCTGACGCTTCTGGACGGTGGCCGCAGTTTTTCAGTAAATATGAACGGGCAGACGAGCATTTCCGCTTCGGCGGGCGAAAGCGTGAAGATTACATACTCCGGTGCGCAGACGGGCGCAAACGAATATGTCTCCGTCCTGCTCTGCGACAGCAACGGCAATGTCCTCTACTACGGCAACATCGCCCAGAACAGCGCAAGCGGCACAGCGACGCTCAATATTCCGTCCGGACTTGCTGCCGGGAACTATACTTTGAAAGTGTTTTCCGAGCAGTGCAACGGAGATTACATGACCGATTATGCCAGCGCATTTGAGGATATTTCTCTGACTGTCCTGTCAAAGGAAACAGCACCGAACGCCACCTTTACCGCAACTGGCGACAACGGCGGCACACTGTCTAATGTTGATACTACAATGAAATACAGCACGGACGGCGGCGAAAGCTGGACGGATATCACCGGCACAACGATGGATATCACCGGTGTGACAGCGGACAAGGATATTCAAGTCGTCAAAAAAGGCGACGGCACAACGACAGCTGATTCCGAGGCACAAATCATTGATGTGACACAGGCGGCGACGCCTGCGGGAATCGATGCGACAGACTGCACAACTACCGCCCAGAATGACGGTACTATCACAAATGTTGACAACACAATGGAGTACAGGCGGTCCACAGCTTCCGACTGGACCGAAATTACAGATACAGAAGTAACAGGACTTGTAAATGGTACTTACGAAGTCCGTGTAAAGGCAAACGGTACTGTCCTTGCCTCTGCCGCAGCAACGGTTACAATCGGTGAGCATACCTGTGTGGCACAACAGGGAGATTGGCAGTATGACGAAAATAATCACTGGAAACTTTGTGTGTGTGGGGAGAAGCTGAACAATGTAGCGCACAGCTTTGAATGGGTAATCGACAAAGAAGCAACAGCTACACAGGCGGGCGCCAAACACGAAGAATGTACTGTTTGTGGCTACGCAAAAGCGTCGGTGGAAATCCCAGCAACAGGCGATGATACCCAATTACCGCAGACCGGCGACAACAGCAATATCGCCCTTTGGATTGCGGTAATGCTGGCTGCGGGTACTGCCCTGACCGGCACCGTTCTTTACAGCCGCAAGAGAAAATACAGCAGATAATCAATGATGAAATCGTCCTGTGAAAACTTCACAGGACGATTTTTTGTATACAGCTTACGAGAAAAATCTTGACAAGCAAACATTTGTTCTATATAATATAAAGTGACAGTTTATATGTCCTACAACTGAATATATTTTCACAGATTTTATTGAGAGAACGGCTGCAAGCCGGACAACGCCAGCGGGTATGCAGACGATTACCATCGTCAAGAAAATACCGCCGCTTCCAGAACTGCCCTAAACTGTCGGCAGTGGTCAAGCGTAAATGACAGTTTCGACTTTGAATTACAAAGCCGGTTACATGAATGTGAAGCCACACCGCAAGGGATAGGTCTATCCTTTTTGCGGGTAGTCGGTACGCATTTGTGTGCCGGCTTTTTTGTTGCCCGAAAGCCGGTTACAACTTAATGACCGGCTGGATGGGATATGACTGTGCGACGACCTCTTTTTGATAGGAGCGAGCACAGCAACGCTGCGGTGAAACTCCGGGGCAGGGACAGAAAAACGACATTCAGGCAGACCGGCGAAAACAGGAGAGAAAGTGTGTCCACAACAGTAACGAGCATCGGATTTTGATACCAAAATCCATCCACAGCCTAAAGGCGTGTGGACTTAACTCAGGGGAAAGTCTCGCCTGCCGGCTCGGTCGGTGCTTCTAAGCTTCGCTTAGAGGTGTCCACCGGACACCCGCACCCCTGAATACCCCTTTACAAAGTTAAAACACAAGAATGGAGATGATATATTTTGAGCAAGAAACAAAGTGATAAAAAGGTCATAACAGTAAGACTGACCGAAGAAGAAAAACAGAAATTAGAGTATTGCTCTAACCTGTGCGGATTATCGCAGTCCGAGTTCATAAGGCAGCTTTGCAAAGGCAAAGCGCCCAAACCACAACCCAAAAAAGAGTTTTGGGAAGTGCTTGAAGCACTCTACGCAGTCCATAACAGTTTCAAAAGCTGTGCAAAATTCGAGCCTTCTGCTTTGGAAATCTGCAAGGAAATTGAGTGTTTGATCCTCGATTTACAGGAGGTGGGATAATGGCAACCACTTCACTTTGGCATATCAAAGGCAGACTGAAAGACTTGATTGCCTATGTGGAAAATCCTGAAAAGACTGTAGCAAAGGACAAGGACTTGCAGGATTTCTATAATGTCTTTTCCTATGTCAGCCGACCCGAAGCAACAGAAAACGGCGAGTATGTTTCTGCCATCAACTGCTTAAAAGAGATTGCCTTGCAGCAGATGATTTTAACGAAAAGGCAGTACGGCAAAGAAAACGGATATATCGCCTGGCACGGTTATCAAAGCTTCAAGCCCGGCGAAGTTACACCCGAACAGGCACATGAAATCGGTTTACAGTTGGCAAAGGAAATGTGGGGAGAACAGTATCAGATCATCGTCACTACCCACCTTGACAAAGACCATCTGCACAATCATTTCTGCTTCAATTCGGTTTCCTTCTTAGACGGCAGGAAATACAACTATTCCAAAACAGAGCAGAGAAAACTCCGTGAAGCATCCGACCGAATCTGCCGGGAGCACGGCTTGTCGGTTATCGAAAAACCGCATAAAGCACCATCAAGGCAGGTATGGCTGGATGAGAAAAGCGGCAGGCCGACAAGATACAATGTTTACCGTGAAGATGTAAAAGAAGCCATCAATTTCAGCCGCCGTCCCTACTATATGGAGGAGTATTTGCGGCGGAAAGGATATATTACCGACTTCACAGGAAAGCATTGGAAGATACGATTGCCGCAGTATGAGCATTTTACAATGCTGGACACGCTGGATGAAAGATGGACGCCCGAACATATCCAAAGGACAATGGGCGCTTACGCTTCCTTCGGAAACCGCAGGGCGGCAATCACCTATCCGCCCCAAATGCCGAAGAGCCTGCGGGACTGGTTCAAGCCGTTTCAAAAGACGAGCCATATCTACCGGCTGTATCTGCACTACTGCTATCTGCTCGGCGTTCTCCCGAAGAAAACCACCTACCGCCCCACAAGCCCCTATCTCAAAGAGGAGCTTCGGAAGCTGGACGAGTTGTCCAATCAGGTACGGTATATGAGCAAATACGGAATCGAAACTCTTGAAGATCTATATGCCGACAGAGAAAAGCTGCAAGGAGAAATGGACAAGCTGACCGCTTACCGCACCAAGCTGCAAAACAAAATCCGCAGAGCCTTACCAGCCGAAAAAAAGATTTTGAGAGAAGAAAAAGCAAAGGTTACGGAACAGATTACTTCTCTGCGAAAGCGCTTGAAACTGAACAAAGGCATAGAGGATCGGTCGGTAAAAATTCAAGAAAAAACGGATCTTCTCTATGCCAATGAATACAGAGCGAAAGAAGAACAACAGCATAAAAAATCACAGCGAAAGGAGCGTGACGCACGATGATCTATATTGACGAAAATGGAAATCCAATTCAAGAAACTGATGAATTGCAGGAGGCAATTGATAATATTACCGATAAACTCGCCCAAATGACAAAGGAAGAACGGCTTGCTTGGTTTGAACAGTCCATCTATCCCGAACCCTTAAAGTTTACGAATGAAATTGACGGTACGGTATATATCGTCAGAGCGTTTTTTGATGAAACTGCAAGCGAAAGCTTTGAAGAAAAGCTGCGAAGAATTATGATAAAGAGATGAGAAAAAATCAGGCTATCACTTTAAAGTGTTGAAGTTTAGCGGAAGATATGGTATGATAACAATATCCTACAATTCATATCATATCTGGCTGTGGAAAGGAGAAATATGAGCAAACAGTCAGTAAAAATTACTGCTCTCTACTGTCGTCTGTCCCGTGACGATGAACAGGACGGACTATCGGGCAGTATTAAAAATCAGCAGTCTATCCTTGAAAAGTACGCAAAGGAGAACGGATTCAAAAATACTCGTGTATTTATTGACGACGGTTGGTCGGGTGTAACTTTCACAAGACCGGCTTTCACGGAGATTATGGAGCTTGCGGAACAAGGATTGATTGCTAATCTTATCGTCAAAGACCATTCGAGATTGGGACGAAACCGCTTGATTGTCGGTCAGCTTTTGGAAGAAGAATTTGACCGATTGGGTATTCGATATATTGCCATTATGGATAATATTGATACCGCAAAAGGACTAAGCGACATTGTTCCTATGCAAGACTTATTCAACGAATGGCACGCAAAGAACACAAGCCAAAAGGTACGCAATGTTTTCAAGAATAAGGGAATGGCGGGCATACCGCTTACTACCAATCCGCCTTTCGGGTATATGAAAAATCCCGAAACCTCAAAGGAATGGCTGATAGACGAGCCTGCCGCAAAGATTGTCAGACAAATCTTTGAAATGTGCGTTTCAGGCTTAGGACCGACGCAGATAGCAAAAAGACTGAAATCGGATAAGATATTAACGCCAACCGAATATTGGAACAGTATCGGAAGAAACTGCGGCAATCCGCCTGCAAGACAATTCAACTGGTGTTCGGATACGGTTGCGAGTATTCTTTCCAAACAAGAGTATTGTGGCGATACGGTAAACTTCCGAAGTACAACAAAATCTTTCAAGAACAAAAAGAAGATTGAAAGACCGCAGGAGGAATGGCAGATCTTCCCGAACACGCACCCTGCCATTATCGACCGTGAAACCTTTGAGCTTGTGCAGGAACTCAGGCAGCACCGCCGGAGGCCGACAAAAAGCGGAATTGTCAGTATGTTTTCGGGACTTCTCTACTGTGCCGATTGTGGAGAAAAGCTGTATTACAGCGTAACAAACAATTACAAGCGGGAACAAGCCTATTTCTTCTGCTCTTCCTATCGTAAAAATTCCGAAGTGTGTTCTGCACACTATATCCGAGAAAAAGTGGTTGAGGAAAATGTTCTTGAGAATATGCGGCGAGTATTTCGTTATGTTCAGGCTTATGAGAAAGAGTTCGCCAAACAGCAGATGAAATGCTACGGAGAGGAAAAGCAAAAGGAACTGTCCGAAAAACGCAGAGAACTTACCAAAGCCGAGAAGCGTATCAAGGATATTGATTTGCTGATTCAGAAGATTTACGAGGAC
This sequence comes from Bittarella massiliensis (ex Durand et al. 2017), assembly GCF_009876955.1. Lineage (NCBI taxonomy): Bacteria > Bacillati > Bacillota > Clostridia > Eubacteriales > Oscillospiraceae > Bittarella (ex Durand et al. 2017) > Bittarella massiliensis (ex Durand et al. 2017). Next base: position 98,876 of record NZ_WWVY01000015.1, on the reverse strand, counting down.
AATGCAATGGGCAAACTTTCCGATGAACGCTTTGCCACAATGTCAATGGCGTATGAGGAAGAACAGAAAAATCTCAAAGAAGCAATACCCGATATGCAGGCGTACCTTGAAACCGAAACGGACAAGTCTGAAGGCTTACAGCGTTTTATTGACAAGGTAAAACAGATTACGCAGCCAACCAAGCTTACTCCCGAACTGGTACACGAATTCATTGAAAAGATTGTGATACACGAACGGAGATACCTTGACGGAAAGCGTTATCAGCTAATGGACATCTATTACAACGGCGTTGATGTGATACGAGGGCTTACCCCTGAAGAAATGGAAGAAGCCTTTCAGGAACACCTTGCCAAACGGAAGATAAACAAAGCAAAGACGGCGTAACCAATGGCTGCACCGTCCAAAACAATCAATATTTAATTCAATTACAAGAGCGACCTTGGGGCACCTTCCTTACGGAGGGTGCCCCAAAGGATGGTCTTTTTTGCTGTCTTGATATATTTTATCTAACCGGAATTTATCATTTCGGGCCAGAGAGAGCAAAGAGATCTTGAGTTCAAGCATCAAGCGAAGCGAGAAATGAGGAGAAACCTCACTATATCGAAATATCTTCCCAGCGCATCATGCCTGTTCGCGGGCTGCGGTGCAGGGGGCAAGCGACACGAGTGGAAGGATTTCCAGTGCTTCTTGAAGGGCTTGCCGGTATTATGTCTTTTTAGGACTTTCTCAAGCCCCAGACGCAGCGGAGAGCCCGACTCAAGAGAGCAGCGACAGGGCGGCAGAGGATCGGAGTTTTTTAGAGGGAAGAATGGACCCTTCCCCTGCGCGATAGAGCCCCCTCCGGCAGAGGGACAAGTTCTCTCTCAAATGTCGACCGATAAGCAGGATAACTGTTTCTGTTGCTCCAGCTCCTTCCTTATAAAGAGAATGGTTTTACGGCGATATGGGGAAAAAGAGGATAGCGCCGCTTTTTGCCTAAAGGACCCCCTTTTTTGCAACAGGAGAAAGGCTGATTTATCGCCCTTTTTTGATGCGACATCCCCATGTTGCCTGAAGGGGGGAGCGAAAGAGAAGGGGAAAACCGTCACTCGATGGGTAAGTGGTTTTGGGGTGGGGACCAACCAGAACTGGGGAAGAGAGGCAGTTGTAGAGCGGCCAGTCATTGTGTGTATCGCCGAACATAGGGAGTGTCCTGGCGAGGGATAGAAGGAGAAGAGCAGAAAAGAGCGAATTGGCGGAGAGAAGAATCACAAGTTCCTTCAATATTCGACAACATTGGCTATTTTGAATGAAATTCGCTTTACAAAAAGTGCATGAATTGGTATTATTATTTATATTCCAGTTAAGCAATTGGGCGATAGTAGTGTTTTAACAGAGAGTTTTGACGACCGCAAGCGACCTGCTCCGGAGCGCAGGGCGATTGATGAAAAAGCATTCCTTTGTGGCGGGTGGCGCGGCGCTGGTGGTTTATTTGCAAAGCAGGGCGGGTAAGGTGTCGAAAGGGGAACAGCGGAACCCCTGCCCGGGAACGGTGATAGAACGGCCATTGGTGGCATACAGAGCAGGAGTTGGAGGAGGAGAAGATGGCGATGGAGCAAAAGAACAGAGATTTCGCAGGCGACCAGTGGGAAACAGGTGCAGGAGAGGGCTCCGTACTGATGGAGGACGTGCTGATCGAGGGCACGGTGCGCACCTCTTCACCGGTGCGGCTGATGGGCCGTATCAAGGGCGACCTGCTGGCAGAGAGCCGGGTCGTCGTCAGCGGCAGCGTTGAAGGGGATGTGAGCGGCTGCGAGATCCTACTTTCCAGCGCCTCTATTCACGGCGACGTCAAAACGGCTGGGAGTATCCAGATGGACTGGGAGACCGAAGTCACCGGCGACCTCTCCGCGCAGCGCATCGAGATGTCCGGCAGTGTTGAGGGGAATTTGCAGGTGGAGAAGACCCTGCTCATGGGGGGAACGGCCTCTGTGCAGGGAGATATTTCGGCGGGGGCCGTCTCGATTGCCGAAGGGGCCGCCCTCAAGGGTCGCCTCGAGGTGCGGGGCCTGGCCGAAGAGCCGGAGCCGCTTCGGCAGGGAGAGCGAGAGCCCGTAGAAGACGAGGAATCGCCTGTGGAAACAGCGCCTGAGACGGGCGGGAGCGAGGAGTAGGCATTGCCGCACGGGCAATGCCGAGTGGAGGAAGAGACGATGGGAAAGCAGCAGAACAATTTTAAGCAGGCCATGGCGGAACTGCTCAACGGCAGGAATAGCGACCCCGCGCAGGAGGACATAGCAGAGCAGCCGTTGACTGCCGCGGTGGAGGCGGAAAGGCCGCTACCGCCGGTGGAGCGACCCCAGAGCCTGCAGGTGGAGATCCCCGCCTGGACAGGGCGGGGCGGCTCGGTGATTGCCGAGGAGATGACCGTCGAGGGGAAGGTGTACACCGATTCTCCCCTGCAAATTCGGGGCCGCATCAAGGGCAGCGTCGCCGGGCGGGGCAGTCTGCTCATCAGCGGCGGGGTTGAGGGCGACGTGCAGTGTGGTGAATTGCAGCTGCAGGGGGCCAAGGTGCTGGGCAATGTTCAATCCAGTGGCGCAGTGCGCATAGACGCCCAGGCGGTGGTGAGCGGCGACCTGGCTGCCGGAGAGTTTGGAGCTGGCGGGCAAGATCAAGGGCAACCTGCAAGTCGAGGGGACGGCCGTGCTGGGCAGTTCGGCTGTGCTCATCGGCGACCTGCGGGCACACCGGCTCTCCATTGCCGAGGGCGCGGTGCTGCAGGGCAGTGTAGAGGTCACCGGTGGTCTGCAAGACACTGCATTTTAGGGGCCCGGCGGGGAAACGGCGATGGAGAGAGAAAAGCGGGCTTCAAAATATCTGGGCAGCGTGCGCTTTTACCGGCATCTGATTGTCGGGATGGTGCTGGGGGAGCTGCTCCTCTCCACCGGACTGGCGGTCTTTTGGGGGGTGGAAAACCGCCAACTGAAAAGCGCAGCGCCGGTTTCGGTGGAGCAGGAGCAGGCCCTGGCCCCGGTGCAGATGGTGCTGCCGGATGGGGTGGCCGCCGGGGAAGAGGGGATTGCCTACCAAACCGCCCACCCCGCCCTCTACGCCGAGGAGCGGGACTTTGCCTTTGCCCCCGACCGGGAAAAGACGGTCTATCTCACCTTTGACGACGGGCCCACCCAGCGCACGGGGGAGATTTTGGACGTCCTGGACCAGTACGGGGTGAAGGCGACCTTCTTTGTGGTCTACCGCGACGACGAGGCGTCCAAGGAGCTGTACCGCGAGATCGTGGCCCGAGGACACACCATCGGCGTTCACTCCGCCAGCCACGATTATAGAAAGGTCTACCAGTCGGTGGACAGCTACCTGGACGACTTCGACCAGATGTATCAGCAGATTTACGAGGTCACCGGGGTGCGACCGGACCTCTTCCGCTTCCCCGGGGGGAGTGTCAACGCCTACAACATGGACCTCTACCAGGAAATCATTGCGGAGATGCTGCGCCGGGGCTTTGTCTACTACGACTGGAATGTGGGCAGCGGGGACACCATGAGGGGGGCCACCGCCGCCACCATTGCCGACCGGGTGGTGGGAGGAATGCCCGAAAAGCGGGGCATCGTCCTCCTTCACGACAGCGCGAACAAGACCCAGACGGTGCAGGCCCTGCCCCAGATCATCCAGCGGCTGCAAGCCCAGGGATACAGCTTCGCCCCCCTGAACAGGACGGTGCGCCCCTGCACCTTTGGCTACCAATCGGAATAGGGAGGGACGATCTCTCCGGCGCCGCCCAGTTGGGCGGCGCTTTTTTGTTCCCTGTCAGCCCGGGAGCGGCGAGGGGTGTGCCCTGCCCAGCGGCGGCCGACGGGAAAAGGAGACCGGCAAGGGGAAAGGGGCTGGCCAAAGCCGTTTTGCCCCCTCATATAGGTTTTGGCGGGCCGCTTTTTCGACTGGGAAACAGGGGTGTCCGGGGGACGGCGAGAAACGGGAGGGTCCCCACTTTGTTAATGGGGCGAAGCGGGCTGGCATCGAGGGGTGTCAAAAGGTGGCCCTTGTACGGTTGAAAACGCCCTCTTTTTCTGTTGGGAGAAGGGGGAAGAGAAAAAGGGAGAAAAACGAAAGGGATAAAGGCCCTTGTTACAGTATTAAAAACAGGGGAAAACAGATAAGAAATGTGACAGAATCTTGACAATTCCCAGGATGGTGCTAAAATAATAGATAAAGTTTAGTATGATTTTTCGTTCGCGAAAAGTCTTTTTTAATTGCACTAAATTTGCATATAATTTTGGCCAACTTGCCTATTGCAAGTTGGCTTTTTTGTCATATGTATACAAAAGACAAAATCGAACGAAAAACCATAATTTTCTAAAAGATTTTTGGAGAGGTGTAAAAGATGAAAAAACGCACAGTATCCATTGGCATTGCCCTGGCGCTGGTCCTCTCTCTCTTTATGCCGTTGATGCCGGTGACCGCAATGGCGGCTGATGGCGATACATCGACGGGAGAGGCGGGCGACGCGCCGGAGGGATACCAGCCGCCCCAGTATGAAAAGGGAAAAATCAATCTGGACGGCTACTACACGGTAGGCAGCGACGGAAAGCTGTCGCAGAAGCTGGAGTGGTCTTTCCCCTATCAAAACCCTCTTAGGCCGGAGTTGATGCCCGACCCTGCCAAGCCGTATAAGTACAAGCTGTGGCAGTCGAAAAAGGCGGAAAACGGCAGCTGGAGCAGGTGGGAAAGCCGTTCTGCAGTGGATGTAGACAGCGCTGTGGCCAAGGTCCGGGTGCTCAATGTCTATCCCAACAACACGGTGGAGAATCGCGACCAGCTGAAAAACTGGATGGCTCGGCCAGTCAAAGACTATAGCGGGAAATCGACGACCATCGGCAAAGGGATCATAGATGTCTACCCGGTCTATATTGGCGACTTTAACGCAAATGCGGAAAAAACTTTGAAAACAGACCCGGTGACCAACGAAACGAAGACCGATTATCAATACGATGTCATCATGTTTGGCACCTGGGATGCAAATAACAAGCAGGACCTGACAGAATCGTCTCGCAACGCGACAGAGGCATTCTCAAAGGCCGGCGGTGGCCTGATGTTTGGCCATGACACCCTTACGCAATGGGATGGCGTCAGTGCGCGCAGCTACTTTAAGCGCTTCGCAGAACCGGATTTTCTCAATATCAGCATGGCGAATCAAGCGACAACTTACCTCTCCACCAAGGTAAAGGTTGTCAATACCGGCTTTTTGACCAGCCGCCCTTGGAATTTGGAGCAGGCGTTGCTCACGATCCCCCAGACCCACATGCTGGGGCAGACAGCCGGAGGAGACAGTGGCGGTTCACCCAAAAATACGGTGTGGATGCAGCTGGCAGACGACAGCGGGAAGGTCCTGGGGACAGAGATCACCCCGGGCTCAACTGCCTCTACCGACAACTACTACTTGGTGACAAACGGCAACACGGCGATGATCCAGACCGGCCACAGCAGTACCGGGGTCACTGACGACGAGTGCAAGGTGTTCGCCAATACGCTGATCTATCTGGCCCAATCCACCGACAACACGCAGACAAAGGACATCTCCTTTACCGATGACGCCGCCCCAACCAAGCCGGATAAAAGCGCCATCGGTGCCATTATTCCAAGTGATGACCTGAAGAGCTATACCGCTACCATCTCCCTCAGCGGGGCGGAGGACAAAGGAACAGACTACGCCTATCGCATCCAGGGCATTCCCCAAGCCACCCTTGCCGATATGAGCGAATACCAGGAGATCTGGTCCAGCAGCGCCACCGATCCCACCGACCCCTCTGTCTTTCGGCAGACGGCCCTCTCCGGCCTGAAGGGGTATGTGGTCACCGGGGTGGACAAGAGCAGCGCTGCGGCGGCCAAACCCACCGTGACCGAGGACAACCTGCTCCGGGCCTCCAACGCGGGCGACAAGGTGGACTACACCACCGCCCAGCTGGTGCCGGGGGAGACCTACTACCTGCACGCCTTTGCGGTGGACTGGTCGGGCAATGTGAGCGGGGACCTGCTGCTGAAGATCAATGTGAGCGCGCGGCAGGTGAACTTTTACCGCAACGACGGCAGCGGCGACAAGACCAGCACCCTTCTCACCGGCGACGGCAAACCGGCCGGCTTTGTGGACGGCCTCTCCCGCGCGGGTTACGCCTTTAAAGGCTGGTATGAAAACGCCGAGGGCAGCGGCAGCGCCGTGACCCGGGACACCGTCTTTGAGACGATGCCGACAGAGCCGGTGGAGCTGTACGCCAAGTGGGTCAAGACCTGGCAGGTGACCCTGGGCCAGCGCGGCGAGGGCGAGGTGCGCGCCGAGGCAAACGGCGGCGCGGTCAGCCCCTTTGAAGAGGGGAGCGACGTGACCGTGACCTGGCAGCCGGCGGCCGGCTACCGGGTCAAGGGGGTGTGGCTGGACGACGTGCTGCTGCAGCCCGACGGCAGCGGCAGACTGACCATCCCCGCCATCGGCACAGACCACCACGTGTTTGTGGAGTTTGAGCGGGAGAACAGCGCGGAGGAGCAGGTGTACTACAACGTGGACACCATGCTCATCGGCGGCGGGAACGCCAGCTCCATCACCCCCAGCCGCCGGCTGCAAAAGGACAGCCCCGAGACGGAGAACTACCAGGTGCGCTGGGAGGTGGCACCCGGCTACCGCGTCAAATCGGTGCGGATAGACGGGGCCAACCGGCCCGACCTGGTGGGCAGGGACGGCGTGACCTTTGCTCGGGTCGAAAACAACCACCGGGTGGAGGTGGAACTGGTCAAGGAGGATGCGGCCCCCCTGTCCTACCGCGTGACCACCGAGTTGGTGGGCGGCCCGGGGAGCATCACCCCCTCGGCCTGGGTGCCGACGGGCGGCGACTATGCGGTGAAGACGGTGCTGGGCGACAGCAAAAACTACGAGGTCAAGTCGGTCACGGTCTATGATGCCCAGGGCAACCAGGTCAACAGCTTTGCGGTGGACAGCGCTGTCGGCAGCGCCGAGCTGACCAATATCCAACAGGACTACCGGGTGGTGGTGAAGCTGGGCGGCAAGGAGCAGACCGGCGTGGTCACTGTGCCCGAAGATGAGCTGATCCGGGTGGACACCTCCAAAGAGGGGGGCGGCAGCATCTCGGAGTCGAAGGTCGTGAAGAAGGGCGAAAACTACACGGTGGAGTGGTCGGCCGAAGAGGGCTGGACGGTGCTGGAGGTAAAGGTCGACAGCGAGAAGACCTACTACCCCGAAGGGGAAAGCGCCCGCCGGGCAGTCTACCGCAGCGGCCGCAGCAGCGGCAGCATTGTCATCGGCACTCCGGGGGTCTACCCCTTTGAGCAGATCCAGGAAGACCACACCGTCCATGTGACCTTTGTCAAGGCGAAGTACGAGGCCCCTGCGGGGACCTTCAGCGTGCAGACCTCCATCACCGGGGACTGCGGGGCCACCATCACCGGGGGCAACGGCTCCCTCGATCCGGGCAGCGACTACCCGGTGAGCTGGACGGTGCCGGAGGGCTACCGGGTGGTGGGCGTGCTGGTCAACGGTGTCGCCCGGGACGACCTGCTGGAGGCCGGCGGGTTCGCGGTCACTGGCATCGACCAGAACTACCTCATCGAGGTGGCGCTGGAGAAGGCGGGCGGCAGCCAGCCGGAGAAGAAGGAGCAGTACACGGTGGCCACCGCGGTGTACGGCCTGGAGGACGCAACGGCGGCCAACATGACCCCCACCACCATCCTGCCCAAGGGGGCGGACCACAGTGTGGGGTGGGCGGTGCCCAGCGGATACCGGGTGGACAGGGTCGTCATTGACGGGGTGGAGAGCGCCGCCACCTCGGCCAGCTTCCCGAACATTGGGCGCGACCACACGGTGGAGGTCTACTTTGCCGCCGACAGCGGCGCACAGCCCGACCTGCACCGGGTGAGCACCCAGGTCGTCGGCGGGCTGGGGACCATCACCTCCGGCGGCACAGTGGCCGACGGGGGCAGCTTCACGGTGGGCTGGGAGCCGGCGCCCGGGTACCACCTGGCCAGCGTCATTGTAGACGGCCAGGTGCGGGACGACCTGCTCACCGCCGACAGCCACACCCTGCAAAACATCACCGCCGACCACACGGTGGGGGTGGTCTTTGCCAAAGACGGCGAGAGCCAGGGCCCCGAGCACAGCGAGAGCGGCAGCTTTGTGGTGGAGACCGCCCAGGTGGGGGCGGGGAGCATCGCCCCCACCACCACCGTAAAGGAGGGGGCCAATCACACCGTGACCTGGCAGCCGGCGGACGGCTGGCGGGTCAAAGAGGTGCGGGTGGACGGGTTGGTCCAGCCCGATCTGCGGGACCAGACCGAATTTGTCAACATCGGCGCCAACCACAGGGTAGAGGTGGTCTTTGAGCGGGACGGCGGGTCCTCCGACCCGGACGCCGACCCCCTCTACCGGGTGGATACGGCCATTGACCGGGTGAAGGGGACCATCACCGGCTCCGCCGTGCTGGAGGGCGGCAGCGATCACCAGGTGGACTGGCAGGCGGCCGAGGGGTACGAGGTCTACCGGGTGACGGTGGATGGACAGGAGCGCCCCGAGTACGCCGGCAAGACCTCCGGCAGCCACGCCTTTGCCGACATTCGACAAAACCACAGCGTGGTGGTGGAGTTCGTGCGGGTGGACAGGGTGCAGCCCGAACTGGGCAAAGGGGTGGTCAACGGCGACCGCACCGACGGCAACCAGTCGGGAGACCGGCTGACCTACACCCTGACGGCCAAGAACAACCAGCAGAACACCCTCTGGAAAGACGTGGTGATGAAAGACCGCCTTCCCCAGGGGATGACCATCGACACCGACAGCATCTACCTCTCGAAAAACGGAGGGGAGCCGGTACCGGTGGACGCCTCCTGCTATGACGCCGCTACCCGGCTGCTCAGCGTACCCATCGGCTCTCTGCTGGGGGGCGACGAGTACGTGCTGACCTTTGACGTGCTCATCAATCAAGTGGCCATCCAGCCGGGCGACCCGTCGGACCGGGACCTGTCCAACACCGCCCAGGCCGACGGCGATAACGGCAGCGCCACCTCTCCCACCGTGACCCCCAACGGGGACGGCGGCGCCCGCCCCATCCCCTATCCCAACGGGCACCTGACCAAGGTCGCCGAAAACTTGACGGACGGCGGCGGCAGGGTGCAGGTGGGCGACCGGGTCCGGTACACCCTGCGGGCGGAAAACGGCCGCTACGGCTCGGTCTGGACCGGCGTCTCCATTGTGGACACCCTGCCCCAGGGGCTGGAAATCGATCTGGACAGCATCTATTTGGTGGGGCCCGACGGCAGCAAAAAGGCCCTGGATGCCGGTGTGTACGACCCGGCCAGCCGCACCCTGGCGGTCTTTGTGGGGGACATCTACGGCGGCGAGCGGTATGAATTGGTGTTTGAGGCCACCGTGGGCGCCGACGCCCTGGGCCGCGACATCGGCAACACCGGAGAAGCCTATGGCGGCCGCCCCACAGAGGACGGCGAGCCGGGCCATTGGGGCGGGTCGGAGGACTATCCCCACCAGCCGGGCGACCCCGTGGAGCCGGGCGATTGGCCGGTGACGGCGGATGAGCCCGCCGCCAGCGAAAAGGTCTATCCGGGGACGGACGAGGAGGTCTTGCTGGCCGACCCCGACCCGGTGCTGGACAAGACGGTGGAGCAGCCGGACCGGCCCAACGGGGACACCCACCTGGGCGACGCGCTGCTCTACACCGTAACGCTGGAAAACCCCACCAAGTATTCGGAGTGGCGCAATGTCTCCATCTTCGACTATCTGCCCGCGGGGCTGAACCTGGACGAGGGGAGCATCCGCCTGACCTATCCGGACGGGCACACCGAAAAGGTGCCCTCCAGCTGTTACAACGCCTGGGAGCGCACCCTCGAAGTGCAGATCCCGGTGCTGCGGGCGGGGGAGAAGTACACCCTGACCTATAAGACCATGGTGTACGACCCCAACGACGCCGAGATGCAGGAGAGCGGGGAGTTGGTGAACACCGCCGAGGCGGTCGGCACCGACCCGGACGGGAGCCGGGACAGCACCGGCCCCACCGCCAGCGCCTCGGTGCGCTACCCGGTGGACGCCAAGAAGGGGGTCTACACCGGCGATGACAGCTGGCAGGCCGCCCTTCTCTGGGGCGCTATTTCCGGGGGAGCGGTGCTTCTTTGGACCACAGCTCGGAAGAGGGAGCGCAGAGAATAGCAACACCTGTTTCCTTTACAAAAAATGATTGGGGCTGGGAAGGATCTGCTTCCCAGCCCTTTTGTTGTGCCGTCTTTGGTTGGCCGAGGGGGCCCTTTGGCAATTTTTCCGGCAAGCCAGTCGCCCAAAGGGGGCGGGGGAGGAGAAGACCGGTGGCTGCAACCCGGGTATTTACAGAAGCGCCTTTTGGGAAAAGGGGAGGGCCGCGGCAAAAAGCGGAGGGATGGGCCGGTGAAAAGAGGGCGGTTTTTACAAAATTGCCCGGGAAAAAATGGCGGCCTTTACAGGTGAAATGGCAAAGCGCACGAAAATTGGAAAGCATTTGCACTAAAACATAGAAAATGGAAGATAAATCAAATAAACACTGTAAGGGGTAGATAAAATATGGTATACTCAAAATACAAATTATAGTTATATTGACAGAAAGATATGAGAATAAGGGCGTGCCACCATGAGAGCAAAAAAACGCGGCAACAATGGCTTTTACAGACATCGAATGCGGGAGACGGAGACGAGGAGAGAGCGAGCCATGGCGTGTGCCTTCCCACCCGGCGCGTTTCGGGTGTGGTCGGGCCGCGCTGTTTTGCTTTTTTAAAGAGGTGACAAACTGCCTGATTTTTAGCGGGTCGGTTGTCGTATAGTGAGATGGGCGCCGCCCGCCGCCGAGAGGGGCGGGCGGCTGAAAGGGGGTTAACAGCCATGGAGGAAAAGGGCGGACTGGTCCCGGTGGACGACCTCTATCTCTTCAACACGGGAAAGGCGCAGAAGGCCTATTTGGCCTTTGGCTGCCACCATCTGCCGGAAAAGGGCTGCCACCGCTTCTGCGTGTGGGCCCCTGGCGCCGCCAGCGTTTCGGTGGTGGGGGACTTCAACGGCTGGGACGAGACCAGCCACCCCATGCAGCGGGGGGAGGGCGGCGTCTACACCGCCTTTGTACAGGGCGCCAAGAACGGAGACAACTACAAGTACCTGGTGGAGGGGTGCGACGGGGTCAAGCGGTACAAGGCCGACCCCTTCGCCTTTTACAGCGAGCTGCGGCCGGGCAACGCCTCCAAGGTCTGGAGTTTAAAGGGGTACAGCTGGCGGGACGGCACCTACCTGAAAAAGCGCCGCCGCAGAGACCCGCTCCGCCAGCCCATGGCCGTGTACGAGGCGCACCTGGGCTCCTGGCGGCGGGGGGAGGACGGCGGTTTTCCCAACTACCGGGAGGCGGCCGACCAACTGGCCCCCTACCTCAAATCCATGGGCTTTACCCACCTGGAGCTGATGCCCATCACCGAGTACCCGCTGGACGAGTCGTGGGGCTACCAGGTGACGGGGTATTTCAGCCCCACCTCCCGCTACGGCACCCCCCAGGACCTGATGTACCTGGTGGACCGGATGCACCAGGAAGGGATCGGGGTGATCCTCGACTGGGTGCCCGCCCACTTCCCCAAGGACGCCCACGGCCTGGCCCGATTTGACGGCACCTGCCTCTACGAGCACCAAAACCCCCTGCAGGGCGAACAGCCCCAGTGGGGCACCCTCCTCTACAACTACGGCCGGCCGGAGGTGCAGAGCTTCCTCATCTCCTCGGCAAACTTCTTTTTGGAGGAGTACCACATCGACGGCCTGCGCATCGACGCGGTCAGCTCGATGCTCTACCTGGACTTCGGCAAACAGCCGGGCCAGTTCGTCCCCAACAGGGACGGGGGAAATGTCAACTACGAGGCGGTCGCCTTTTTGCAGGCGCTCAACCGCACCCTCCTCTCCCTGCACCCGGACGCGGTGACCATTGCCGAGGAGTCCACCGCCTTTCCCCGGGTGACCGGGTCCCCGGAGGACGGGGGGCTGGGCTTCACCTTCAAGTGGAACATGGGCTTCATGCACGACACCCTGGACTATGTGGAGATGGACCCCCTCTTTCGCCGGGACCACCACGGGGAGATGACCTTCTCCATGACCTACGCCTTTTCAGAAAATTACCTGCTCCCCTACTCCCACGACGAGGTGGTGCACGGCAAGCGCTCGATGATCGACAAGTGCTTTGGCGACTACTGGCAGAAATTCGCCACCCTGCGCGCCCTCTACGCCTTTCAGTATGCCCACCCGGGCAAAAAGCTGCTCTTCATGGGGGACGAGTTCGCCCAGTTCATCGAGTGGGACTACGGCAAGGAGCTGGACTGGTTTTTGCACGAGTACGACTCCCACAGCGGGATGGCCCGCTTTGCCTCCCGGCTGGGCCGGGTCTACCAGAAATACCGCGCCCTCTACGAGATCGACGACAGCTGGGAGGGGTTCCAGTGGCTGAGCGTGAACGACAACCAGCAGAGTTGTCTGGCCTTCCTGCGGCGCTCCAAGCCCTGGAGGGGGAAGGTGCAGCAGGTTTTGTGCGCCTTCAACTTCACCCCGGTGGTGCGCAGCGAGTACCGGTTGGGAATGCCCTGCCAGGGCGTTTTGCGGGAGATCCTCTCCAGCGACGACCGGCGGTACGGCGGCAGCGACGTGCGAAACCGGGAGGAGATCCACACCATGTTTATTCCCTGCGGGGATTTCGCGGCCTCGGCGGAGATCACCTTGCCGCCCCTGGGCGCCGCATATTTTGAGTTTATACCGGACGAGGAAAACAAAGATATTTAGGAGGCATTGAGAGATGGTTGTGAAAAAACAGTGTGTGGCAATGTTGCTGGCCGGCGGGCAGGGGAGCCGTCTGGGCGCCCTGACCAAAAAGCGGGCCAAACCTGCCGTCCCCTACGGAGGCAAGTACAAAATCATCGACTTCCCCCTCTCCAACTGTGTCAATTCCGGCATCGACACGGTGGGGGTGTTGACCCAGTACGAGCCGCTGGAGCTCAACGAGTACATCGGCACCGGGGCCCCCTGGGACCTGGACGTGACCGCCGGCGGCGCCCTGGTGCTGCCGCCCTACGTGTCCGGCCAGAAGGGGGAGTGGTACTCCGGCACCGCCAACGCCATCTACCAGAACATCCCCTTCATCGAGCGCTATGACCCCGACTACATACTGGTGCTCTCGGGCGACCACATCTACAAGATGGACTACTCGGATATGCTGGACTTCCACCGCAAGAAGGGCGCCGACGCCACCATCGCCGTCATCGAGGTGCCGATGGAGGAGGCCTCCCGCTTCGGCATCATGAACACCGACGAGGAGGGCAAGATCGTCGAATTCGAGGAGAAGCCCCCGGTGCCCAAGTCCAACACCGCCTCCATGGGCATCTACATCTTCAACTGGAAGACCATCCGCAGCTACCTGATGCAGGACAACGACGACCCCCACTCGGACAACGACTTCGGCAAGAACATCATCCCCGCCATGCTGACCGCGGGGGAGAAGCTCTACGCCTACGTCTTCAAGGGCTACTGGAAGGACGTGGGGACCATCGACAGCCTCTGGGAGTCGAACATGGAGCTGCTCGACGACAGCCCCCAACTGGACCTGCACGCCGACTGGTTCAGGATTTTCAGCCGCAACTACGCCCTGCCCCCCCACTACGTGGGCGAGAGCGGCAAGGTGGTCAACTCCATCATCGGCGACGGCTGTAAGATCTACGGCGAGGTGGTCAACTCGGTCATCTCCCCGGGCGTGGTCATTGGCCGGGGCAGCGTGGTCCGGGACAGCATCATCATGAAGGAGACCGAGATCGGCAAGAGCTGCACGGTGAACAAGTCGATCCTCGACGAGGAAGTGACCCTGGAGGACAACGTCTATATCGGCGGCGAGCAGAAGATCACGGTGGTGGGCACCGGGGTGTACGCCACCAAGGGCGCCATCATCTCGGAGGGCGACATGATCGAGCCCAACCGGGTTCTCAAACAGGATTAGGGGAGGACAAAACAATGCGCAAAGACGTATTCGGCCTGGTGTATGCAGGCGAGGAAAACATCAACTTGAGAGAGCTGGTCAACCTGCGCTCGGTCTCGGCCCTGCCGGTGGGCGGGCGGTACCGGGTCATCGACTTCACCCTCTCGAACATGGTCAATTCGGGCATCCGCAACATCGGCATCATCCCCAAGAAAAACTACCAGTCCCTCATCGACCACGTGGGTTCGGGCAAGGACTGGAACCTGGACCGCAAGACCGACGGGCTGTTCATCCTGCCCCCCTACGACACCTTTGAAAACACCGGCAGCTACAACGGGCTGGTGGACACCCTCAAGGGCGCGTCTGCCTACATCCGCCGGGCCCCCCAGAAATACTGCCTGCTCACCGGCTCCTTCACCCTATTCAACTGCGACTACTACGGGATGTTCGAGCGCCACATGGACACCGGGGCCGACATCACCATGCTCTACAACGAAGAGCCCACCTGCGCCGAGAAGGGGGCCCACTTCAAGGACCTGCGGCTGACCATGAACGACGACGGCCGGATCACCGACATGCAGTACCGCTCGGAGAAATCCAGCCAGAAAAAGGTGGGGATGGACGTCTACCTGGTCCGCAAGGACCTGCTGGAATACCTGGTGGACGACGCCATGGCCCACGGCAAGTACAACTTCGTCACCGACGTGCTCATCAAAAATCTCAAGCACCTGAAAATCTACGGCTACAAGCACGGCGGCTATGTCTCCCGCCTGAGCTCGGCTGCCTCCTACCAGCAGCTGAACATGGACTTTCTCAAACCCGAAGTGCAGGACGACCTCTTCTGCAAAGAGCGGCCGATCTACACCAAGGTCAAGGACGGGGCGCCAGCCAAGTACGGCAGCGAGGCCCTGGTGAAAAACAGCCTCATCGGCTCGGGCTGCGTCATCGAGGGCGAGGTGGAGAACTCGGTCCTCTTCCGCGGGGTCTATGTGGGCAAGGGCGCAAAAATCAAAAACAGCATCGTCATGCAGGACAGCCGGATCTACGAGAACACCTCGCTGGACCAGGTGATCGTGGATAAGCGGGTCAACGTGCGGCCGTACTCCAACCTGGTGGGCAGCCAGGAGTACCCCCTGATCATCCCGAAAGGAGCGGTGGTCTAGATGGCGGAAAAGCGGGTCAAAGTATTGCTGGCCGGGGCGGAATGCGCCCCCTTCGCCAAAATCGGCGGGCTGGCCGACGTGCTGGGCACCCTGCCGCAGGAACTCATCCGGCTGGGGATGGACGCGCGGGTCATCCTGCCCTTCCACAGCCAGATCAAGGCCAAGTACGCCGAGAAGACCGAGCATGTGGCGGACTTTCACATCGACCTGGGCTGGCGCAAGGACAAGTACGTGGGGGTCGAAAAGCTGGTCAAGGACAAGGTGACCTACTACTTCATCGACTCCAACGACTACTTCTCCGGCCCGGTCTACAAGGGCGGCATGGAGGAGGGCGAACAGTATGCCTTCTTCAGCCGGGCGGTGATCGAGTGTCTGGACAAGATCGGCTTCATGCCCGACTTGCTGCAGTGCAACGACTGGCACACCGCCGTCATCCCCATGCTCATCAAGACCCAGTACGAGGGCCGTCCCCAGGGGAAGATCAAGACCGTCTACACCATGCACAACCTGATGTACCAGGGCGTCTTCAGCTTTGGCACGGTGCAGGATTGGCTGAACATCGACAGCCGCTATTACCACCCCGACTACATGGAGCTCAACGGCTGCGCCAACTTCGTCAAGTCGGCCCTGGTGTTTGCCGACAAGCTCTCCACCGTCTCCCCCTCCTACGCCGAGGAGATCAAGACCCCCTACTACGCCTGCAACCTGGAGGGGATGCTCAACAAGCGGGCGGGCGACCTGGTGGGCATTGTCAACGGCATCGACATAAACGAGTGGGACCCCGCCACCGACCCCCACACCCCCTACCACTTTGACAGGAACGACCTCACCGGCAAACGCCAGAACAAAGAGGCCCTCTACCGGGAGTTGGGGCTCACCGTGCCGGTGGACACCCCCCTCATCGGGATGGTCTCGCGGATGACCGAGCAAAAGGGCTTTGACCTGGTGATGCGGGTCTTTGACGAGATCATGGAAGAGGATGTGGCCATTGTCCTGGTGGGCACCGGCGACTACAAGTACGAGCACTTCTTCTGGGAGATGGAGCGCAAGTACAAGGGCAGGGTCTGCTCCTACCTGGCTTACAGCAACGCGGTGGCCCACCGGGTCTACGCGGCCAGCGACCTGTTCCTCATGCCCTCTAAATTTGAGCCCTGCGGCATCTCGCAGATGATCGCCATGCGCTACGGCACCCTGCCGGTGGTGCGGGAGACCGGCGGCCTGCGGGACACCGTCTTCCCCTATGACGAGCAAAACGGCCAGGGCAACGGCTTCTCCTTTGCAAACTTTAACGCCCACGACATGCTCTACGTCATCCGCTATGCCCTGTCGGTGCTCGCCGACGAGGGCGCGCACAGGGAATTGGTAAATCACGCGCTGGATTGCGACAATTCCTTTGCAGTTTCGGCGGAAAAATACTATACTATGTTTATGGACGTTTTAAGGTAAGATCGCATACATGTGGAACACGAGACGCAACACTGAATTTTACTACCATCTACCATAGAAGGCTGCGCGGGTGAGGCTCCCCTGCCTCGCCCGCGCAGCTTGCCCTGCTTATCGGGGCGATGCCTGAAACGCAGTAACTTTTGCGGGAGGTACGAGATGAAATCGACCAAACAGACGCCCGAGGTGAAGGCCATCGCGGGCAAGCTCAAACGGCATTTCGGCAAGACCCTGGAGAACGCTACAAGGGAAGAGCTGTACAAGGCCAGCGCCATGTGCATCCGCGACGAGGTGGTGGACAAGTGGACCGCCGCCAACGCCGCGGTGGAGAAAAAGGGCCTGAAAAAGGTCTACTACATGTCCGCTGAGTTCTTGATGGGGCGGGCCTATATCAACAACCTGGTCAACCTGGGTCTGCTGGAGCGGTACAAGACCGCCTTTGCCAACCTGGGGCTGGATGTCGAGGAGGTCGCCTCGCAGGAGCGGGACGCCGGTCTCGGCAACGGCGGTCTGGGCCGCCTGGCCGCCTGTTTCCTGGAATCGCTGGCCACCCTTGACCTGCCAGCCATGGGCTGCGGCATCCGCTACGAGTACGGGCTGTTCAAGCAGCGCATCATCGACGGCGAGCAGGTGGAGATGGAGGACAACTGGCTGGAAGACGGCTGTGTCTGGGAGATCGAGCGCCCCGACGAAGAGGTGGAAGTCCACTTCGGCGGCGAAATCGTCGAGACCTGGACCGACCACAAGATGAAGGCCGAACACAAAAACTACTACACCGTGATGGCGGTGCCCTACGACATGCCGGTGGTGGGCTACAAGAGCAGGTGCCCGGCCACCCTGCGGCTCTGGAGTGCCCGGGCCAAAGACCGCTTTGACCTCAAGAGCTTCAACTCGGGCGACTACATGCAGGCCATGCAGGAGAGGGAGGCGGCCGAGGTCATCAGCAAGGTGCTCTACCCCGACGACAGCCACGAGCAGGGCAAACAGCTGCGCCTCAAGCAGTTTTACTTCATGACCTCCGCCACCATGCAAAACCTGGTGCGCACCCACAAGGAGCGCCACGGCGACCTGCACAGCCTGCCCAACTATGTGGCGGTGCAGATCAACGACACCCACCCCACCCTGGCCATGCCGGAACTGATGCGCATTTTGATGGACGAGGAGAACTACACCTGGGAAGAGGCCTACAACATCGTCTCCCGGATGTTCAACTACACCAACCACACCATCATGGCGGAGGCCCTGGAATGCTGGGAGGAGGGGATGTTCAAGACCCTGCTGCCCCGCATCTACTCCATCGTGCAGGAGCTCAACCAGCGCTACTGCGAAAAGCTGAACCGCTACTACCCGGGGGACATGGACCGCATCAGCAATATGGCCATTGTGGCCTACGGCCAGATCCGGATGGCAAACCTCTGCGTGGCCGTCGCCCGCCGGGTCAACGGGGTGTCCCAGCTGCACGGGGCCATCCTCAAAAACGACCTCTTTGCCGACTCCTACAAAATCTACCCCCAGAAATACCTGGCCATCACCAACGGCATCACCCACCGGCGCTGGCTGGCCGTGGCCAACCCGGCCCTGACCAAGCTGATGACCGAGACCATCGGCGACGGCTTCATCAAGGACTACCGCCAGTTTGACAAGCTGATGGAATACACCGAGGACGAGGCCTTTTTGGAGAAGTTCGCCGCCGTCAAGCAGCAGAACAAACAGCGGCTGGCCGACTACCTCCTGAAAAAGCAGGGGATCGAAGTCAACGTCAACTCGATTTTCGACGTGCAGGCCAAGCGGCTGCACGAGTACAAGCGGCAGCTGCTCAAGTGCCTGCACATCCTCTACCTCTACAACTCCCTGCAGCAAAACCCCGACGCGGTGACCACCCCCATCACCTTCTTCTTTGCCGCCAAGGCCGCCCCCGGGTATGCCCGGGCCAAGAGCATCATCCGCCTGATCAACACCATCGGCGAATTGGTGAATAACGACCCGGCCACCAAGGGCAAGCTGCAGGTGGTATTCATCGAAAACTACGAGGTCTCCTCGGCCGAGGTGCTGATCCCCGCCACCGACATCAGCGAGCAGCTCTCCACCGCCGGGTTGGAGGCGTCGGGCACCGGCAACATGAAGTTCATGATGAACGGGGCCGTGACCATCGGCACCATGGACGGGGCCAACGTGGAGATCTACGACCAGGTTGGGCCGGAGAACATCTACATCTTCGGGGCCAACGTCAAAGAGATCAAGACCATGCAGACCTACAAGACCTACCGGCCCGGCGAGTACTTCGAGAAAAACCTCGACGTGCGCGCCGCCCTGGACCGCCTCATCGACGGCACCCTGCCGGGGGTCTCGGCCCACCGCTTCTCCGACCTCTACCAGTCGCTGCTCTTCGGCGATTACGACGGGGCCGACAAGTACTTTGTCCTCCACGACCTGCCCTCCTACATCGGCAAGTTCGCGCGGGCCTACAAAAAGTACTGCACCGATCCCAAGGGCTGGCAGAAGATGGCCGCCATCAACACCGCCAAGTCGGGGGTGTTCAGCAGCGACCGCACCATCACCGAGTACAACGACAAGATCTGGAAGCTGGAAAAACTGAAGTAAAGGCGGGACGAATATGAGTATCCCTTTGAAGTCGGAGGTGGCTGCCCGGCACCTGAGCCTGGACAGCCGCTACCGCAGCCCTCTGGGGGCCATGCCCACCGGGGGGGAGGTGCGCCTTTGGCTGGAGATCACCGCAGGCCAGGTGGAGGGGGCCGCCCTCCGGGTCTACCGGGGCGACCGGTCCGAGGACATCCCCATGGCGCGGGGGGAGGATGGCCGCTACGCCGTCGACCTGGCGGTGGGGGAGAAGCCCTGCGTGCTCTGGTACCAGTTTGTGCTCACCCTGCCGGGGGGACGGCACCTCTACTGCGGGTTGCCCTTTGGGCAGATGGCGGGGACCGGCTCTGTCTACACCGAGCCGCCGGCCCGCTTTCAGCTGACCGTCTACGACCGGGATTTTCAGACCCCCGACTGGGTGAAGAAGGGGGTCATGTACCAGATTTTCCCCGACCGCTTCAAACAGGGCGACCCCCGCAACGCCAGCAAGGGCCGCCGCTACCACGAGAAGATGGGGCGGACGGTGCGGATGCACGAGAGCTGGGACGAGCAGCCCGACTATCTGCCCGCCGAGGGGGAGACCTTCTACACCCCCTGCGACTACTTCGGCGGCGACCTGAAGGGGATCGAGGAATCCCTGCCCTACCTCAAGGAGATGGGGGTGACCGTCCTCTACTTAAACCCCATTGTGGAGGCCGACTCCAACCATCGCTACAACACCGGCGACTACAAGAAGGTGGACCCCCTGTTGGGGAGCAACGCCGCCTTTGCCAGCCTCTGCCTCAAGGCCAAGGAGTGCGGCATCCGCGTCCTCTGTGACGGGGTGTTCTCCCACACCGGCAGCGACAGCATCTACTTCAACAAACTGCAAAACTACAACAACCTGGGCGCCTACCAGGGGGAGCAGTCCCCCTACTACCGGTGGTTCGACTTCTTCGGCGACCGGGAACACTACCGCAGCTGGTGGGGGTTTGACACCCTGCCCGAGGTCAACGAGGGCGAACCCAGCTGGCAGGAGTACGTGATCACCGGCAAGGGCAGCGTCTTTGACTGCTGGCTGCGGCTGGGGGCCTCCGGCTTCCGGTTGGATGTGGCAGACGAGCTGCCCGACGAGGTCATCTCCCTGATGCGCAAAAAGGTCAAGTCCCGCAGCGAGGACAACCTGCTGCTGGGCGAGGTCTGGGAGGACGCCACCATCAAGGAGAGCTACGGCCACAAGCGCCAGTACGCCCTGGGCCGGGGGCTCGACAGCGTGATGAACTACCCCTTCCGGGGGGCGGTCATCGACTACCTGTTGGAAAAGTCCACCGCGCTGGAACTGCGGGACTTCCTCTGCACCCAGCAGGGCAACTACCCCAAACCCATGTATTACAGCCTGATGAACCTGCTCTCCTCCCACGACGTGGCCCGCATCCGCACGGTGCTGGGCACCGAGATCGACGGGGAGGGGATGGACCGGCCCGACCAGGCCGCGTTCCTGCAGGGCATCGGCGACTACGAGGCCGCCCAGGGCAAAGGGCGCACCCGCCTGGCAATGGCACTGCAGTTCGCCGTCCCCGGCATCCCCAGCACCTACTACGGCGACGAGTGGGGGATGCAGGGGCTCAAGGACCCCTTCAACCGGGCCCCCTTCCGCCCCGAGGGGGAGGAGGAACTGCACCAGGTGGTGCAGCGGCTGGGCTCCCTGCGGGCCGCCACCCCCGCCCTGCAGACCGGCCACGCGGCCTTCTTCGCCCCCGCCCACGAGGTCATTGGGGTGCTGCGCTTCTGCCTGGACGGGCAGGACGCCTTTGGCAAGGCGGCGGAGGACGGCACCTACCTGGTGCTCTGCAACCGGGACGAGGTGGAGCAGGAGTTGACCGTTGACCTGCACCAGCCCTTCCCCGGGCTGGACGAGCCGGCTTTGGCGCGGCTGCGCGACGAGCCCTACACGGTGGCGGAGAATGTCTTGAGCGGCGTCATCTCCCCGGTGGAAGAGGGGAAGGTCACCCTGACCCTGCCGGCGGAGGACTTCGTCGTCTACCGGGTCCGCTAGAGAGCGGGCGAACGATCAGAGAAAAGAGCGGGGACCGTCCAGACGGACGGTCCCCGCTTTTCTTTTGTCCAAGCCCCCCCGGCTGTGCAGGGGGTCCAGAAAGGCTTTCGCGAGGGGCTAAAAGTGGAAACTCCTTTTGACACAATAAAAGTACGGTCTGCCAACTGTGTAAAAGTAGTAAAAGAAGGACATCAAAGCAGAAGGCGGCCTTGACCAAATACGTGTGCCCGTAGAGAGGCCGCTCCAAACGAGCGTTCCCAGCTCCGTAGGGTTCCTCAAGGGAAAAAGCATGATCGTCCTCGCGCGGCATGCAAACCTGGGGTGCAAATAGGGCAACCGGCAGCTTGGGTGTCGGGGACACTGCGTTGACACCGCAGGCAAGAATGGAAAAAAGATAGCAGAGTATGTCCAAAGTCAATTCAAAGACACAGATCAGCTGACAATAAAAGAATCGGCGGACCCGTTTACGGACAGCAGGCAAGGGCGTGGCAGGCCGTGCCAACGCCTTGAGGTGTGGCAGGTAACGCAGGACCCTGCCCGCATGTGTGTGGACCGCCAGCTCTGCCGGTATGTCCCTCTTTGCCCGGAAAATGGGATTCCCCCCAAAAAGAGGGAGAGCCCGGCGCAATTGATGCGCCGGGCTCTCTTTATTTCCCGCACCGGCCAAAACCGGATCGGGGGGTATAGGACTGCCGAAAAGTTATTGGGCAGTGGCGGCGTCGGGGTCTTCTCTCTCGCCGCTGTCCTTCCGCCGTTTGATGGAGAGAACGGTGACGACCAGCTGGATCGCGGCAATCAGGGCCATGAGCAGGGTCCAGCGGTCGGTAAAGACCATGGGGTTGTGGATGTTCTCGGTGAGGAGGAAGGCCACAATGGAGCCGATGGCCGGCAGCAGGCTGAACACCCGCCAGAAGCCCTTGCGCTTGAGCTGCTCCTTCTCCGCTTCATCCTCGCGGGCCGGTGCGCCCTCTTCCCTCTCCTCTTCCCGTTTTTTCTTGCCGATAAAGTAGAAGACCAGCAGCAGGAGCGAGGCGACGGCGGTGGAGATGGCCAGGATCAGGTTGAGCAGCGCCCAGGAGGGGAAGACCGACTGCGGGGTCTCGGGGTCGGGGATCTCCACGTCGACAGCGGGCGTCTGGGCCTCGGGGGTCTCCGGGTCAGGGATCTCCACCTCAGGGGTCTCGGGGGCGATAGGGGCAATGGGGGTGACAGGGGCAACCGGGCCGGCCGGCGTCGCGTCGGGCGGAGTCACCACCGGGGTCACCGGCGAAACGGGGGTGGGAGGGGTGACCGGAGTGTCGGGGGCCGGGGGATCGACAGGGGGAACAACGGGGATTTCCACCGCCGAGTAGAGGACCCGGATCACAGCGCCGCTGCGAACGGTCGCGGGCAGCTGTTCCGGGGCGTACCCGCGGAAGGTGTACCCCGCGTACTGGTTGGGGGCGATCGCCTCCACCGCCAGGGTATCGTCGGCGCCCGCCCAGACCTGGCGCTCAACGCGCTGGGTCTCGCGGGGGGCGTCCTCCCCGTCGAGCCAGTGTTCGACGGTGTAGGAGAGGGTCTTGGTCTGGCTGTCGTCCTGCCAGTAGTAGAGGGCGATCACCCCGCCGTTTTCGATCGTGTCCGGCAGTTCGGCCGGGCTGGTATGGTCCGGGGTATAGCCGGTATAGGTGCGGGGGGAGAGGGGGGCCACCGCCAGGGTGTCGGCAGCGCCTGCCCAGACCTGGGCGGTCACCGTGCCCACATCGCGGGGGGCGCTCTCGCCCTCGACCCAGTGCTCGACGGTGTAGGAGAGGGTCTTGACCTTGCTCTCGTCCGCGCCGTAGAGGGCGCGGATCACGCTGCCGCTCTCCACCGCCTCGGGCAGGGTCTCGGGGTCGGTGCCGAGGAATTGGTGGTTTTCAATGTCCCGGGAAGTGACGGGTTGGACTGCCAGGGTGTTTTGGTGCAGGGGCACCTGGGCGCTGACCGTCTCGGTGGCCCGGGGCGACTGCTCGCCCTCGACCCAGTGCTCAACGGTGTAGGAGACCAGGTGGCTCGGCGCGCGCTCGGTGAAGCGGATGTGGTCGATGTTGACTAGCTGGCTGCCGCTGAGGGGGTAGGTCGCGTCGCGGCCGTCCGCGCTGGGGTAGTCGGTGTAGCGGTCGCCGTACTGGCTGTCGCTGTTGCGCAGATAGGCGGTGTTATCGTCTGTCGAGAGGGCAAAGGAGTGATAGACCCTCCGTCCGACGGTGGATTTGTGTACAAGGGAGTTGATGGGCAGATGCAGACCGGCAGTCACCTGACCGCTGCCGTCGAGGAGCTGCAGCGCCGTCTCGGCGTCCAGGGTCAGTTCGTTGTCTGCCTTTACAAAGCTGCCGCTCTCCGAGAAGCCGTCAAAGCGGCCGTTCAAAATGCCTTTGACGCCGGAGAGGTCGCTGTTTTTGCGGTCGATAGCCCACTTCTCGCCGGAGGCATAGGCCTCGAGGGCAACCGTGGAATCGATGGAGATGGTGCTGCCGTCGGCATAACCGCCCCCGCCGATCGCCGCTGCCGAGGGGCCGCCCACCGCTTTGACGCGGGCGCTGTTTTGGAGGGCGATGACGCCGCCGTCCACCGCTCGGCCGCCGCCGATGCCGGCGCCGGAGGAGCCGCCGAAAGCCTCGACCCTGCCGCCGGAGATGGCGATGCGCTCGATTTTGTTGTCGGAACTCAGGGAGTTGCCGCCGCCGATACCGGCCCCGGAATTGCCGCCCTTGGCGGTGATGGTGCCGCTCAAGATGGAGATGGCGCCGCTGTTGTTGCCGTTGCCCCCGCCGATGCCGGCCGAAGAGGGGCCCCCGGTGGCGCGGACGACGAGGGCGCTGTCGCTGCCCCCCTCGGTGCCCAGGGTGATGTCCCCGGCGCTGGAGAGGGAGCTGGAGCGCATGCCGCAGCCGATGCCCGCCCCGCCGAAGGAGCCGTCTGTCACCCCGCCGCCGATGGCGGTGATGTCCCCGGCGGTGATGGTGACCTGGTTTCTCCCCTTGGCGGAGAAGGGGTATTCGCCCGAGCCGATGCCCGCCGCGCCCGAACCGCCGGTGGCCTCGATGGTGCCGCCGGAGATGTTCACGTGCGCGATGCGCTGAAAGCCGCCGCCGATCCCGGCGCCCTGTGTGCCGCCCGCAGCGGTGATTTGGCCGGAAGTGATGGAGATATAGGCCGCAATGCTGCCCTCCTCATAGGGGTTGCAGCCGTTGGAGCCGCCGCCGATGCCAGCGCCGCCGCCGTTGCCGGTGGCGTTGATTTTACCGCCGGAGATGGCGATGGTGCCGCCAAAGCTGCCGTCGCCGCCGCCAATGCCGGCCGCGCGGCTGCCGCCGATGGCGGTGATGTCGCCGGAGACAATGGCGATGTTCCCCGCGGCGGTGCGGGCGCCGGAGCCGATACCCGCCGCCGAGCTGCCGCCCTGAACGGTGAGCGCGCCGCTGCCGACGAGGGTAAGGGCGCTGTCGCCCGCCACCTGGATGCCGGGCCGGCCGCTGCCGCCGGTGAGACGGTTGGCCTGCGCCAGGGCGATGCGGGCACTGCCGCCGACCACCGAGACGGGCGCCTTGTTGGCCGCAGCGGCGATGGTCACCCCGCGCAGGGTGGCATCGGCCGCCTGGCCCGCCGTTCCCGTCAGGGTCACGGTGTTGGCAGTGCTGCCCTCTCGCTGGGAGATGACCGGGTGGTCGTCGAGGACCTCGGCCCTGTCACCCTGCGTCAGGTACTGGTGGCCGTCGGCCTTGGCGGTGACGGCGATGTCACCGTCGTCGAGATACCAGATCCCCTCCTCGCGCTGGGCCGGAGCGGCCAGCACGGCGGTGGACATCCCCAACACCATGGCAGCGGACAGAGCCGCCGCCAAAAAGCGCTGGGCCGCCCTCTGGCCGGGCCGGCGCTTCTCTGTTCTGGGCGAACGCTGTTTCATTCTGCTCATTCCTTTCTCCTGTGGAGGGTGCGAATACGGCATCCTTCTCTTCTCTCTGTCACCATCCTATCAGCGCACGGTCACGAATGCGGTCACGAAACAGGGAAGTTTTGAAAAAGATTGGAAAATATTTAACCCATCTTCCGAACATGAGGCCAGCCTCACGGGGGGGAATTGCCCAATATGGCGCAAAAAGGGAGGG
>NZ_WWVY01000015.1:34834-73386 GCF_009876955.1 Bittarella massiliensis (ex Durand et al. 2017) | reverse complement strand
CCAAAAAGCCGCGCGCCCTCCCCAAAAGGCGAAAAATGGGAAATGGTTATTTGGTCAGCTCATCCATCAGGGCACTGACGGCCGTGACCAGCTTGTCAAACTTTTCGTCCGCCTCGGCCTGGGTCTTGCCGCTGGCCGAGAGGTAGGCCTTCAGCTTGGGCTCGGTGCCGGAGGGGCGGAGGATGAAGCTGCCCCCGTCGATCTGGTAGCTGAGCACATCCGACTTGGGCAGGGTGATGGCGCTCTCCTCACCGGTGGCGCAGTTTACCTGTTTTTGCAGCAGGTAATCGGCGTAGGCGGTGATGGGGTAACCGGCGATCTCCTTGGGGGCGTTGGCCCGCACGGTCTTGACCGCCCCCTGGATCTTGGCGATCCCCTCTTTGCCGGCCAGGGTCTTGGAGAGGACCTTCTCGTCGAAATAGCCGTACTTCTCGTAGAGGGCGCAGAGGGCGTCGTAGAGGTTCATCCCCTTCTCGGCGTAGTAGCAGGCCATCTCGGTGGTGAGGGTGGCGGCGATGCAGGCGTCCTTGTCCCGCACGAAGGTGCCGCTGAGATAGCCGAAGCTCTCCTCAAAGCCAAAGAGGAAGGTCCCCTTGCCGGTGCGCTCGCTGAGCTTGATCTGCTCGGCGATGAACTTGAAGCCGGTGAGCACCCGGCGCAGCTCCACCCCGTAGTGGGCGGCGATGACGTCGGCCATCTCGGTGGAGACGATGGACTTGACCACGAACTCGTCGCCCTTGCGGTCGCCGGTTTTCTGGGAGAGGATGTAGTCCAGCAGCAGCACCCCGATCTGGTTGCCGGTGAGCACCTGGAAGGAGCCGTCCTTCTGCCGCACGGCCACCCCCAGCCGGTCACAGTCGGGGTCGGTGGCCAGCAGCATGTCGGCCCCCACCTGGTTGGCCAGTTCGGTGGCCAGCACAAAGGCGGCGGGGTCCTCGGGGTTGGGGGCGCTCACGGTGGGGAATTTGGGGTCGGGCAGCTCCTGCTCCTTCACCACGTAGAGGTGCTGAAAGCCCAGCCGCCCCAGCACGGTGCGGACCGGGATGTTGCCGGTGCCGTGCAGCGGGGTGTAGACGATGTTGAGGGAGTCCTTCTGGGCGTCGATGGCCGAGCGGTTGATGCAGACCGAGAGCACGTCCTGGTAGTACTGCTCGTCGATCTCCTTGCCGATGAAGTGCAGCAGCCCCGCCTCCTCGGCGGCCTTCTGCTCCATGGGGGCGACCGAGAAGATGTCGGTGATCTTTTCGATGTAGCCGGTGACGGTGGCCGCATCCTCCACGGCCAGCTGGCCGCCGTCCTCCCCGTAGACCTTGTAGCCGTTGTACTGGGGCGGGTTGTGGCTGGCGGTGATGACCACCCCGGCGATGCAGCCCAGCTTCAGCACCGCGTAGGAGAGCTGGGGAACCGAGTGCAGGCACTCGTAGAGGTAGACCTTGACGCCGTTTTGGCAGAGGACCAGGGCGGTCTCCAGGGCGAAGCGGTCGCTGTACAGCCGGGAGTCGTAGGCGATGGCCACCCCCCGGTCGGCCCCGCCGATCTCGTTGATGTAGTCGGCCAGCCCCTTGGTGGCCTGGCGGACGGTGAAGATGTTCATCCGGTTGGTGCCCAGGCCGATGGTGCCCCGCATGCCGGCGGTGCCAAACTCCAGCGGCTTGTAGAAGCTGTCCTCGCAGAGGGCGTCGTCGGCGCCGATCTGGGTCAGCTCCCCCTCGTATTCGGTGCCCTTCAGGGCGGCGCTCCAGGCCGCATAGGTGTCCTTGTAGCTCATGGTCATTTCCTTCCTTTCCCGTTTGGTCTCAAAAGAGAGGTGTATTCCCTCAGCGGCCGGCGGGCAACCGCCCATACGCCGCTGTCTTTTGACGAAGTGACTCTGCCAGTTCGGGCCCCAGGGCCCCGGGGATCAGCCGCCAGCACCAGTTGCCGCCGGTGGTGGAGGGGGTGTTCATCCGCGCCTCGCTCCCCAGCTCCAGCAGGTCTTGCACCTGAAAGATGCAGAGATCGCAGACGCTGGCGAGGGCGGCCCGCAGAAAGGGGGCGCTGCATCCCTCTTCCGGCAGAAAACCCAGGTAGTCGGCGGCGTATTGGCGGGTGTGTTCCCCCGCCTTTTCAAACCAGCCGGCCAGGGTGTCGTTGTCGTGGGTGCCGATGTAGACCACGCTGTTTGCCCGGTGGTTGTGGGGGAGATAGGCGTTGTCGCTCCCCCCGTCAAAGGCGAACTGCAGCACCTTCATCCCCGGGAAACCGGCTGCCTCCAGCAGCTCGTGGACATCGGGGGTCAGGTAGCCCAGGTCCTCGGCAATCAGGGGCAGGCCGTCGCCCAGCGCCTTTTTCAGGGCCTGAAAGAAGGGAAGGCCCGGCCCGGTCTCCCAGTGGCCGCCCTGGGCGGTCTCGTCCCCAAAGGGGATGGCCCAGAAGCTGGAGAAGCCCCGGAAGTGGTCGATGCGCACCAGGTCGCAGCACTGCAGCTGCAGCCCCAGCCGCTGGACCCACCAGCGGTAGCCCGAGCGCTTCATCCGCTCCCAGTCGTAGAGGGGATTGCCCCAGAGCTGGCCGGTGGGGGAGAAGTAGTCGGGCGGGCAGCCGGCCACAAAGCGGGGCTGCCGCTCCTCGTCGAGCCAGAAGAGCTGGGGATTGGCCCAGACGTCGGCCGAGTCCATGGACACGTAGAGGGGGATGTCGCCGATGATGCCCACCCCCCGGGCGGCGGCGTACTCCTTGAGGGCGGCCCACTGCTTGAAAAAGAGGTATTGCAGGTATTTGTGGTAGGCGATGTCGTCCTTTAAAAGGGTGCGGTAGCGGCGCAGGGCGGCGGGTTCCCGCAGGCGGATGTCCTCCTCCCACTCCCGCCAGGGGCGGCCGCCGAAGTGGCCCTTGAGGGCCATGAAGAGGGCATAGTCCCCCAGCCAGTGGATGTGTTTGCGGCAAAAGGCGAGAAAGCCCGACTGGTCGGTCTGCTTTTTGGCCCGCTGGTAGGCGGCGCGCAGCACCCCCTCCCGGTGCTGGTAGATGCGGCCGTAATCCACCTGCTGGGGGTCGTCTCCCCAGTCGGGGGCCGCCGCCTCTTCTGGGCGGAGGAGACCCTCCTCCGCCAGGGTGTCCAGGTCGATGAAGTAGGGGTTGCCGGCAAAGGCCGAAAAGGGCTGGTAGGGGGAGTCCCCGTAGCTGGTGGGGCCGATGGGCAGTACCTGCCACCACCGCTGCCCGCTGTGGTGCAGAAAGTCGATCCAATCCCGGGCCGCCTGCCCCAGGGTGCCGATGCCGTGGGGCGAGGGAAGGCTGGTGACAGGGCACAAAACGCCGCTGCTTCGTTCCATGAATACGCTCCTCAAAAGGCGCCGCCAATTGCAAAAAGAGCAGAGAAAACCCCGCTCATATAGGAATATGCCAAAAAAATTGGAATATATTTGTACGTGTTACACGAAAACACAAAAGGCGAGAACCGTTAATTTGTTTATTTTATTCTACGGCTTTTTTCCCTGCAAGTCAATATCTGGGAGGCATTTTCGGGGGCGCTGGAGGCGGGGGAAAGGAGCGGTCAAAAAAGGGGAGAGACGGTTGACAAGGCGGGGGAGATGTGGTATAGTAAACACCGTCAAAGACAGTCGGTGTTGATGGCGCGTAGGACCCACCCGTTCCCATCCCGAACACGGAAGTTAAGCTACGCAGCGCTGAAGATACTTGGCGGGAAGCTGCCTGGGAAAATAGGGCGATGCCGACACAAAAGCGGCCTGTGAAAGCAGGCCGCTTTTTTCTTTGTGCATTTCCCCAGCTGCATATCGCCCGCCGCGCCCCCCCACTGGGCGTCTCCACCCCGGCAGTGAAAGGAAAGGCTTTTGCTGTGGGGTTGAAGCAACCGGCGGCAGCGGGGAAGTGCCGGGATGGTGCCAGTCGCCCTCATCTGTGCCGCCGGGGTCATCCGGCGGGGAGGATATGGTTTTTAGGGGGAGGGGAGTGGGCCAGCCGCCAAAAAAGGGCAGGCGGGGATGCCGGCCGTTTGCTGAGGTTGAGGGAAAAGGGGCCTGTTAGCCAACCCCAGTTGGACTGTCGCCCCTTCTGCCTGGCCATTTCCCCACGCGGTCGGGGCCTCGCCCGCTCCACTTGGGCCCCGCTTTTCTTGGTTGGGGCTCGACCCTCCCGACGGCCCCTTGTCTTTTCCAGATAAAACTTGCGCCCCTCCGTTGGGGGGACGTTTTCCCGGTTGGAGGCCGCCTCTCCCGATGGGACCCCACCATTTTCGGTTCAGGCCCTATCCCCCGGCTGGACGCCCGCCCTTTCGAGTTGGACTTTGGATTCCCGAGCGGAGCGCCGCCCTTTTCGAGGGCCCCCAATCCGGGGACCTCGAAAAGGGGGAGGAGTTTTTGGAAGGCTGGGGCGGCCCCCCCACCGTCCGCTGTGGGCGCAACGGGGCGCTGCCGCCGGGTAGAAGCCCCCTTTTTTAAAGGTTTGCGCACAAAAAATAAAAAAACTTTGCAAAAGTTGAAGACAGGAGCGGCCCTCGATCGTTTTATAGACAGAGCCGCCTGAAAGGAGGGAATGCCAGGGATGCGGGAGAGCGAATTTGAAGAGCTGATGAAGCAGTACCAAAACCTGGTATTCACCGTCTGCTACCAGCTGGTGGAGGACTACCAGGAAGCGCAGAACCTGACCCAGGAGACCTTTTTGGCGGCCTATCGCTTTGTCGACAACTGCGAGGGCAAACACATCCGCCCCTGGCTCTGCCGGGTGGCGGCCAACAAGGCCAAGGACTTTTTAAAGAGCAGCTACCGCCGCCGCACCCAGCTCGACGGCGAGGGGGCGCTGGCCGCAGGGATGGCCGACCCCTCCCCGCCGCCGGAACAGCAGTACATACAGCGGGAGTCGCGGGAGCGGGTGGCCGCCGCCATCGAGGGGCTGAAAGAGCCCTACCGCAGTGTGCTGGCCCTCTCCCTATTAGAGGAGAGGACCGCCACCGAGATCGCCGTCACCCTGGGCCGCCCCCTGAAAACGGTGCAGACCCAGCTGGCCAGAGGGCGGGAACGACTGAAAAAACAACTGGAAGGGGAGAGGGAAGATGACGCTGTTTGACCGAGATGGACACCTGACCGGCCAGGCCCTTGCGGCCTTGCAGGCCGGCGGCCTGCCCGAGGAGAGCCGCCTCGAAGTGGCCGAGCACCTGGCCAGCTGTGACCGCTGTGTGGCCGCCTACAGCGCGCTGCTCTCCCCCGCAGGGCTGCTGACCCCGCGGGAGCCGGTCGCCCCCCGGGTGATGGAGACCCTGCGCCGGCGGGAGCGCCGCCTCCAACTGCGCCAGTGGAGCACCATGGCGGTGGCCGCCTGCCTGGCCATTGTCTTTTGGGTGTCGGGGGTCTTTACCGGCAGCTTCTGGTCCCGCACCGAGGGGGAGGAGGACACCCCCTCCCTGGCGCGGCAGACCGCGGCCTTTGTGGATCAGGTGAGCCAGAAGACCGGCGACCTGATGAACCGATTTGATTTGAGAGAGGTATTTCAAAATGAGAAAGAGTAAATTTTTGACCTTCTTCTGGTCCCTCCTCCCCGGCGCGGGGCAGATGTATCTGGGGCTGATGCGCCGCGGCGTCTCGCTGATGGCCCTCTTCTTTGGGGCCATCGCCGTCTCGGGGTGGCTGAACATCGGGCTCTTCCTCTTCGCCATCCCGGTGATTTGGTTCTACGCCTTCTTCGACTCCATGAATCTGGGCAGCCTCCCCTACGACGCCCTGCAGTACCGCCGCGCCTGCGACGATTTCCTTTGGAAACCCAGCGACATGGAGGGGCTGAAAAAGCGGTTGGGCGGCAAGACCCAGATCTGGGCCGGCCTGGGCTGTATCGCCCTGGGGCTGTACGTGCTGCTGGACAATCTGCTGATGCCCTACCTGCGGCGGGCCCTGGCTCACTCGGGCCTGTTCTGGGACATTGTCAACAGCCTGCCCACCCTGGTGGTGGCGCTGGCGGTCATCGCCTTGGGGTTCTACCTGGTGATCGGCCGGAACAAGCGGGAGAAGGAGATCCCCTTTGTCCCCTATCAAGGAGAGGAGGAGAGCGAGCATGACGGAGAGTAACACCCCCCGGGACGAGCGCAGAGAGGAGCCCTTTGCCGCGGGCGCTCCCCGGCAGGAGGGGGCCGGCGATCCCCAGTCGGGCCCTGTGCCCGGCGGCCAGACCCCGCCCCCCAATGGCGGCCCCTGGCAGGGCCCCGGATACGGCGCGCCTGTGGGGCAGGTACCGGTCTATCCGGTCCCGCCCCGCGACAAGCGGCGCCGGGTGGGCACCTTCAGCCTGGGGCTGGCCCTCATCTACGCCGGCGCCCTGGCCATCCTCAACCTGGTGATCCCCAACTTCCAGCTCCTGAGCGCCCTGCGCTGGGCCCCGCTGCTGCTGGTGGTCCTGGGGCTGGAAATCATCGCCTCCCACGTGATTTTGCGGGGAGAGCGGTTCAAGTACGACTTTCTCAGCGGCTTTCTCTGCCTCATGCTGACATTGGCGGGGGTGGGGGCGGCGGCCGCCACCCCCCTGCTGGACTATTACACCCCCCAGCGAGCGATGGCCGAGCGGCGGGTGGAGCGCCAGCTGGAAGAGCAGCTGTACGAGCAGCTGAAGGGCGACGCGCAGATCGCCGGGATGAGCGTCTGGGTGGACATCCGCGACCCCCAGGTGGGGGAGGAGTTCTCCACCGGCGATCTGGGCGACCTGGACAGCGTGCACCTGGATTTGAGATTGCAGGGCGAGTTTGCCGACAAGCTGGCCTTTGCCACCGCCGTGCGGGGGATACTGGACCAACTGGATGCGCTGGGGGTGCGGATGGACCGGATCTCCTTTACCGCCGAGGGAAATCGGGTCGCTTACAGCTTACAGGTACAGGATCAGTTTCAGCTGCACATGCGCACCGACTTGCTGGAAAAACAGGTCGTCGTCCACGGCGGTTCTGTCGACGAAGTCGACTAGTGCCCATTTATAGAGAAAAGCCCTCTGCCGACCGGCAGAGGGCTTTTTGGCGCTTATCTTTTCTGGTCCGCCCGGTCGAGAACGTAGAGAAAGGCGGCGGCAATGGCCTCCTTGGGGATCACCGTCCCCAGCTTGGCGATGTCCAGGGGATTGCGCAGCTCCCCTGCCATCCGCAGCGCCGCCTCCTGGGAGAGGGAGCGCTTTTTTCGCCTGGCCCAGACCGCCCGCCGCCCCCGCAGGGAGCGCAGAAAGCCGGCAGCCGTGTAGGTGGGGGTGTGGGGGACGGAGAAGAGCTCCCCCGCCACCTCGGCGCAGCGCAGGGCCATGTCCTCGTAGCTGCGCAGCCGGTAGCTGTAGGGGCGAAAGAGGGTCCGCACCGTGCGCTGCAGGCCGATGCGGGTCAGGGGGGAGAGACCGCCCAGCAGCGCCTCCAACTCGGCCCGGGTGATGCGCAGCAGGGGGAGGAGGGCATCCCCTTCCCCCCGGGCAAAGGTGTAGGCAAACCCGTCGCGCAGCCCCAGGGCCTTCCGCCCGTCCTGGGCCCCCACCGCCAGGTTGTGGCGGGCCTGCCGAGGGGAGAAGTCGAGCACCGGCCCCAGGTCCCAGTAGCAGTCGATGACCCGGGCGCGCTTGAGACTGCCCGGCCGCTTGACGCCGGGGGCGTGCAGGTCCACGGCCCAGATCTCGTCGGCCCCGCAGCGGCCGGCCAGCTCCACCGGCAGGTTGTCGTAGTAGCCCCCGTCCATGTAGAGTTTGCCGTCGATCTCCCAGCGCTGCAGGGCGGGGAAGAGGGAGCTGGACGCCATCAGATAGTCGATGAGCCTGCCCTCGGGGATGTCGCGGCAGAGCAGGGTACAGGGCTTGAGGGTGGGGTACTCCACCGTCACCAGCCCCAGCTCGGTGGGGGAGCGGCGCACCCGCCCCTCGTCGATGCAGTCCTCGAGCAGGGCCTTGAGGGGAGAGGTGTCGACGCCGCCGTTTTGCAGGTATTGGCTGACAAATCCCACCGCAGTGGTCACCGCCTCGCCGGGGGGGAGGGCGCTCAGGGACGCCGCGTCCAACTGCAGCACCGTCTCGGTGGTGATCTGCCGCCAGAGGGACTCCGCCCGGTCCAGGTCGCCCTGGGCGATGAGGGCGGCGTTGAGCGCCCCCACCGAGGTGCCGGTCACCACCCCGAAGGAGAGCCCCCCCTCCTCGGCCAGGGCCCGGTAGACCCCGATCTCATAGGCCCCCCTGGCCCCGCCGCCGGACAGCACCAGTCCCCGCATGCCGTCGCCTCCCTTTCCTCTGCCCGCCCCCGCGCTTGGCGGAGCGGGTCGTTTGGCTTTATTATACCACAAGTCTGCCCCGCCCGGCCCTCCTTTTTGCAGGGGCCAAAATATACAGAGAATGCATTAAAAATGAATAATATGCCGTATAAATTTATATTTTTGCCGTTTCGCACAAAACAAAAGATATTTTATTGCGAATGATAGGCGGGAAAAGAGGGGAAAAGGGGTAGACAAACGGGTAATGCTTGCGTATAATTATACATGCACTCCCCCGAACAAAGGGGACAGCACCCCAAAACACACAAGGAGGAATTTC
This sequence comes from Bittarella massiliensis (ex Durand et al. 2017), assembly GCF_009876955.1. Lineage (NCBI taxonomy): Bacteria > Bacillati > Bacillota > Clostridia > Eubacteriales > Oscillospiraceae > Bittarella (ex Durand et al. 2017) > Bittarella massiliensis (ex Durand et al. 2017). Next base: position 64,860 of record NZ_WWVY01000015.1, on the reverse strand, counting down.
TCATGCCCGAAAAGATTGCCGACGCCGTTCAGCCAGATGCCTGGTACGAGGCGCTGCCCAGACCCCAGTACGCGACCCTGGAAGCAGTCGAGCAGCCCGACCCCTGGTTCTCGGTCTACAGATTGCCCTGCGACGTCTACGCCATCTACGAGCCGGGCCACTTCCAGGAGGTCATCTCCTACCTGGTCCTGGGCGGCGAGAAAGCCCTCCTCATCGATACCGGCATGGGGATGGGCAACATCAAAAAGGTGGTGGACTTTCTCACCGACAAGCCGCTGGTGGTGGTCAACACCCACAGCCATTTCGACCACATCGGCTGCAACTGGATGTTTGAGAAGGTGCACATCTACAACCACCCCGGCGCCATCAGACGGATGAAAGAGGGGCTCACCCACCAGGAGGTGGAGGACAACCTGAAACCCGGCTCCAACTGGATCCCCTACCCCGACGACTTTGTCCCCGAGGAGTACGCCATCAAGCCCTGCAACTACCAGCCCATCGAGAACGGGCACCAGTTTGACCTGGGCGGCCGGGTGCTCACCGCCTTCAACACCCCCGGGCACTCGCCCGACAGCATCATGCTCGCCGACGACGCAAACAAGCTGCTCTTCACCGGCGACACCTTCTACCCCGCCACCCTCTACGCCCACCTGGACTCCCACGACGGGCTCAAATCGGTCATCGACACCTATAAAAAGACCATGGAAGAGGTGGCCGCCAAGTACGGCGACTACACCCTTATCTGCTCCCACAACGAGCCCATGAGAGAGGGCAAGACCCTCGGCCAGGTGGCCGACGCCTTTGCCGCCATCGAGGCCGGCGACCTGCCCTACCAGGAGGATGAAAACCACCTGAAAAAGTACACCTTTGACGGCTTCTGCATCGTCACCCTGTAAGCCGCAAACCCATTTTGATAAAGAGCCGGGGAGAGAAAAGCCCGGCGGACATTGAGAGGAGAAACAAAAGATGAACGCAATCAAGAAGATCCTGGCGACCACCCTGGCGCTGAGCATCGGCGCCCTGTCCTTAGTCGGCTGTGGCGGCAAAAAGACCGAGGCCACCGGCAAGGCCTACGACAAAGAGGTCATGACCCCCGGCAAACTGGTGGTGGGCATCTCCGCCGACTACCCGCCCTACGAGTCCCTGGGGACCGACGGCAAGGTCGAGGGCTTTGACGTGGACATGGCAAACGAGCTGGCCAAGTACATGGGCAAAGACGGCAAGGCCATCGAGGTGGAGTTCAAGAACATGGACTTCCACAGCATCATCACCGCCCTGCAGGCCGGGCAGATCGACGTGGGCATCTCCGCCTTCACCTACGACCCCGAGCGCGACTGCCTCTTCAGCGACACCTACCTGATCAGCGAGCAGCTGGTGGTGGTCAGCAAGGAGTCCGGCTACAAGAACCTGGATGACCTGACCGGCAAGAAGATCGGCGCCGGCACCGAGACCACCGGCGCCAAGGCCGCCGAGGAGAACATCAAAGACGCCAAGATCTCCAGCCCCGGCGACTACACCGTCATGTTTGAGGCCCTGAAGACCGGCGCTCTGGACGCGGTGGTCTGCGACGGCCAGGTGGCAAAGAACTACGTCGCCGCCAACAGCAGCCTGGAGATCCTCGGCGACCCCCTGGTGAAAGAGGAAAACCAGATCATCGTCAAAAACGGCAACAACGAACTGCTCAAAGAGATCAACAGCGCCATCGCCCAGTTCCTGGCTTCCGATGCGCCCCAGCAGCTCAAAGACAAGTGGGGGATCGAGGGCTAAGCGCCCCGCCCTGCGAGAAGTAATCGTTTTCAGCGGGCGGGCCCCGTGTCCCCCGGCGAACAGAGGAGGCAGGCCCCCGGGCCTGTCCTCTCGCCGTCTCGGGGTGTCCACCGCCGACTAATTTGAGTAAAGGATTGTTCTGATTATGGAAAAAATCTTTGCGGCAGACAATCTGCTGTTTATGGCCCGCTCCGCCGGCTGGTCCATCATCATCGCCGTCTGCGCCCTGCTGGCCGGCACGGTGCTGGGCATTCTGGCGGCGGCGGCCCGCATCTCCAAGAGCAAGATCCTGCGGGCCATCTCCACGGTCTATGTGGAATTCATCCGCGGCACCCCCATGCTGGTGCAGATCCTCTTCTGGTTCCTGGGCTTCCCCGTTGTCTGCAAGGCGATCACCGGCTCGGCTGTGAACATCGACCCCTACGCCATCGGCATCATCGCCATGGGCATCAACAGCGGCGCCTACTCCTGTGAGCTCATCCGCTCGGCCATCATGGCCGTCGACCGGGGCCAGTGGGAGGCCGCCCAGTCCCTGGGGCTGAGCTACACCGGGATGATGCGCCACATCATCCTCCCCCAGGCCTTTAAGCGGATCGTGCCGCCCCTGGTCAGCGAGTTTGTCACCCTCATCAAAGACTCCTCCCTGATCTCCACCATCGGCGCGGTGGAGTTGACCCAGAGTGCCAAGGTGCTGGGCGCCCGGTACTACAACTTCATCCCCCCCCTGGCGCTGGCCTGCGTGGTCTACCTGACCCTGACCCTGACCATCTCCCACTTTGGCAAGAAGATTGAAAGGAAGTTGGCTGAAAGTGATTAAACTCGAACACATCAACAAGAGCTTCGGCTCTCTGCACGCGGTGAAAGACGCCAACCTGAATGTGGAGAAGGGGGAGATCATCTGCCTGATCGGCCCTTCGGGCTCCGGCAAATCGACCCTGCTGCGGTGCATCAACGGGCTGGAAGTGCCCGAGAGCGGCACCGTCACCATCGACGGCCAGGTGCTCAACACCAGCGACAAAAAAAGCGCCAAAGAGCTGCAGAAACAGCGCGCCAAGATGGGCTTTGTCTTTCAGCACTTCAACCTCTTCCCCCACATGACCGTCCTCAAAAACCTCACCCTGGCCCCGGTGCAGGTGCTGGGCCGCACCCAGGAGGAGGCCGAGGCCAAAGGGCGGGAACTGCTGGAGCGCGTCGGGCTGGCCGACAAAGCCGACAGCTACCCCAACTCCCTCTCCGGCGGGCAGAAGCAGCGGGTGGCCATCGCCCGCAGCCTGGCCATGGAGCCGCAGATCATGCTCTTTGACGAGCCCACCTCCGCCCTCGACCCCGAGATGGTGGGCGAGGTGCTGGACGTCATGAAGGAGCTGGCCACATCGGGGATGACCATGATGGTGGTCACCCACGAGATGGGCTTTGCCAGAGAGGTGGCCACCCGGGTCATCTTCCTGGACGAGGGGCAGATCCTCGAAGAGGCGACCCCGGAAGAGATTTTCAAGGCGCCCAAGCACCCCCGCACCAAGGAGTTTTTGAGCAAGGTCCTCTGAGAAGGGAAGGAGGGCCGCCGAGACAGGCCGTCCCGGCGGCCCTCTTTTGCAATCGTAAGAAATTTGTGCGCATTTTAGCGCCCTTTTGCCGGTTGCGCCCCGACCGGCTTTGCGGTATCCTGAAGGGGTAAAAGGGGGCGTTTGACCCCCTGTGAAACAGGAGGGATCTGCGATGAAGACTTGCCCCCACTGCGGCACCCGCTGGGAGGACGACTGCTGTTTTTGCCAGCGGTGCGGCGCTCCCCTGCCGCCGCCTCCGCCGCCCTATGGCGCCGCCCCGGTACCGCCTCCGCGGCCGGTCTACCCCGGCGCGCCGTCGAGCAGCACCTATCTGGTGTTCTCCATCCTCGCCACCCTGCTGGGCTGCTTTTTCTGTTTTCCCTTCGGCCTCATCGGCATCGGGGGGATCGTCTACGCCTCCCAGATCGAGGGCGCTTTGGGGCGAGGGGACCTGGCGGGGGCCCACACGGCAGCCAACCGGTCGCTGATCTTCACCGTCCTCGCCGCCGCCTCGCCGCTGATCGCGCTCCTCTTCGGTCTTTTGGCGGGCTTTGGCAGCATCTTTGGCTGGCTGTTCTGGTAGCGATACCTGCGCACCCGGCAGGCGGGCCGCTCCTCTTTTTGAGGGGGCGGCCCGCTTTTTTGTCCCCCGAGAGGTGCCCTGGCAATTGCGCCAAACTTTTGGCGTCAACTATGGGGAAAACACGACTGGCAACCGGTTGCAGGGATAGGGTATAATAGATACTGTAAAGTGGTGCGCTGTGGCGCTTGATGACAGGAGAGGAGCAGAGCGGGTGGCCAAGAGCTTTTTATACAACCAAATCAAACAGGACATCATCCACAAGATCGATGCGGACATCTACAAAAATGGCGACAAGCTCCCCAGTGAGGCCCAACTGGTGGAGGAGTACGGCGTCAGCCGCAACACCGCCAGCCGGGTCCTCAACGACCTGGTGGAGGAGGGGTATGCCCGCCGCCGCCAGGGCAAGGGCACCTTTGTCTACAACCAGAAGATCGACAACCGGCTGCAGGGGATCCAGAGCTTTACCGACATGTTTGAGCGCAACAACAAAAACCCCTCCACCAAGGTGCTCGCTTACGAGGTGGTGGACGAGCCCCCGGCCCGGGTGCGGGAGAACCTGCACCTGGGGGAGGGGGAGAAGGCCATCCGCCTCTACCGGGTGCGCTATGCCGACGACACCCCCGCCGTCCTCAACGAGACCTTTCGCAGCTTTAGCCGGTTTGAGGGGCAGATGGAGTGCGATCCCGCCACCGTCTTTTCCTACGGCTACCTGAAAAAGCTGAAGAACATCTACCCCGTCCACTCGGAAGAGGTGCTGGAGATCGCCCTTTTGGGCCCAGAGGAGGCGGTGCTCCTGGAGCAGAAGGTGGGGGCCCCCGCCTTCTTGGTGAAGTCGGTCACCTCCGACAACACCGGCCAGCCGCTGGAGGTGGTCAAGTCCCTCTATCGGGCCGACCTCTTTCAGTTTTCGGTGGTCCTCGACCAGGAGGACCCCGGCCAATAGCGGGTAGAGTACAGAAAAAAGAGCGCCCATCCCCGACAGGGGAGGGGCGCTCTTTTTGTGTTTTTGAAGAGGGGGAGGCGGTCAGCCGTCCAGGGAGAAGGTGTTGCCCCCCTCTGCCTTGGCCTGGTAAAGGGCCTTGTCCGAGCGGTGGTACAGCTCCTCAAAGGTGTCGCCCGGCCGGGCGATGGCAATGCCCACGCTGGCGCTGATGTCCGCGTGGCGGTTTTCACAGCGCTCCACCAGCCGGCGGCAGAAGCCCTCGGCCAACTGCGTGGCCTCGGTGGCGCTGCAACTGGGCAGGCAGGCGATGAACTCGTCGCCCCCCAGCCGGCCCAGCACCCCGCCGGGGAAGGCCTCCTCCATGCAGCGGGCCAGTTCGGTGAGGACGTCGTCCCCCATCTGGTGGCCAAACCGGTCGTTGACCGACTTGAAGCGGTCCAGATCCAGCAGGAGGAAGGCGGCCGTCTCGCCGGGCTGCAATCCCTCCAACAGCTGCAGAACTTCCTTTTCACAGGTGCTGCGGTTGTAGAGCCCGGTGAGCCCATCGGTCTGGGAGCGGTGGAGGAGGGAGACCCGCTCGGCCCGCTCCTTTTCGATGTTGCGCAGCTTGCCGATGCAGTAGAGGGGGCGGTTTTCATCGTCGTAGAGGCAGACGCGCAGCAGGGAGAACCAGGCGGAGGAGCCGTCGGCCAGGGTACAGCGCATCTCTGCCTGAACCGATTTTTGGTTGAGATCGAACATCTGCTTGACCACCTGCTCATCCCACCCCGACAGGTTGGGGAAGAGTTCGCTCGCCCGCGCCCGGTAGTGGGGGATGACCAGGTCGCAGCCAAAGGCCTTGGCGAACTTGTCGGACACGGTGAGGGAGTCGGCCCGCACGTCGTATTCAAAGAGGAACTCGTCGCTGAGCTCGGCGATGGTACGGTAGCGCTGCCCGTCCAGCACCAGCCGCTGCTGGTGGCGGATCTTGGTGCGCACAAAGAAGATGACCAGCCCCAGCACCACGGCGAAAAGGGCGACGACCATCAGCACCGACTGCAGGGGGTAGGCGTAGAGCAACCCCATCAGGCTGACCTTTGGCTGGGTGGTGAGGGTGTTTTGAAAGACGGCGTCCTGCCGCTCCCGCTCGGAGATGCTGCCGATGGCCTTGCTGAGCACGGTGAGCAGGGTGGTGTCCGTCGGGCGGGGGAGCGCCAGGCAGAGCCCGGCGGAGGAGTCGTCCAGCGGGGAGTAGACCAGGTTTCGGGAGGAGCGGTTTTGCAGGTACTGTTGCAGCAGGTAGGAGTTGGTGACAAAGGAGTCGACCTCTCCCCGCTCCACCGCCTGCAGGCAGGCCAAGGGGGTATCATACCAGACGATCTCCTGCCCGGCCAGCTCATCGTTGACCGGGTAGCCCCGCAGGCAGGCGGAGCGGTTTTCCCTGCCGGGGTCGGTGGCGTTGCCGCGCACCAGGATGCGCTGTAAGGGCAGGTAGGACTGGGTGAGGGTGAGGCCGGCCTCGGTGGCCGCCTCTGCGTTGGGAGGCGACCCGATGAGGAGGTCGGCCTCCCCCGCCTGGACCATCTCGACTCCCTTCTGGTAGCTGGCCACCTCGCGGCAGTCAAAGGAGAGGCCGGTCTCGCGGCCGATCTGTTCCAGCAGGGTGGCGCTCACCCCGGTGAACTCCCCCTTTTCCTGGTGGTGTAGGGGGTCCCATCCGGCGGGGTAGACCGCCCGCAGGGTGCCGCTGGAGGAGATATAGTCCCGCTCCTCCTGGCTCAAAAAGAGGGTCGGGTCGTCGTTCTCCCCAAAGTACTTCTCGTAGAGCTGGGTGTCGTAGTGGAAATCCACCTCGCGGATCTTGGCGAGACCGGTGTTCAGACCGCTGATGATGTCGGTCTTCCCCTTGGTGGTGGCAAAGTAGTGGGGGCTCTCGGCAAAGCGGGCAATGATCCGCCGGTCCGAGCCCACCGCCGTGTCCGCCTCCAACAGGGCGTCCACCTCGCCGCTGTCCAGCGCATCCAGCCAGGGGTCCTCCCCCTGATAGGTCACCACCTGGGCGTCGATGTTGTTGGCCGTGCAGAAGCTCTCGAAGTGCTGGATGCGCCGCTTGGCGGTGGCCTGGGCCCCCACCCGGATGTTGGAGAGGGCCGAGTAGTCGCTCTCGCTGAAGCGGGTGTTGTCGGCGCGGACCGTCAGCACCGCAAAGGAGGTGCCGGCGCTGTATTCGGGAAAGTCGTAAAGCTCTTCGGTCTGCTCGCTGCGGAGCATCCCCCCCATCAGGTCGATCTCCCCGGACTCCAACATGTCCAGCAGGGTGGTGAGGGAGGTGTTGATGTCCCCCTCGACCTCGACGAACTCGTACTCCCAGCCGGTGTACTTGGCGATCTCCTGCAGGTACTCGTAGGTGTAGCCGGTGTACTCCCCGTCCGCCGTCTTTTCAGAAAAACCCTGCAAAATGGGGAACCCCACCCGCACGGTGGCGGTGGCCTGGGGCTGTGCCGCCAGGGCCGCTGCAGGGCCCCCCAGGCAGAGCAGCGCGCAGAGAAGGGCACAGAGGAGGGCGATCCCCCGCTTGCCGTGTCGAAACATCAAAAATCCCCTCCTGTTTTGACTGATCTGCCGGATGGGCGCAGCGCGATACGGAAGGGGGGAGGTGCAGCCGGCTGCCCTGTCCCCCTGGGGGGAGGTAGGCCCTTGGCTTTGCGTCCCGGTCTTTCGCCCGGTTTGCCCATCTATTCAGTTGAAAAGTCGATATATCCGTATTATAGCAAGTTTGGCGTTGTGAAACAACGGATATTATCCAAAAATAGTCGGCTTTTTTTAAAATATGCAAAAAGGCGGCGGAATGTGTTCCGCCGCCTGCAAAAGGCAATGGACCGTCGGCGCGTCAGCCGCCGTAGACCCCCATGCTGCGGTACTTCTGGTACCGGTTGTCCAGCAGGGTACGGGTGTTCTGGGTGCAGAGGACCTCCAGTTCCCGCACCAGCACCTCCTTGACGGCGATGCAGGTCTTGGCCGGGTCGGTGTGGGCCCCGCCCTTGGGCTCGGGGATGATGCCGTCGATGATGCCGAAGCCCAGCAGGTCGGGGGCAGTCATCTTCAGCAGTTCGGCGGCCTGCTCCTCCTTGGAGGGGTCTTTCCAGAGGATGGAGGCGAACCCCCGGGGGGAGATGACCGAGTAGACGGCGTTCTCCAACATGTAGACCCGGTCGGCCACCGCCAGCCCCAGAGCCCCGCCGCTGCCCCCTTCGCCGGTGATGACGGTGAGGACCGGCACCTTGAGGAACATCAGCTTTTGGATGGAGCGGGCAATGGCCTCGCCCTGGCCCCGCTCCTCCGCCCCGACCCCGCAGAAGGCGCCGGGGGTGTCGACGAAGAGGAGGACCGGCCGCCCGAACTTCTCGGCCTGGTCAAACAGCCGCATGGCCTTGCGGTACCCCTCGGGGTGGGCCATCCCGAAGTTGTAGCGGATGTTCTCCTCGGTGGAGTGGCCCTTGCGGTGGCCCACCACCGTCACGGCCCGGCCGTCCAACAGGCCGATGCCGCCGTAGATGGCCGCGTCGTCGCCGAAGGCGCGGTCGCCGTGAAACTCGATAAAGTCCTCCACCAGGGCGGAGACGTACTGCTCCACGCTGGGGCGGTGGATATTTTTGATGAGCTGCATCCGCTCATAGGCGGTTTTCGGTGCCATGGCGCGCCCTCCTTACTTGCTGTGAATGGCCAGGATCTTTTGCAGGGTCTCCCGCATCTCGGGGCGGGGGACGATCCGGTCCACAAAGCCGTGCTCACAGAGAAATTCTGCCGACTGAAAGCCGCTGGGCAGCTTTTCGCCGATGGTCCCCTCGATGACCCGGCGCCCGGCAAAGCCGATGGTGGCCCGGGGCTCGGCGAGGATGATGTCGCCCTGCATGGCAAAGCTGGCGGTGACCCCGCCGGTGGTGGGGTCGGTGAGGACGGTCACGTAGAGCAGCCCCTCCTGGGAGTGGCGGCCCACAGCGGCGCTGACCTTGGCCATCTGCATCAGGGAGTAGATGCCCTCGTGCATCCGCGCCCCGCCGGAGGCGGTAAAGAGGACGACCGGCAGCTTTTTCTTGGCCGCGTACTCAAAGAGGCGGGCCAGCTTCTCCCCCACCACGCTGCCCATCGAGGCCATGAGGAAGTGGCTGTCCATCACCCCGACGGCGGCGGGGTGGCCGCCGATCTTCCCCACCCCGGTGACCACCGCCTCCTGCAGGCCGGTGGCGCTGCGCAGGTTTTCCAGCTTTTCGGGGTAGCCCTTGAACTTGAGGGGGTTGCCGCTGCGCAGCTTGCGGTCGAGTTCGCGAAAGCTGCCCTCGTCGCAGGTCATGGCGATGCGGTCATAGGCCGAGACCCGGCTGCAGTGGCCGCAGAGGGGGCAGACGAAGAGATTTTTGGCGTAATTTTGCCGCAGCACCTCTTTTTTGCAGCGCTTGCAGACCACCACCTCTTTGGGGTCGCCCTCGTCGTCCTTCTGCGGCTTGAGGAACTGCGAGACGGTGCGGGTCTTTTTGAACATGTCCAGGATCACGGTCTATTCCCCCTCTCCCTGGCGCGAAAACTGGGCCAGGAGATCGCTCTTTTCCAAAAAGTTGGTGTCGAAGTTGCCGGTGGCGAACGCCTCGGAGCTGATGATGGCCATGGAGAGGTCGATGTTGGTGATGACCCCGTCAAAGAGGTATTCGGCCAGGGCGCGCTTCATCCGCGCCAGGGCCTGTTCCCGGCTCTCCCCCCAGACGATCAGCTTGGAGAGCATGCTGTCGTAGTAGGGAGGGATGGTGTAGCCCTGGTAGATGGCCGAGTCCACCCGCACCCCCGGCCCGCCGGGGACATGCAGCCCCTCCACCGTGCCGGGGCGGGGGGCGAAGTTGTGGTAGGGGTCCTCGGCGTTGATGCGGCACTCGATGGCGTGGCCGTGCAGGGCGAGGTCTTCTTGGGCAAAGCCCAGCGCCTCCCCGGCGGCGATGCGGATCTGCTGCTCGATGAGGTCGAGGCTGCAGACCAGCTCGGTGACCGGGTGCTCCACCTGGATGCGGGCGTTCATCTCGCAGAAGTAGTAATCCCCCTGCCCGTCCACCAGAAACTCCACCGTGCCGGCCCCCCGGTACCCCGCCTGTTTGGCCACCGCCACGGCGGCGGCGCCCATCTCGGCGCGCTTTTCAGGGGTCAGCAGGGAGGAGGGGGCCTCCTCCACCAGCTTCTGGTGGCGGCGCTGGATCGAGCACTCCCGCTCGAAGAGGTGCACCGTGTTGCCGAGCGCATCGGCCAGGACCTGAAACTCGATGTGCCGGGGGTCGGCCACAAACTTCTCGATGTAGACCCGGCCGTCGCCAAAACTGGCGGCGGCCTCGGCGGCAGCCTCCATAAAGGCGTTTTTCAGTTCTTCCGGCCCGTCCACTTTGCGGATGCCCTTGCCGCCCCCGCCGGAGGCGGCCTTGAGCATCACCGGAAAGCCGATTTCCCGGGCGATCCGCTCCACCTCTCGGTACTCGCCCACCGCCCCGTCGGAGCCGGGGGTCACCGGGACCCCGGCCTCCCGGGCGGTCTGGCGGGCGGCCACCTTGTCCCCCAGCAGGGAGATGGTCTTGCTGGAGGGGCCGATAAAGGCGATGCCGCAGTCCTCGCAGGCCTTGGCGAAGTCGGGGTTTTCCGAGAGGAAGCCGAACCCGGGGTGGATGGCCTCGGCCCCGCTGGCCTCGGCCGCCCCCAGCAGATTGCGGATGTTGAGATAGCTGTCCTTGGCCAGCGGCCCGCCGATGCAGATGGCCTCGTCGGCCAGCTGGGTGTGCAGGGCCTCCCGGTCGGCGGTGGAGTAGACCGCCACGCTGGTGATACCCATGTCCCGGCAGGCGCGGATGATCCGCACCGCAATTTCGCCCCGGTTGGCGATGAGAATTTTAGAAAACATAACGAGAGACCTCCATTGCGCTCGAATCAGATGGCTTGGCGAAGGCGTGTTTGCCTACTGAATGGCAAAGGTCAATTCGCCCGAGGCGGCCTTTTTGCCGTTGACGTAGGCCACCCCTTTGCCGATGCCGATGGGCCCCCGGCGCTTGATGATCTCCACCGACAGCTCCAGGGTGTCCCCGGGGCGGACCGGCTCTTTAAAGCGCACCTTGTCCAGCCCGCCGAAGAGGCCGATCTTCCCCTTGTACTCGGGCAGGGAGAGGATGGCCACCGCCCCGGTCTGGGCCAGCGCCTCCATGGTAAAGACCCCGGGCAGGATGGGATAGCCGGGGAAGTGCCCGTCAAAAAACACCTCGTCGCCGCTCAGGTGCATCCGCCCGACGGCCCGCACCCCGGGCTCGAGCTCGGTGATTTCGTCGATCAGCAGCATGGTGTTCCGGTGGGGGATGATTTCCTGGATCTGCTCTTTTGTCAGCAACACATCGCTCATATCGTCTGTTTCCTCTCTCAAGGCGGGGCCCCAGAGGGGCCCCGCAAAAATTTGCCAGGTCTTACTGAATGACCATCACCGTCTGGCCGAACTCCACCAGCTCGCCGTTTTGCAGGTAGATGCGGGCCACCTTGCCGTCGCAGGGGCTCTGGATCTCGTTGAGCATCTTCATGGCCTCGACGATGCAGAGGACGTCGCCCTTTTTCACCTCCTGCCCCACGGTGACGAAGGGCTCGTCTTCGGGGGAGGGGGAGCTGTAATAGGTGCCCACGATGGGGGAGGGCACCGGCGTCCCCTCGATGGCGGGGGCGGCGGGCTCCTCGGCCGCGGGGGCGGGCTGCGGGGCCGCCAGAGGGGCGGGGGCAGCGGCCACTGCGGGGGCGGCAAAGACCGGCGGGGCAAACTCCGCCTTGAAGGAGAACTCTCCCAGGTGCAGTTCTACGGCCGTGGCCCCCTGGGCCTTGGCCTGAGAAAGCAGCTCACTGGCTGCGCTTTGCGCTTCGCGAATATCCATGGTGTTTCCAACCTTTCCAAAAGGGGCGCGCGAGGGGGGAGGCCAGACGCTTCCCCGCGCCGAACTCTGCGGGGCGGCCCCGCTCTTTTTTGGGATGTGCTCTTTACCGATAGGCCCGAACGACGATGGTGGCGTTGTGGCCGCCAAAGCCCAGCGAGTTGGTCAGGGCCACCTCCACCGGGGTGTGCAGGGCCTCGTTGGGGGTGTAGTCCAGGTCGCATTCGGGGTCGGGCTCCCGGTAGTTGATGGTGGGGGGGATGACCCCGTCGCGCACCGCCAGGGCGCAGACCAGGGCCTCCACCCCGCCGGCGGCCCCCAGCAGGTGGCCGGTCATCGACTTGGTCGAGGAGATGTGCAGCCCCTTCGCCGCCTCGCCGAAGGCCAGCTTGACAGCGTTTGTCTCAAAGGCGTCGTTGATGGGGGTGGCGGTGCCGTGGGCGTTGAGGTAGTCCACCTGTTCGGGGGTGACCCCGGCGTCCGCCATGGCCAGCTGCATGGCGCGGCAGGCCGCCTCGCCCGAGGGGTCGGGGCTGGTGATGTGGTAGGCGTCGGAAGAGGCGCCGTAACCGGCCAGCTCCCCGAGGATCTCGGCGCCCCGGGCCTTGGCGTGCTCCTCGCTCTCCAGCACCAGGATGCCGGCGCCCTCGCCCATGACGAACCCGGCGCGTCGGGCGTCAAAGGGGACTGAGGCGGCGTCGGGGTCCTCGGAGGTGTTGAGGGCGTGCATGTTGGAGAACCCGGCGATGGCCAGGGGGACGATGCAGGCCTCGGCCCCGCCGGCCACCATGCAGTCGGCGTAGCCGTGGCGGATCAGGCGGAAGGCCTCGCCGATGGCGTGGGCCCCGCTGGAGCAGGCGGTCACCGGGCAGTAGCTGTCGCCCTTGGCCCCAAAGCGCATGGAGATGCGGGCCGCCGCCATGTTGGAGATCATGGTGGGGATGAAGAAGGGGGAGACCCGGCCGGGGCCCTTGGTGAAGTACTTCTCAAACTCGTCGCAGAAGGTCTCCATCCCGCCGATGCCCGAGCCCACGATGGTGCCGAAGCGGTAGGGGTCGGTGTTCTCGGGGGTGATGCCACTCTGCTCCATGGCCTGGCAGGCGGCGGCCAGCGCGAACTGGCAGAACCGGTCCATCTTCCGGGCCTCTTTTTTCTCGATGTAGTCGGTGGGCTCAAACTCCTTGACCTCGGCGGCCAGGGTGGCCTTGAACCCCTCGGTGTCAAAATGGGTGATCTTGCCGATGCCGTTTTTGCCGGCAATCAGGTTTTTCCAAAAGGTCTCGATGTCGTTGCCGATGGGGGTGATGGCCCCCATGCCGGTGATCACTACGCGGTTCATACAAATCCTCCGTCTTTTCTGTCTGGATGGGGGCTACATGGCCAGCCCGCCGTCTACGATGAGAACCTGGCCGGTGATGTAGTCGGCCGAGGGGGAGCAGAGAAAGGCCACCGCCCCGGCAATGTCCTCCACGGTGCCAAAGCGCCCCAGGGAGATGGAGGCCTTGGCCCCCTCCACCACCTTTTCGGGCAGGGTCTGGGTCATGGCGGTCTCGATGAAGCCGGGGGCCACCGCGTTGCAGGTGATGTTCCGGCTGCCCAGCTCCTTGGAAATGGTCTTGGTCAGGCCGATGAGCCCCGCCTTGGAGGAGGCGTAGTTGGCCTGGCCGGCGTTGCCGTACACCCCGGCCACCGAGGAGATGTTGACGATCTTCCCCCGGCGGGCCCGGGTCATCCCCTTGGCGCAGAGTTTGCTCATGTAAAAGGCCGAGTAGAGGTTGACGTTGAGGACGGCCGAGAACTGCTCCGGCTTCATCCGCAGCAACAGCCCGTCCTTGGTGATGCCGGCGTTGTTGACCAGCACCGCCACCGGCCCGTGCTCGGCGGTGATCTCTTCCACCGCCTGCTCACAGGCGCCGTAGTCGGAGACGTCCCAGGGCTTGGCGACGACCTTTGCGCCGGCCGCCTCGCAGGCCTCGATGGTCTCCCGGGAGACCGGCAGGTCCAGCTCCTCCTGTGAGATGCTGTTGATGATGAGGTCAAACCCCTCTTTCGCCAGCCGTTTGCAGATGGCGGCGCCGATCCCGCGGGAGCCGCCGGTGACCAGCGCCAGGGGACGCTTATTCTCATGTTCCATTCTCAAAACCCTCGTTTCTTCTGGATGATCGGTTTGTCCACCCGCCCCGCCGACTGGCGGTGGGAAACGGGGCCGCCCCGGGCGATTCCCGGCGGCAAAACCTCTTTTCATTTTACCATAAAATTGACAGAGGCAGTACCGGTTGCGCGAAAAGATGCAAAAAAAATTTACATTTCCCGGCAACCGCGGCGGCGCGAAAAATGCTTCGATTGACAAACTAATTGTTTTTCATTATAATGAGGGCCACAGTGTTTGTCAACTTTTTCCCAACGCCTCTGGCGGCGGGGGCCCTGCCGCCCCGCACAGGGGCTGCTGGGCGGGCCGGCTGTTTGCAGCGCCGGCCTCCCTTTTATAATAGGAGGAATGAACGATGAGCCAAATCACCCTGCTGTTCCCCGGACAGGGCGCCCAATTCACCGGCATGGGGCAGGACCTCTGCCAGGCCTACCCCGAGGCCAAGGCGGTCTTTGACCTGGGCAGCCAGGTCACCGGCCGCGACCTGGCCGCCCTCTGCTTTGAGGGGGACGAGGCCACCCTGGCCAAGACCGAGAACGCCCAGCTCGCCATCTTCGCCCACTCGATGGCGGTGACCGAGGTGCTGCGGGCGAGAAGGGTCGCCTTTGAGGCGGCGGCCGGCTTCTCCCTGGGCGAGTGCAGTGCCCTCTGCGCCGCTGGGGCCTGCACCCTGGAACAGGGCTTTGCCCTGGTGGCTGCCCGCGGCCGCCTGATGGGGGAGGCGGCCGCCCAGGGCGGCGCCATGGCCGCTGTCATGGGGCTGACGCCCGAGCAGATCGCCGACTGCTGCCGGCAGGTCGAGGGGGAGGGGTATGTGCTGCCGGTGAACTTCAACTCCCCGGCACAGACGGTGATTGCCGGCGACCCGGCGGCGGTAGCGGCGGCCTGCGCCCGCTGTGCCGAGGCGGGGGCCTCCCGCACGGTGCCCCTCAAGGTCAGCGGGGCCTTTCACACCCGGTACATGGAGCCCGCCTCCGACGCCCTCTACGCCGAGCTGGAGGGGTTTGCCTTCGCCGACCCGTCCCTGCCGGTCTACGCCAACGGCACCGGGGAGCCCATCCCCGCCGGCACCGACCTGCGCGCCCATCTGGCCCAGCAGATGAAGGGCCCGGTGCAGTGGGTCAAGACGGTGGAGAACCTGGTGCGCGACGGCCACCTGCTGGGGGCCGAGTGCGGCCCCGGCAAGGTGCTCACCGGCAACGGCCGCCGCATCAGCCGGGAGATGAAGGTGAAAAACCTGCAGACCGCGGCCGACGTGCAGAAGTTTCTCGACGAGCAGGCCTAAAACGGCCACACCCAACAGAGAGAGGAGGGGAGCGGGTGCCCTGTTCCCAGCAGATCAACCACTTTTTGACCGCCATCTTTCAAAACATCCTCTCGGTGGAGGAGGGGTTTGTCCACAATGCCCTCAAGGACCGGCGGGTGACCATCACCGAGATCCACATCCTCGACCAGATCGGGCCCGAGGGGGCGCGGCGGATGGGGGACGTGGCCGAGAGCCTGGGGGTCACCCTCCCCACCCTCACCGCCTCGGCGGAGCGGCTCTGCCGCAAGGGGCTGGCGGTCAAGGCGCGCGACGGCGTCGACCGGCGGGTGGTCAACATCTCCCTCACCGCCGCCGGAAAAGAGGTCTGCCGGCTGCATAGCGAGTTTCACCAGCGGCTGGTGGCGCGGGTCACCCAGGGGCTGGAACCCGGCGATCTGCCGGCGTTTACCCGGCTGCTGGAGCAGGTCAACGGCTTTTTTGAGGAGCTGGCCGCCGAGGGGGGCGCCCTCCTCGGCTGACGGGCCCTTCCCGGCCTTTCAAGTCGTTTGGCATCGCCCCTAAAAATATAGGCACAGCGAAACACGGCGGCACAGGGACTGCAAGGGCGGTCCCTGTGCCGCCGTCTCCGTCTGTCACAACGCCGGGGTGAAAAGGGGACGACATCTCTTCTGCTGTCGTCCGCCGCCGGGCTGCGCGGTAAAAAAGCGGTCTTTTTTCAGCCGAGTGAGGCTGCGGCTGCCGGGAAAAGCGCGGTGCGATTCCGATGGCCGCATTTTGTTAAAATGGTGTGAATGGGGGCAAAAAGACGCTTAAAATGGGCCAAAATGTGTGACTTACTAACCGTTTTTGGTTAAATTTTTCATTTTTTCCTATTTTTTCTGAAAAATGATTGACAAAAATGAATGGAGGAGGCTATACTGAAATTCCAGACCGATGCGTTTTCAGTAGAGACGCCGCGGTTTGGTATAAGACTGCAAGAGAGAGCGCCTGGGACAGAAATGCCCCAGGCGTTCTCTCATCTCCCGTCTCCTTGGGAAAAAACGCCAATCGCTTCCCACCAAAACCGTCAAATGGGAGAATTGGGGCTGTTCGCCGCCCACCTGTCCGCTGAAGTGGTATGATAAAGCCAAAGGGAGGGCGCTTGTGGGACTTGTCGCCCGCTCCAATCACCTTTTAGGGGGGATGGATATGCTGCAGTTGTGCGGCGTCTGTAAGAGCTTTCGGAAAAGGCAGGTTTTGCAGGGGGTCTCCTGCGAGATCGGCGAGGGGGTATATGGGCTGTTGGGCCCCAACGGCGCGGGAAAAACCACCCTGATGCGCTGTGTCGTCGGTCTGTACGGCCTGCAGGGCGGGCAGATCCTCTTTGACGGCAAAGGTGTGGCAAAGGACAGCGGCCTCGCCGACCGCATCGGTTATCTGCCCCAGAAGTTCGGCCTCTTCAAAGAGCTGAAGGTCTACAACATGCTGGAGTATTTCGCCACCCTCAAAAATATCCCCCGAGAGGGACAGCGGGCGGCCATTGAAAAGAGTCTGGAGGTGGTCAACCTCACCGAGCGGGCGGGGGACCGGGTGGGGGCCCTCTCGGGGGGGATGATCCGCCGGTTGGGAATTGCCCAGGCAGTGTTGGGAGAGCCGGACGTGATCCTCTTTGACGAACCCACTGCCGGCCTCGACCCGGAGGAGCGGATGCGCTTTAAAAACATCGTCTCCTCCATCAAGGGCGGGCGGACCATCCTGATTTCCACCCACATCGTGGAGGACGTGGAGGCTGTGTGTGACCACATCCTGGTGATGGACGGCGGTGAGATCATCGCCTCCGGCACCGACGCCGAGGTGCGGGAAAAGGCACGCGGAAAGGTGTTTTTACTCCCCGAGGCGGTGCAGTTGCCGGCGGACAGTTTTGTGGAAAAGCGGCTGGAGGGGGAGGAGGGGACCCTGCTCCGGATTTTGGCCCCCACCCCTGCAAAAGAGGGGCGGCCGGCCGAGCCCACTGTGGAAGACGGCTATATGGCCCTCATCAAAAAAATCTGACTGCCGGGACGGCAGTTTTTGAAAAACGCGCCGACAGCCGGTTGTGGCGGGGCGCGTTTTTCTCTATAATAGAGGGAAAAGAGGCGTCGCAGGAACCCTCTGCGGCGCGCCTTCCTCTGCCGTCGGGCGGGGGAAGGGAAGAGAGCGGGGCCGTTGTCGCGGCCCCGGGGAAAGGATGGAAGCGACATGGCCTACTATGTGGGGATCGACCTGGGGGGGACCAACATCGTGGCGGGGGTGGTGGATGAGCACTGCCGGATCCTCGCCAAGGCGGAGACCAAGACGAGGGCGCCCCGCCCGGCGGAGGAGATCTGTGCCGACATGGCGGCCGTCTACCGCCAGGCAGTGGCGGCGGCCGGTCTCGCGGAGGGGGCGATCGACTGGATCGGCGTGGGCTCTCCCGGGGTGATCGACAAGGCGGCCGGCCAGGTGGAGCTGGCGGCCAATCTGGGCTTTCAGGGGGCGCCGGTGCGGCAACTGCTGCAGGCGCTCACCGGCAAACCGGTCTACGTGGACAACGACGCCAACGCCGCCGCCTACGGCGAGTTTTTGGCCGGGGTGGGCCGGGGCGCCGACAGCCTGGTGATGATCACCATCGGCACCGGCATCGGCGGGGGGATCATCCTGGGCGGAAAGATCTGGTCGGGCTTTCGCTACGGCGGGGCTGAGCTGGGGCACATGGTCATCCGCACCGGGGGGAGGCGTTGCACCTGTGGCAGAGAGGGCTGTATGGAGGCTTACTGTTCCGCCACCGGCCTCATCCAGACCACCCGCGAAGCCATGGAGGGGGCGCCGGACTCCCTCCTCTGGCAATTTGGTGGCGATTTGGACGGGGTCTCGGGGCGAACGGCCTTTCAGGCGGCCGATCGGGGCGACGCGGCGGCCCAGGCGGTGCTCGAGCGCTATATAGACGACTTTGCCTGCGGGGTGGCCAACGTCATCAACCTCCTTCAGCCCGAGGTGATCGCCATCGGTGGCGGCATCTCCCGGGAGGGGGAGCGGCTGGTGGGTCCCATCCGGGAGCGGGCGCTGCGGGTGGTGATGTCCCGCCACTCCCCGCAGAACACCCGCATCCTCCCCGCGGCCTTGGGAAACGACGCCGGGATCATCGGCGCGGCCTTCCTGGGCAGAGAGGGGCAATAGGTAAAAAAAGGCGGTTTCGACTCTGCGATACCGCCTTTACTTTTGTGTGGGCCGATGATAGAATAGACAACGTGATTGCAAAAATGATGGAGGGGAGACGGGCTATGAAACAGGGGTTTGACCACGAGAAATACCTGCGGGAACAGTCGGAATTCATTTTGGAGCGGGTCAATAGCTGCGAGAAACTCTATTTGGAGTTTGGCGGCAAGTTGATGGAGGACATGCACGCCAAGCGGGTGCTGCCGGGGTACGACCCCAACGCCAAGCTGAAGCTGCTGGAGAAGATGAAGGACCAGGTGGAGGTGGTCATCTGCGTCTATGCCGGCGACATCGAGCGCAACAAGGTGCGGGCGGATTTCAACATCACCTACGACATGGAGGTGTTCCGCCTCATCGACGACCTGCGCTCCTATCAGCTGGACATCAACAGCGTGGTCATCACCCGCTACGAGCAGCAGCCGGCGGCCACCCAGTTCATGAACAAGCTCAACCGCCGGGGGATCAAGACCTATATCCACCGGGCCACCAAGGGCTACCCCACCGATGTGGACACCATCGTCAGCGACGAGGGGTACGGCGCCAACCCCTATATCGAGACCCAAAAGCCCATTGTGGTGGTCACCGGCCCTGGGCCGGGCAGCGGCAAGCTGGCCACCTGCCTCTCCCAGCTCTACCACAACTACCGCCGGGGACAGCCCGCCAGCTACTCCAAATTCGAGACCTTCCCTGTCTGGAACGTCCCCCTGAAACACCCCCTCAACGTGGCCTATGAGGCCGCCACCGTGGATTTGAAGGACGTCAACATGATCGACTCCTTCCACTACGACGCCTATGGCGTGCTGGCGGTCAACTACAACCGGGACATGGAGATGTTCCCGGTCATCAGCCGGATCATCGAAAAGATCACCGGCAGCCAGCTCTACCGCTCCCCCACCGACATGGGGGTCAACCGGGTGGGCTTTGGTATCACCAACGACGAGGTGGTGAAGGAGGCCTCCCGACAGGAGATCATCCGCCGCTACTTCAAGACCGCCTGCGAGTACAAGAAGGGGACCCTCGACCAGGAGACCTTCCACCGGATGGACGCCATCATGAAGGCGGCCAACCTCAAGCCGGAAGACCGCACGGTGGTGGTGGGGGCCCGCAAGTACGGGGCCTTGAAAAACGCCGGTCTGCCCGAGGGGGAGAGCTGCTCGGTGGCCGCCATCGAGCTGGCCGACGGCAAGATCATCACCGGCAAGTCCAGCGAGATGATGAGCGGGTCGGCGGCGGCCGTCCTCAACGCCATCAAATACCTGGCCCACCTGGCGGACGAGATCCATCTCCTCTCCCCCATGATCCTGCAGCCCATCATCAACCTCAAAAGAGGGACCCTGCACAGTCGGCGCACCACCCTCAGCTGCGAGGAGATCCTCATGGCCCTGAGCGTCTGCGCCGCCACCAACCCGGTGGCCCAGGCCGCGCTGGACAAGCTCTCCCTCCTGCAGGGGTGCCAGGCCCACACCACCGCCATCTTGAGCCAGAGCGACGAGCAGATTTACAAAAAGCTGGGGATGGACGTGACCAGCGACCCCGAATTCCCCTCTGAAAACCTCTATTACATGTGAGATAGAGAAGAAAAAGCCCCCGGCAGACGCTGTCTGCCGGGGGCTTTTTGATTTGTTGGATGAAAGAGCAGTTAAAAAGATGTCTTTTGCATCTGATAGAAGATAGAAAAGAGCTTTCTATTCGACATTTTTCGCAAAAACGGCAAATAAATTAAGAGACCCGTTTCTGGGAGGCAGGTTCCTCCTGTGCAGGAGAAGCGGTGACGTCTGGGACAGACACCTCGTCCCCCTCGGCGTAGTTTTTGCGGGTGAAGACCACGTAGACGGTCATAAAGAGGATCTTTAGGTCCTGCCAGAGGGAGAAATGGCGCAGGTACTCGCGGTCCATGGCCACCTTTTTGTCGTCGCCCACCAGGTCGCGGCCGTTGGTCTGGGCGAGGCCGGTGATCCCCGGGCGCAGCTGATAGACCCCAAAGCTGTGGCGCAGTTGATGGGTGTAGGCCTCGGTCACCACCAGGGGACGGGGGCCGACCAAACTCATGTCGCCCCGCAGCACGTTCCACAGCTGGGGCAGCTCGTCAAGGCTGGTGCGCCGCAGCACCTTGCCCACCCGAGTGATGTACTCGGTGGCATTTTTCAACTCCGCCGTGGCCACGTTTTTGGGCGCCTCGGTACTCATGGAGCGGAATTTGTAGACGCGAAAGACCTTCCCGTCCTTTCCCACCCGTTTCTGGCGGAAGATGGCAGGTCCCTTGGAGTCGAGTCTGACCGCCAGCGCGGTGAGAAGCAGCAGCGGACTGAGAAAAACCAAGGCCACAGCCGAGAGGAGGATGTCCAACAAGCGCTTGAATGCCGCATACACGCGCTGTGCGGGGGTGAGGCGGAGGGATCGTGCAGCCGAAAACACAGGCGCGGGCGAAACCCTCTGCGAACCGGTCCCCTGCGCGAGATTTTCAGTGTTGTCCATATGAAAACCCCCAACAAAATAAAAACTAAATTGATTTACAAATTATGGTTTTTCGTTCACAAAAAATTCTGTAAAAAAGGCACAAAGAGCCACTCGGTTTTTGGCCAAATTGGCTTTTTTTGTGCCGATCAAAGGGTGATTTTTTGAGAACGAAAACGCATACGATCTTCTTCCCCCACATTATACCGTAAAGGCTTTTTTTCGTCAAATGGGAGAATCCGGCGGCTTCGGGAATGATTGTATCCCCTGGGGCATAGAGATGTACCAATATTGACGCGGCGGCCAACGAGAGCCGTGAGAGGGTGAGTGCGTGAAGGGGAATGTGGAAGAGCGGGCCATCTCGCTGGGCAACTTTATTGTGGAGAACAAGACGACGGTGCGGCATGCGGCCAAGGCCTTTGGGGTGAGCAAGTCCACGGTGCACAAGGATGTGTCCGACCGGCTGAAAAAGCTCAACCCCGCCCTCTGCCGGGAGGTCAAAAAGGTGTTGGAGATCAACAAGCAGGAGCGGCATATCCGGGGGGGCCTTGCCACCCGGCACAAATACCAGGTGTTAAAAGAGGAGGAGTGACCCCCCTCCCCCCGCTTTGCAGCAAAAAAAGAGAGGCCTGTCAGCCGACAGGCCTCTCTTTTTTTGAAAGGATCGAATGATTCGCTGTTTTCTGTGCACAAAAAATAGCGGGGGGACAGCCGGAGTTATTTGGAGAAATAAGCTGCGGGGTCCACGTAAGCGCCGTCTTTTTTGAGCTCAAAGTGCAGGTGGGTGCCGAGCTTGCTCTCCCCGGGGATGGACTGGGCCACCGTGCCGATGACGTCGCCGCTCTTGAGGGTCTGCCCCTCTTTGACGGTGACCTTTTGGGACAGGGACTTGTAGATGCCGGTGGCGCCGCCCTCAAACTGGATCTCCACCACGGTGCCCCAGATGTCGTCGTCCCGCACCGAGGTCACCTTGCCGTTTTGGCAGGCCTTGACCTGGGCTCCGGCCTCGGCCTTGATGTCGATGCCGTTGTGGGTGCGCCAGTCGCCCAGGGTCTGGTCCTTGATCACCTTGCCGTCAGAAAAGGGGTTAACGGTCTCGCCAGAGATGGGCGAGACAAAGACCCCATTGGACGCAGTCTGCTGCGACGCGGGTTCGCTTTGCTGCCCGGCAGAAGCGGACGAGGAAGAAGAGTCCTGCCCCTGCGAGGACGAGGTACTTTGCGAATTCGACGCGGCGGAGGACGACTTGGGTTGAGAGGTCACCGGCTTTTCCACCACCTCTGTATCGGATGAGTCCCATGAAGGCACCTCCTGGTTGATTTGACTTTGGGGGTCGCCGCTCTGAACGGCGTTTTGGATCAGCGCCCAGGAGGCCAGCCCGGCCCCCAGCAGACAGACCGCCAGAGCGACGTAGAACCCCTTGCCCCGAAGCCATTTTTTCAGGCGGGGCTGGTTGTAGCGTGGGTTTTGCATGTTTTTCACCTCCGACAGTAGTCTTGACAGCCAACTGCCGAGATATGCGCCCGCCGCCGGGTCGTTTTGCGCCCGCTCCCCGCCCAAAAGTGCGCGCAAAAAACCGCCCCTCTTACAAAAAAGAGGGGCGGAAACGGGTGCCGGCTTGCTATTTCACCTGGTCGCGGGGAACCACTTCCAGGGTGTGGCAGATGGCGTCGAGCACCTCGAAGTGCGCCTTGTAGTGCTCGGGGTCGCCGTTGAGGTAGAGGACATAGAAGTTTTTCTCATCCTCTAAATAGTAGATGCGGCTGGCCACCTTTTTGCCGTCCTTTTCGGTGTCGATGTCATATCCTTTGGCGGCGTCAAAATGTTCAAAGGTGAACTCCTGTAGGTCGCCGAAGGTCGAGTACTTGTGCAGGTATTCCAGCCCGTTGGCATAGTACAGCTCGATGAACTGGTCCAGCGTCTTGACGCTGCGCTCGGTGAACATCTCATCATCCTTGCGGTAGCGGACGATCTGCAGATTGACCTTTTCGTCGATCCAGTCCAGGCCGATGGCGTTTTTCTCCACGCTGGAGAGCTGCTGAAAGTGCTCCTGATAGGCCACGCGCATATAGCCGTCGGCGCTGGTGAAGTAGCCGCTGCCGTCGTAGTCGTAATAGGTGTCGCCGCAGCCGGTGAGCAGCCCCAGGGCGCAGAGTGCAACCGCCGCGATGGCGGCGAATCGGCCCAGGCGGGCGCGAAGGTATTTTTTCATGGAACCTGTTTCCCCCTTGTAAGACATCCAGAGAACCGCCTTTCCGGCGGCCCGGCGGGCGCGCTTGCCCGCTGCTATTGTTACATTGTAGCATATTTTGCCACAAAAACAAGCGGCATAAATCTCCAAGCGGCAAGAAACACTATCGCAAAGGGAGGAATGCCAAATGCAACTGTCCAATATGGAATACGATAAAATGGTCAAAAAATATTCGCCCAACAGCAGCCTCTTCAAAGACTGCGTCTGGGCGTTTGTGGTGGGCGGGGCCATCTGCACCCTGGGCCAGGTGCTCATCGGCCTCTACGGGTACTGGGGGGCGGACAAGCTCACCGCCGCCACCCTCACCTCGGTGAGTCTGGTCTTTTTGAGCGCCCTGCTCACCGGTCTCAGCCTCTACGACAAGATCGCCAACCACGCAGGGGCCGGCACCCTGGTGCCCATCACCGGCTTTGCCAACGCCGTGGTCAGCCCCGCCCTGGAGTTCAAGAGCGAGGGGATGGTGCTGGGCCTAGGGGCCAAACTGTTTGTCATCTCGGGACCGGTCATCGTCTACGGGGTCTCGGCGGCGGTGATCTACGGGGTGATCTACTACCTGATGGGCCTGTTTGCCTGATGCGTTTGGAGGAGATAAGATGATCAAGAAAATCGGCCAGAGGACCCTGGCCTTGGAATCCGCCCCGGCCCTGATCCAGTGGGCGTCGGTGGCGGGCAAACGGGAAATGGAGGGCCCCCTCTCGCAGGAATTCGACTTTGTGACCGGGGACACCAGCTTCGGCGAAAAAACCTGGGAGAAGGCGGAGAGCGCCATCCAGAAAAAGGCGGTCGCCCTGGCACTGGAAAAGGCGGGGCTGCAAAACAGCGACATCGACTACGTCTTTGCCGGGGACCTGCTCAACCAGTGCATTGCCTCCAGCTTCGGCCTGCGGGAGTTCGGCATCCCCCTCATCGGCCTCTACGGGGCCTGTTCCACCATGGCCGAGAGCCTGTCGCTGGCCAGCATCTTTGCCGCCAGCGGCTGCGCCGACCGCTGTGCGGCCGTGGCTTCGTCCCACTTTTGCACCGCCGAGCGGCAGTTTCGCCTGCCGCTGGAATACGGCGGCCAGCGCACCCCCACCGCCCAGTGGACCGCCACTGCCGGCGGCTGCGTGGTGGTGGCGGCCCCGGGCCAGGGCAGCGGCCCCCGGGTCCGGCACGTGACCATCGGCAAGATTGTCGACCTGGGGGTCACCGACGCCAACAATATGGGCGCCGCCATGGCCCCCGCGGCGGCCGACACCATCAAGACCTATTTGGAGGACACCGGCACCGCCCCCACCGACTACCAGCTGATTTTGACCGGCGACCTGGGCCAGGTGGGCAGCTCCATCCTCTACGACCTGCTGGCGCTGGATCAGATCGACATCGCCCCGGTGCACAACGACTGCGGGCTGCTGATCTACGACCGGCAGAGCCAGGACGTCAAGGCCGGCGGCTCGGGCTGCGGCTGTTCGGCCTCGGTCCTCTGCTCCCTCATCCTGGGCAAGTTTGCCCGGGGAGAGCTGGATAACATCCTCTTCGTCGCCACCGGCGCCCTCCTCTCCACCACCAGCTCCGCCCAGGGGGAGAGCGTCCCCGGCATCGCCCACCTGGTGCACATCTCGGCGGACAGAGATCGGCCCACCGGCAAACCCGCTGCCCGGAAAGGGGGGAAGTAGGATGGAATACCTGAAAGCCTTTGTGGTCGGCGGTCTGCTCTGCGTCATCGGCCAGATTTTGGTGGACAAAACCAAATTGACCCCCGCCCGCATCCTGGTGGGATTTGTGGTGGTCGGCGTGGTGCTGGGGGCCCTGGGTCTCTACCAGCCCCTGGCCGATTTTGCCGGGGCCGGGGCCACCGTCCCCCTGTCGGGCTTTGGCAACCTGCTGGCCAAGGGCACCAAAGAGGCCGTGGACAGCCAGGGCCTGCTGGGAGCGCTCACCGGCCCCTTGACGGCCGGGGCGGCGGGGATCACCGCCGCCATGTTCTTCGGCCTGTTGGTGGCCCTCATCTTCAAACCCAAGGACAAGGCCTGATTTTGTGCCGAGAGCGCCGGCCCCCCTCTCCCCGCCCTTGCAGCTTGCAGGGGGAGAGAGGGGAACCGGCGCTCTTTGAGAGGGCGAAGGTGGGGCGCTTGGAAAAAAAGACAATAAAAAAAGCAGACCCCTGAGAGGACTGCTTTTGCGTCACACACTAAAAAGAGACCATTACGCGCTGGCGTTCAGTTTGCGAGCGAGGCTGGATTTTTTCCTGGCAGCGCAGTTCTTGTGAAGAATGCCCTTGGTCACGGCCATATCGATCTTCTTGATGGCGTTGCCAACGACCTCCGCTTTGTTCTCGCTGTTCTTCTCCAAGGCAATCTCGGCAGACTTGATGCTGGAACGCAGAGCGGACTTGATCATCTTGTTGCGCAGGTTCTTGGCCTCGTTGACTTTGACTCTCTTCTTAGCTGACTTGATGTTAGGCATAATCGCACCTCCTTCGCATGGAATCGTACAAGTTATCTTAGCATTTTTGCCGCGGGATTGCAAGGATTTTTTTGAAAAAATCTCGATTTCGCGCCGTATGAGGCAAGTCCCCGCCCAAAAGGAGTGATCAGCAGATGGATATTCGCACCGACCTGGCCATCGAGTGGCTGGACATGGCCGCCGGCCTCGGCCCCGACGACTGGCAGCAGGAGGAGACCGTCGAGGGGGGGATCACCCTCTCGACCACTCGCATCCGCACCCAGGCGGCGGCCGAGCGCATCGGCAAACCGGTGGGGCAGTACCTCACCGCCAGCTTTTCAAACCTCCTCCACGACGCCGCACAGAACACCGCCCTGGCAGAGCTGCTGGGGGAGCACCTAAAGCGCCTCCTGCCCGAAAAGGGGGGCGTACTGGTCCTGGGGCTGGGAAACCCGTCCATCACCCCCGATGCGGTGGGCCCCCGCGCGGTGGAGGGGGTGATGGCGACCCGGCACATCGGCTCGGCCCTGGAAAAGGCCATGGGCATCTCCTTTCGGCCGGTGTCCGCCCTGGCGCCGGGGGTGTTGGGGCAGACCGGGGTCGAGGTGCAGGAGATCGCCCACGCCCTGGTGCGGGACACCGCCCCGGCGGCCCTGGTGGTGATCGACGCCCTGGCGGCCAAGGCCACCCAGCGGCTGGGGCGGACCGTACAGCTCTCCGACGCGGGGATCGTGCCCGGCTCGGGGGTGGGCAACGCCCGCAGCGAGCTCTCCCAGAACACCCTGGGCATCCCGGTGGTCGCCATGGGGGTGCCGACGGTGGTGGACGTGGGCACCCTGGTGCGGGAGTACACCCAGGAGAACATCGAGGAGGAGCGCTCCCGGATGATGGTCACCAGCAAGGAGATCGACCAGATCATCGCCCGCATCTCCAAGGTGCTGGCCCTGGCGGTCAACCGGGCGCTGCAGCCCCACCTCTCGGCCGAGGACATCGCCCTGCTCACCGACTAGGGGCGAATAGGCGGTTTCTCGGCCGGTCATACTGGTGAAAGGGGCGCCATATACTGTACCAACAGACGTGTAGGAGGTGCAGCATGGCGCGCAGTAGGACAAGAACTCCTCCCAAAAGGCGGGGACCGAAAAAGTGGAAGATGGGGCTGGCGGCCTGCACGGTGGTGCTGGCCGTCTGCTATGCCAATTTGGGCAAGATCCTCTCCCTCTGGCAGGGGCTGACCGCCCAAAACCGGGCCATCGTCCAGTCGCTGGAGGGGGGCGTCCCCTCGGAGGAGAGCGGCGAGGGCGGCGCGGTGCTGGAAAAGGGGGAGAGCTGGACCGACTTTTCCGCCCTGCTGCCCCAGACCACCGCCCCCGCGGACACCCCGCCGGAGGGCACCCAAAAGCCCGAGGGAGCGATGCCCACCGAGGCGGTGGACCTGGCGGTCCAGAGCGGCGTCAACTACCAGTCGGCCTACATCAAAAACAAGACCAGCCTCTCGGACGGGCAGATCGCCGAGCTGCTCGGCACCGGGCCCGGGGCCAAGATTCAGTTGGGCAGCGACCAGCCCCAGGTGCTGATCGTCCACACCCACGCCACCGAGAGCTACGAGCCCTACGACCTGGGCTACTACGACCCGGACGCCAGTTCCCGCAACACCGACAACGCCCAGAACGTCACCCGGGTGGGGGAGGAGATCGCCCGCCAGCTCAACGCCGCCGGCATCAAGACGGTGCAGGACAAAACCCAGCACGACTACCCCCAGTACACCGGGGCCTACGACCGCTCCCGAGAGACCATACAGAGCTACCTCGAAAAGTACCCCAGCATCCAGGTGGTGCTGGACGTGCACCGGGACGCCATTCAGTATTCCGACGGCACCCGGGCCAAGCCCACCACCGTCATCGACGGGAAGAAGGCCGCCCAGGTGATGTTCATCGTGGGCTGCAACAGCGACAAGACCCCCATCCCCAACTACGAAAAGAACCTGCGCTTTGCCGCCAACTTGCAGTCCAGCCTCGCCCAGAGCTACGATGACTTCATGCGCCCCATCCTCTTTGACTACCGCTTTTACAACCAGGACCTGGCCCCGGCCTGTATCCTCATTGAGGTAGGGGGGCACGGCAACAGCCTGGGGGAGGCGGTCTACTCGGGCCAGCTCATCGGCAAGGGGATGGCCGAATACCTCAAGACCCTGGCGTGAGCGCCGGGGCGGACGAAAAAGAAAAAGGAGCATCTGCTGTGAGCGCAACCAGAAAGTACGCGGCCGCCTTTGTTTTCACCCTGGCGGCGCTGATGGTGACCCTGGCCATGGGGGTGGCCTATCTCAACACCTACCGCATGGTGCACGGGCCGGTGTCCATCCCCCAAATCGACGTGATCCCCTATATAAAGGAAGGGGCGGCCCTCCTCTGGAAGGCCGCTCCCTCGGGGCTGCGGCTGCTCGTCGCCGCCCTCTTTCAACTGTGAGTGCCCGCCCCCCGCTCTGCCGGGGGGCGTCTTTTTGGCAAAAAAGGCCGCGCGGCGTTGCCTGGGCTCCCCCGGCCGTGGTATAATAACCGCATTGCGACCACCGCCCTTCGCCCTTTGGGCCAAAAGCGGGGCGGCGGTCACCGAGTGACATTGACGCGGCGGCCGGGGTCGGCCGACGGATAGGGGGACATCCATGAGCTATCGCGACAACATCCGCAACTTCTCCATCATCGCCCACATCGACCACGGCAAGTCCACCCTTGCCGACCGGCTGTTGGAAGCCACCGAGTCGGTGGCCCAGCGGGAGATGAGCCAGCAGCTGCTGGACAACATGGATTTGGAGCGGGAGCGGGGCATCACCATCAAGGCCCGGGCGGTCAAGCTGGACTACCGGGCCGAGGACGGGCAGGTCTACACCCTCAACCTCATCGACACCCCGGGGCACGTGGACTTCAGCTACGAGGTCTCCCGCTCTCTGGCGGCCTGCGAGGGGGCCATTTTGGTGGTGGACGCCACCCAGGGCATCGAGGCCCAGACCCTGGCCAACACCTACCTGGCCCTGGAGCACGACCTGGAGATCCTGCCGGTCATCAACAAGATCGACCTGCCCTCCGCCGACGTGGAGCGGGTGGGGAAGGAGATCGAGAACTTCATCGGCATCGACGCCAGCGAGGCGCCGGCGGTCTCGGCCAAGATGGGGACCAACATCGAGGCGGTTCTCCGCCAGATCGTCAAGCTGATCCCCCCGCCCCAGGGGGACGAGGGCGCCCCCCTGCAGGCGCTGATCTTCGACTCCTTTTACGACAGCTACAAGGGGGTCATCGTCTACATCCGGGTCAAGGAGGGGGAGGTGCGCCCCGGCCAGCGCATCCGGATGATGGCCACCGGCGCCGAGTTCGATGTGGTGGAGGTGGGCTACCTGCGGGCCACCCAGATGGAGAAGTGCGACCGGCTTCGCGCCGGGGAGGTGGGCTATCTCACCGCCAGCATCAAAAATGTGCAGGACACCCAGGTGGGCGACACCGTCACCACCGCCGAGAACGGGGCGGCCGAACCTCTGCACGGCTACCGCCAGGTGCAGCCGATGGTCTTTTCCGGCCTCTACCCGGCCGACGGGGCCAAGTACAACGACCTGCGCGACGCGCTGGAAAAGCTCAAGCTCAACGACGCCTCCCTCTCCTTTGAGGCGGAGACCTCGGCCGCTCTGGGTTTTGGCTTTCGCTGCGGCTTTTTGGGCCTTTTGCACATGGAGGTCATTCAGGAGCGGCTGGAGCGGGAGTTCAATATGGACCTGGTCACCACCGCCCCCAGCGTGGTTTACAAGGTGGAGCTGACCGACGGCACCGCCAAGGTCATCGACAACCCCATGGACTACCCCGACCCGGCCACCATCGCCCAGGCCTACGAGCCCTTTGTCAACGCCAGCATCTTCTCCCCTTCGGAGTACGTGGGCAACATCATGGAGCTGTGCCAGGAGAAGCGGGGCGTCTTTAAGAACATGGAGTACGTGGACGAAAACCGGGTGGACATCCGATATGAGCTCCCCCTCAACGAGATCATCTACGACTTTTTCGACACCCTCAAGTCCCGCACCCGGGGCTACGCGTCGCTGGACTACGAGCTGTCGGGCTACCAGCCCTCCAAGCTGGTCAAGCTGGATATCCTCTTGAACGGCGAGGTGGTGGACGCCCTCTCCTTTATCGTCCACACCGACAAGGCCTATGCCCGCGCCCGGCGGATGACCGAGAAGCTCAAGGAGCACATCCCCCGCCAGATGTTCGAGGTGCCCATCCAGGCGGCGGTGGGGGGGAAGATCATCGCCCGGGAGACGGTGCGGGCCCTGCGCAAGGACGTGCTCGCCAAGTGCTACGGCGGCGACATCACCCGCAAGAAAAAGCTGTTGGAAAAGCAGAAGGAGGGCAAGAAGAGGATGCGCCAGCTGGGCAGCGTCGAGGTCCCGCAGGAGGCCTTTATGGCGGTGCTCAAGCTCGACAGCGACTCCTAAAGCGCCGTCCGGTCTGCCCGGGGCCCCCCCCCCCCAGTTCACCGCCGTGGGC
>NZ_WWVY01000015.1:0-34791 GCF_009876955.1 Bittarella massiliensis (ex Durand et al. 2017) | reverse complement strand
GCCCCGCACGAGCGGATCGTGCGGGGCCCCGGCTGCAAGGGGAGAAGCGAGATGAAGATGCCCACCGCCATTCCCGAGGGGATGCTGGCGCCCTGTGGGGCAAACTGCCTGGTCTGCTACAAGCACTGCCTCTCCCCCCAGCCCTGCGGGGGCTGCCGGGAGGGCGGGGAGGGGATGCCTGTTCACTGCCGCCGCTGCACCATTCGGGCCTGTGCCGAAGGGCGGGGGCTGCGCCTCTGCGCGGCCTGTCCCCTATTTCCCTGCCGGCAGGTGAAGCGGCTGGATCGGAGCTATCGCGTCCGCTACGGGGTCTCTTTGATCGAAAACGGACGGAGGGCGGCGGAGGAGGGGACGGCCGCCCTGCTGCAAGAGGAGGCGCGCCGCTGGCGGTGCCCCGGGTGCGGCGGGATCGTCTCCCTGCACGACGGGGTCTGCAGCGACTGCGGGGCGGAGAAGAGATGAGAGAGGCGAGAGGGGGAGCGAGGATGGAGGACCGGCCGTTGGGGATGTATCTGCACATCCCCTTTTGCAGGCGAAAGTGCAACTACTGCGCCTTCTACTCGGCCCCTGCCGGGGAGGCCGCGTGGGAGGGGTACGCCGACGCCCTCTGCCGCCACATCGCCCTCTGGAGGGAGAGGCTGGGCCGGCGGGCGGTGGACACCGTCTATTTCGGCGGCGGCACCCCCAGCCTGCTCTGGCGGCAGTTGCCGCGGGTGTTGGCGGAGCTGGGGCGCTGTTTTCAACTGGACACCGGGGCGGAGATCTCCCTGGAGGCAAATCCCGGCACGGTGGGGCGAGAGGAGCTGCGCGCCCTGCGCCAAGCGGGGTTCAACCGCCTCTCCCTGGGGGTGCAGTCGGCGGTGGAAGGGGAGCTGCAGGCCCTGGGGCGGCTGCACACCGCCGCCGAGGCCATGGCCTGTGTAGAGGCCGCCCGGGAGGCGGGGTTTGCCAACCTCTCGCTGGATTTTATGCTGGGCCTGCCCGGCCAGAGCGAGGAGAGCCTGGAAAGGATGGAGGACTTTGTCCGCCGGGCGGCGCCCCAGCACCTCTCGGCCTACATCTTGAAGGTGGAGGCCGGCACCCCCTTTGGGGAGATGGGGGAGGCGCTGCAGCTGCCCGACGACGACACCGCCGCCGACCTGTACGAGAGCTGTGTGGCCCGCCTCTCTGCCCTGGGCTACGGCCAGTACGAGGTATCGAATTTTGCCCTGCCCGGCTTTGCCTGCCGCCACAACGAGAAGTACTGGAGCCTGGAGGAATACCTTGGCATCGGCCCGGCGGCCCACTCCCTGTTGGGGGGCACCCGCTTTTTCTACCCGGCCGACCGGGCGGCCTTTGTGGGCGGGGGGCTGGAGCAGCTCCAGCGGGAGGGGACGCCCGACTGGGAGGAGTACGCCATGCTGCGGCTGCGCACCGCCGCCGGGCTGGACACCGGCCGCGCAGGATTGCCGGACGGGCTGTTGGAGCGGGCCCGACCCTTTGAAAAGCTGGGGCTGCTGCACATCGAGGGCCCGGTCATCCGGCTGACCCCCAAGGGGTTTCTGGTCTCCACCCCCCTCATCGCCGAAATTTTGTACGGCTGAAAAGAGCGGCCCGGCCAACTGGCCGAGCCGCTCTTGCAGCGCGATGGAGGGGGAGGGGTCAGCCCTCCTCCTCGCTGGTGGTGTGAAATTGGACGGCGACCCCGGAAATCGCCAGGGCGATCCCTGCCAACAGCCCCCAGAGGGGATTTTTCAGCCCCAACAGGGGGAGGAGGCCTGCCCCTGCGCAGAGCCCGCCGCCGATGCCGGTGGAGAGGATGAGGGCGGGCCGCAGCAGTTTGAGGGAGAGTCCCCCCGCCAACAGCCCGGCGGCACAGCCGGCCAGGGCCCCGGCCCAGGGGATGGAAATCAGGGAGTAGATGCCGAAAAAGGCGGTCAGAAAACAGAGCAGAAAGACCCCGCCCCGGTAGACGCGGTAGGCCAGCAGGGCCCCGACCACCCCCAGCAGCAGGATGGGGAGGAGCAGGAGCCACCCCTCGATGGAGAGGAGGGCGGCAAGCCAGCCCCCCAGGGCCGCGCCCAGGACAAAGCCCGCCAGGGAAATCCAGAACTTGCTCAGCTTGAAGCCCAGAAAACAGTCGGCCAGGGCCAGCAAAACGGTAAAAATCGTCGGCCAGAGGGCCGCTGGGGCGGAAAAATCAGGCATCACAGGTGCTCCTTTCTAAAGGGCGGCCTCCCACTCGGCGGGGCGAAAACCCACCAGCACCCAGTCCCCCAAAAGCAGCAGTGGGCGCTTGATGAGCATGCCGTTTTGGGCCAGCAGGGCGTACTGCTCCTCCTCGCTCATCCCGGGCAGCCGGTCCTTGATGTGCTCGTTTTTGTAGACCAAACCGCTGGTGTTGAAAAACCGCTTCAGGGGCAGGCCGCTGCGGGCGTGCCACTCGGCCAGTTCGGCCGCGGTGGGGGTCTCCTCCACGATGTGGCGGGTCTTGCAGGCCACGCCGTGCTCGTCGAGCCAGGCCTTGGCCTTTTGGCAGGTGGAACATTTGGGGTACCAGATCAGCAGTGCGTTCATTGACAAATTGCCTCCCATCCGCCCCGGCGACAGGCCGGGACGCCGTTTGTATTTGTATTTTTAATAAAAAGAGGTCGGTGCGCGGCGCTCCCCTTCCGGCGCGCCGCGGCAGCGGGGCAGATGCCGCTTTGCCGCAGGCAGAGGACCGAGGGCAGGGGAAGGGAACAGGGGCCGTCTGCGCCTGCCGGCCCGCTGCGGCATCGCGACCGCCCTGTGGCCGACAAGGCCACAGGCACGGCGGCATTTGGCCGTGGGGCAGAGGGCGTCCGCACACCGGCCGGGCCGCCCCGGCATCATGGCCGCCCTGCGGCTGCCATACCGCCGGCGCCGAGGGCGCGGTGGCACTTGGCCAGGGGGGAGGGGGCAGGGAGCAGACGGCATTTGCATTTCTGCCCGGCTATCCCCGGCAGCACAGCCGCCTTGTGGCCATTATACCACAGCGGCGGGCGAGGGGGGAGGGGGGATCACCGCTCCTCCCCCGTGAGTCCCAGGAGATAGTCGGCGCTGACGCCGTAGTAGCGGCAGAGGGCGATGACGTGGCGCACCGGCATCTCGTTGGCCCCCCGCTCATAGCGGGCGTACATGGTCTGCGAGGTGCCCAGTACGGCGGCGATCTCCGCCTGGGTCTTGTCGTGATCCTCCCGCAGATCCCGCAGCCGCTGCTGGTAGGGCACCATGGTGAGTCGTCCCCTCTCGTTTGGTGTTGAACTGGCAGCATTTTAGCATAGTAAAAATATTTACTATTGACTTTAGTACATATATTTACTAGAATGGGTAGAAAAGGCGGTGATATTCGTGAAAGAGGAGAGAAGGGACGAGAATTTGGCGGCCAAGATCGTGCGCAACTTCGCCTATCTCGACGCGGTCTGGAGCTTTCTCCTGGCCATTGCCGACGGGGCCAGCCTCTCATCGGGCGGCCCGCCGGTGCCCTTCACCGCCCGCTTCGCCGTCTTTTTGGACAGTTTCTGCGGCGCCCTGGTGGGGGTCTTCCTCCTCTATGCGGTGGCCGAAGGGGTGCAGATCCTGCACGACATCCGCCGCGCCCAGCACCCCATCTCCCCCGAAGACCGTCCCGGTGGGGACGGCCCGGGCAGGGGAGGCGCCTCCCCGCCTCTCTAACACTCCCCCGCCGCGCAGGCGGAGCGCACCCCTTGAGAGGGGGGCCCCAGTGGCCCCTCTTTTTTTGTGCAGAAATGCCCCCTTTAGAGGGGGCACCGGGAAAACTGTTGCCAATATGTAAATATTTATTTCAGTTCTTGACTTTTATTGACTTTGGGGGTAGACTGTATGTGTTGGCAGTCGAGAGGTTCGACTGCTAAACGCAAAAACGGCGCTGCTTCGGCATTTGTCCCCCCTAAACGGGTGCCGCAGCCGCCGGAAAGGGGGTGGGAAGATGTTGACGCCGAGACAGGGATTTGTGCTTCAGGCCATCTGCGACCTCTACTCCGAGACCGGGGAGCCGGTCTCCAGCGGGGCCATCGCCAAGCTGGCGGGCGACGCCTTTTCCAGCGCCACCATCCGCAGCGAGATGGCCCGGCTAGAGGCCCTCGGCTGTGTCAAACAGCCCCATACCTCTGCCGGGCGCATCCCCACCGCCCAGGGCTACCGCTACTACATCAATCACCTGATGCCGCGGCGGGAGCTGCCGGTGGAGAAACAGCGGGAGATCGCCCGCTTCCTCCGCCAGGGGGTCAGGGACCCGGACATCCTCCTGACCCGGGCCAGTTCCCTTCTGGCCTACATGACAAACTACGCCGTCCTCGCCACCTCCCCCCAGCTCTCCGACCTGTCGATGGAGAAGTTGGAGGTGGTGGCCCTCACCCCCCAAACGCTGGCGCTGGTGGCCCTCACCAACACCGGGTTGGTGCTCAACCAGGTCTGTCAGTTGGGGCTGCCGGCGGGGGAGCGGCAATTGGAGAAGCTCTCGGGCTTCTGTCGCAAAAACCTCCTCCACCGGCCGCTGCACGAGGTGGCGCTGCTGCGGGACGACTTCCTGCAGCGGGAACTGGGGGGCGACTACCTCTGTCTGGCCCCCGCAGTGCAGCTCATCTGCCGGATGTGCGCCGAGCTCTGCCGGGCCAAGGTGCACCTGGAAGGGCAGTCGAACCTCCTGCGCTACGCCGCGCCGGAGCACGGCTACAACGCCTTTCTCGATCTGCTCAAGGAGACCGACACCCTGCTGCGGGCCGCCCCCAAAGAGGGGGGGAACGTGGCGGTGCTGCTGGGCGACGACCTGGACCAAGAGCTGGCGGGCACCACCCTGGTGAGTACCGGCTACCTCTTCGGGGACGAGCACACCGGCGTGCTGGGGATCATCGGCCCCCGGCACCTGGACTACACCAGGATCATCCCCCACCTGGCCTATTTTACCGACCTGCTGGGCAGGATCTTGAATGGAACCGACGGGGACGGATGAGGGATCCCTCCCTCCCGACCCAATAACAATAGAGAGGAGCTTGCAGGTGGAACCGGAAAAGAAGACGGCCCAGACCGAAGCTGAACAGACCGCCCCGGCGGAGGAGAAAGCCCCCGCCACCCCTGAAAAAGAGGAGAAGGCGGCCGAGAAAAAGTCCAAAAAGCCCAAAAAGAACAAAGAGGTGGAGGCCCTGGAAGAACAGTTGGCCGGCTGCCGCCAGGAAAACAGCGACCTGAACGACCGGCTGCTGCGCCTGAGCGCCGAGTACGACAACTTCCGCAAGCGCTCCACCAAGGAGAAGGAGGGGATGTTCACCGACGGGGTGGCCTCCGCCCTCTCCCAGATGGTGGTGGTGCTGGACAATCTCGAGCGGGCGGTGGACGCCTGCCAGGAGGACAGCGACCTCAAGACCGGGGTGGAGATGACCCTCAAACAGTTCCGCGAGGTGCTGGAAAAGATGGGTGTCTCGGAAATCAACCCGGTGGGCGAATCCTTTGACGCCCAGCTGCACAACGCGGTGATGCACGTGGAGGACGAGACCCTGGGCGAGAGCCAGGTGGTGGAGGTCTTCCAAAAGGGCTATCTGCTGGGGGAGCGGGTCATCCGCTACGCCATGGTCAAGGTGGCCAACTAGACAAAATATCCCGGGGCGGGCAGCCGCCCCTCACAACCATACAGAACAAATCGACGGATCGAAATAGGAGGAAACGACAATGGGAAAAATCATCGGCATTGACTTGGGTACAACCAACTCTTGCGTGGCGGTCATGGAGGGCGGCGAGCCGGTCGTCATCGCCAACGCCGAAGGCGCCCGCACCACCCCCTCGGTGGTGGCCTTCACCAAAGACGGCGAGCGGATGGTGGGCCAGGTGGCCAAGCGCCAGGCCATCACCAACCCCGAGCGCACCGTGATGAGCGTCAAGCGCCACATGGGCAGCGACTACCACGTGGCCATCGACGGCAAGAACTACACCCCCCAGGAGATTTCGGCCATGATCCTGCAGAAGCTGAAAGCCGACGCGGAGGCCTACCTGGGCACCACCGTCACCGAGGCGGTCATCACCGTGCCCGCCTACTTCACCGACGCCCAGCGCCAGGCCACCAAAGACGCCGGCCGCATCGCCGGACTGGACGTGAAGCGGATCATCAACGAGCCCACCGCGGCCGCCCTCTCCTACGGGGTGGACAAGGAGGACGACCAGAAGGTCATGGTCTACGACCTGGGCGGCGGCACCTTCGACGTCTCCATCATCGAGATGGGCGACGGGGTGCAGGAGGTGCTGGCCACCGCCGGCAACAACAAGCTGGGCGGCGACGACTTCGACGACCGGATCATCGGCTACCTGGTCAGCGAGTTC
This sequence comes from Bittarella massiliensis (ex Durand et al. 2017), assembly GCF_009876955.1. NCBI lineage: Bacteria > Bacillati > Bacillota > Clostridia > Eubacteriales > Oscillospiraceae > Bittarella (ex Durand et al. 2017) > Bittarella massiliensis (ex Durand et al. 2017). The sequence continues at coordinate 28,461 of NZ_WWVY01000015.1, read as the reverse complement.
AAGAAGGACAGCGGCATCGACCTCTCCTCGGACAAAATGGCCATGCAGCGGCTCAAAGAGGCCGCCGAGAAGGCCAAGATCGAGCTGTCGGGCATGGCCCAGGCCAGCATCAACCTGCCCTTCATCACCGCCGATGCCACCGGCCCCAAACACCTGGATATGACCCTCACCCGCGCCAAGTTCAACGAGCTGACCGCCGACTTGGTGGAGGCCACCATGGCCCCGGTCCGCCAGGCCCTCAAGGACTCCGGCCTCTCCGCCAGCGAACTGCACAAGGTGCTGATGGTGGGCGGCTCCTCCCGGATCCCCGCCGTGCAGGAAGCGGTCAAGAACTTCATCGGCAAAGACCCCTTCAAGGGCATCAACCCCGACGAGTGCGTGGCCATCGGCGCCGCCATCCAGGGCGGCGTGCTCGGCGGCGACGTGGAGGGCATCCTCCTGCTGGACGTCACCCCCCTCTCCCTGGGCATTGAGACCATGGGCGGCGTCTCCACAAAGATCATCGAGAGAAACACCACCATCCCCACCAAGAAATCCCAGATCTTCTCCACTGCGGCCGACAACCAGACCTCGGTCGAGGTCCATGTGCTGCAGGGCGAGCGGGAGATGGCGGCCGACAACAAGACCCTGGGCCGCTTCCACTTGGACGGCATCGCCCCCGCTCCCAGAGGGGTGCCCCAGATCGAGGTCACCTTTGACATCGACGCCAACGGCATTGTCCACGTCTACGCCAAGGACCTGGGTACCGGCAAAGAGCAGAACATCACCATCACCTCCTCCACCAACATGTCCAAGGACGACATCGACAAGGCCGTGAAGGACGCCGAGGCCTTTGCCGAGCAGGACAAGAAGCGCCGCGAGGAGATCGACGTGAAAAACAGCGCCGACCAGATGGTCTACCAGACCGAAAAGAGCATGGCCGACCTGGGCGACAAGCTGCAGGGCGAGGAGAAATCCGCCCTGGAGGAGAAACTCACCGCCCTCAAGAGTGCCATCTCCGGCGGCAATGTGGACGAGATAAAGCAGAAGACCGAAGAGCTGCAGAAGAAGTTCTACGAGGTCTCCGAGCGCGTCTACAAAGAGGCCGCCGCCCAACAGCAGGCCGCCGGCGCCACCCCCGGCGCGGATGCCGGCGCTGCCGGCGCCCAGTCGGCCCCCGGCGACGACGGGGTGGTCGACGCCGACTTCACCGAGGTGGACGACGACAAGAAATAAGTCGCTGCGCCCAAAAGCAGCGGGTCACAGGCCGACGAGCAGAGCAGTCGGCCTGTTTGGCGGCAGGGGCATCGGTGGACGCTGCGCCGGGTCTGTGCTATACTGATACGGCAAAAGCGCCCCTTTCCCACGCTACTTTAAAAAGGAAACAGGTGGTATCCATTGGCAGATAAACGCGATTACTATGAGGTCTTGGGCGTCTCCAAGAGCGCCAGCGACGACGAGCTGAAAAAGGCTTACCGCAAGCTGGCGAAAAAATATCACCCCGATCTCAACCCCGGCGACAAAGAGGCCGAGGCCCACTTTAAAGAGGTCAACGAGGCCTACGAGGTGCTCAGCGACTCTGCCAAGCGGCAGCGGTACGACCAGTTCGGCCATGCCGGGGTGGACCCCAACTACGGCGCCGGCGGCGCTGGCGGGGCCTACAGCGGCGGGTTCGGCGGGTTTGACGACCTGGGCGACATCTTCGAGAGCTTTTTCGGCGGCGGCTTTGGCGGCGGCGGTCGCGGCCGCCGGCAGAACCCCAACGCCCCCCGCCGGGGCGGCGACAGCCACATCAACGTGGTGCTGGACTTCTTCGAGGCCGCCCACGGCTGCACCAAGACCGTCGAGGTGCAGAAACAGGAAGCCTGTGACGAGTGCGGCGGCACCGGTGCGGCCAAGGGAACCACCCCCAAGACCTGCCCCGACTGCGGCGGCACCGGCCAGGTGACGGTGGGCCAGCGCACCCCCTTTGGGGTCATTCAGTCCACCCGGCCCTGCTCCCGCTGCGGCGGCACCGGCCAGATCATCGAAAACCCCTGCTCCAAGTGCCACGGGAGCGGCCGCAAGACCGTCACCCGCAAGGTGGAGGTGAAGATCCCCGCCGGCATCGACGACGACCAGACCATTGCCATGCGGGGCTATGGGGACGCCGGGTACAACGGCGGCCCCAGCGGCGACGTGATCGTGGTGGTCTCGGTCCGCCCCGATCCCCTGTTTGAGCGGCGGGGATTCGATGTCTGGTGCGACGTGCCCATCAGCTACTACACCGCCGTCATGGGCGGCGAGGTGGTGGTCCCCACGGTGCACGGCAAGGTCAAGTACCAGATCCCCGAGGGCACCCAGCCCGGCACCACCTTCCGCCTCAAGGGCAAGGGCATCCAGTACCTGAATGGGCGCGGCAAGGGCGACCAGTACGTCAAGGTCACCATCGAGGTGCCCAAGCGCCTCAACCGCGAGCAGAAGCGGGAACTGGAGGAGTTCGAGCAGTCCCTCTCCATCGAGCAAAACTACGAAAAGCAAAAGAGCTTTCTCGAGCGCATCAAAGACCTCTGGAAGTAGAGGTCTCTGCACAGGACCCCGGCCAGATGGCCGGGGTCCTGTTTTTTTGTCCCTCCCCGGCGCAAAGTGCTCCACCTTTCGCGGGCAGCACTCCGCCGGGAAATGCAGCAAACCGTTTTTACCAAAAAACCAACCCTTTTTTATCAAAAATGGAGAGCTGTGCGCAAAGTGGATGACCCCACAAAAGGGCGGCAAAGGGCTGAGCGAATTTTCAACATTCTGCATGAATTTTTGGAGAGGTGCAAAAGAGAAGATGCAAAAGTTTGTATGAAAGAACAAATTTCGCCCTGTTTTTGCCGCGCACTTTCGGCGCGCCCTCCCCTTGCTTTTGGGGGAGGGGGTGGGGTATACTCGGGGTGTCGCTGGTTGCTATATAATACCCGGATATGGCGGGTAGTTTCTACACTTCACCGTAAATGAAGTACTATGGCTAACTTCTCACCGGCCTGGCGGAGCTGTCTCTCCGCCTCCGCCGGCCGCGTGCGTGTTGTGAGTTGTCCATTTAGTGACTGCCGACAAAAAAGCTGCAGAAACCAAAACAACAACCCGAAACGCGAAAAGAGGAGGAAAACTATGGGACAGCTGTCGAAATTTTTCGGCCTGCGCGAGCGCAAGACCTCGGTCAAGACCGAGGTGATCGCCGGACTCACCACCTTTATGACCATGGCATACGTACTGGTGGTGCAGCCCAGCGCCATTGTGGGATTTGGCGCGGTGCCGGCCATTGTCGACATCAACGGGATTTCTGTATCCAAAGAGGCCGTCGTGGTCACCTGTGCGGTGATCAGCGGCCTCATTACTTTGCTGATGGGGCTCTACGCCAACATGCCCTTCGCCCTCTCCACCGGCATGGGCAGCAACTTCATGCTGGGGGCGCTGCTCCAGTCGGGCAGCATCTCCTTTGGGCAGATCATGGCGGTCATCCTGGTCTCGGGCCTCATCTTCCTGGGGCTGTCGGTCTTTGGTATCCGCGACTTGATCGTGCGGATGATCCCCAAAAACATCAAGCTGGCCATCGGCTCGGCCATCGGCTTTTTCATCGCCTACCTGGGCTTCAAAAACACCGGCATCGGGGTGTTTGAAGGGGGCATCGGGCTGGGCGATTTTCGTTCCCCCTCGGTCATCCTGGCGGTGGTGGGGCTGCTGATCATCGCCGCCCTCACCGCCTTCAAGGTCAAGGGCGCCATCCTCATCGGCATCGTCGCCACCACCCTGCTGGGCATCCCCTTCGGGGTCACCACCCTCCCCACCCAGCTCTTCAAGCTGCCCGACTTCAGCCAGGTGGGCAACCTCTGCTTCCAGTTTGACTTTTCCGGCCTCTTCACCCCGGCCTTTATCGTGCTGATCTTCATCGCCTTCTTCGGGGACTTCTTCTCCACCCTGGGCACCGTGCTGGGGGTGGCCGGCAAGGCGGGGATGCTGGACGAGGACGGCAACCTGCCGGGCATCCAGAAACCCTTCCTGGTGGACGCCATCGGCACCTGCGTGGGCGCCCTCACCGGCTGCACCACCATCACCACCTATGTGGAGTCCTCCTCCGGGGTCGAGGCGGGCGGCCGCACCGGCCTCACCGCCGTCACCACCGCCGCCCTCTTCCTCCTCTCGGTCTTCGCCGCCCCCCTGTTTTTGATGATCCCCGACGCCGCCACCGGCCCGGCCCTCATCTTCGTGGGCTTTTTGATGATGGCCGACATCGGCAAGATCGACTTCTCCAATTTCTCCGAGGCATTTGGCCCCTTCGTGATGATCCTCTTCGTCATCTTCACCGGCTCCATCGCCAGCGGCATCGCCGCCGGCATCCTCGCCCACGTCTTCATCAAGTGCATCACCGGCCGCTTCAAAGAGGTCCATCCCGGGATGTACGTCCTCTGCGTGCCCCTTGTCCTCTACTTCCTCTACAACACCCCGCTGTAAGGCGGCGTAGAGCTCACCCGAACACCCTGCGGAGAGAGACCGGCATCCGGGCGCCCCTTGCAGCGGGCGGCGGCCGGGCCGGGGAAAAGAGAAAAGGAGACCTGAAAAGATGAAATACCAGCCCAACGACAAGCGCGCCCTGTTGCAGGCGGCCCTGGGCCGCATCCCCTGCGACCTGGCCATCGCCAACGTCCAGTACGTCAACGTCTTCACCGGCGAGGTTTACCCCGCCACCGTCTTTGTCCACCAGGGGTTTGTGGCCCACGTGGAGGCGGGCAATCCCCAGGCGGATCTGCACCTGGCCAAAGAGGTCTACGACGGGCGTGGCCGCACCCTGGTGCCCGGCTTCATCGACGCCCACGTCCACGTGGAGAGTTCGATGCTGACCCCCCGCAACTTCGCCGCCGCCGTCCTGCCCCACGGCACCACCACCGCCGTCACCGACCCCCACGAGATCGCCAACGTCGCCGGGGAGGAGGCGGTCCACTACATGCACGACGCGGCCCTGGGCCTGCCCATGCGCCAGCTCATCAACATCCCCTCCTGCGTCCCCTCGGTCCCCGGGCTGGAAAACGCCGGGGCCACCTTTGACGCCGCCACCATCCACCGGCTGGCCAAGCTGGAGAACGTCCACGGCCTGGCCGAGGTGATGGACTTTGTCGGGGTGGTCGAGGGCGAGGAGCGGATGATGGACATCATCGCCGCCGCCGAGGAGGAGGGCCTCTACCTGCAGGGCCACCTCCCCCGCCAGACCGGGCGGATGGTCTCCGCCTACCGGGTGGGCGGCCCCTGGACCTGCCACGAGTCCACCACCAGCGAGGAGTCGGTGGACAAGATGCGCGCCGGCATCTACGTCGACGCCCGGGACTCCTCCATCTCCCGCAACGTCACCGCCGTCTGGGAGGGGGTCAAGGACTTCCCCTGCCTGGACCGGCTGACCTTCTGCACCGACGACAGAGAGGCCGACGACATCCTTTACGTGGGGCACATCGACGACGTGGTCCGCCACGCCGTCAGCCTGGGGATGGACCCGGTCCTGGCCATCCGCAGCGCCACCCTGCTGCCCGCCCAGGCTGCCCGCCTGGACAACCTGGGGGCGGTGGCCCCCGGCTATGTGGCCGACTTCCTGCTGCTGGACGACCTGCAGAACCTGCAGGTCAAGGAGGTCTTCACCGCCGGCAAAAAGGTGGCGGAGGACGGGGCCCTGCTGGTGGAGATCCCCCAGCAGGCCCACCCCTTCGAGACGGTCAACTCCATGGACGTGCCCGACCTGACCGCCGACGACTTTGCCCTGGCGGCCCCCGCCGGCTGCGGGGAGCAGGTGGCGGTCAACGTGATGACCTACGGCGACATGGAGGTCTCCACCGCCGACGCCGTGGTGGAGACGCTGCCGGTCAGAGAGGGCCGGGTGGACATCTCCGGCGACAGCGACCTCTGCTACGCCATTGTCATCAACCGCTACGGCAACGGTACCCTGGCCAAAGGGGTGGTCCGCGGCTTCGGCCTGGAGCGGGGGGCCGACGGCTCCACCGTCTCCCACGACTGCCACAACCTGACCATCGTCTACAAGACCCCAGAGGACGGCTACGCCGTCTACAAAAAGCTGCGGGAGTGCGGCGGCGGCATCGCCTGTGCCGCCGGGGGAGAGGTCCTCTGCACCTTCCCCCTGCCGGTGGGCGGGCTGATGTCCAACCTCTCCTGGGAGCAGGTGGCGGCCCAGTCGGTGGCCATGAAAAAGGCCCTGCGCCAGGTGGGGCTGCAGCAGAAAAACCCCCTGCTGCGCATCGCCACCCTGGCCCTGCCGGTGATCCCCAAGGTGAAAATCAGCGACTTGGGACTGGTGGACGTGCTCAAAAAAGAGCTGATGCCCCTCTTCCCCGAGGCGTAGAGGCTCTGATAGAAAAAAAGAGGACTGGCTTTATGCAGCGTCCCATAAGGAAGTAAAAAGAAATTTGGTAGGAACCGGCGTGACTTGACACGCCGGTTCCGATTCATTTAGGGACTCCCTTCCAATCTTCAAGGGGATGCGGATTTGCCCCACATAGGTGAAGTACAGGTCGATTCGCACCTGCTTTCTTCCATTCTCCCTTACCGGGCTGTGTACTACGATCTTGCTCACAAGCTCATTGAGAATGGCGGCATCAAGCTCTGGAATATCCAGGTACTTGTTCACCAGCTTCAGAAACTCATTCACATCGGAAACCTGCCCGGCCTGTGTTTCAATTTCCCGTTCCAGTACAGCGGCAAGCTGTTCAATCTCTGCCTGCTCCTTCTCGTATTGGCGGGATAATTTTAAGTACCGGCTGTCAGACAGCTTGCCCAGCACATTGTCCTCATAGATGTGCTGGATAATTCGGTCCAAATCCTCCATCCGTTTTTTTGCCCCGGAGAGGGCTTTCCGCTTTTCCGCCAGTTCTGCTTTGCGGCTTTCCTCGTCCTGCGCCAGCATTTCCAGCTTAAAATCCTTCCGGAACATACGGACATAAGTCAATGTCCGCTGGATGGTCTCCAGTACGATCCGGTAAAGCACCTGTTCCCGGATATAGTGGATTTTGCAGGAGCCGGTATTGCTCTTGTAATTGGAGCAGACAAAATGGTTCTGGCTGTCGTCCTTGTAGCTCTTGCAGGTGCAGAAGTACAGCTTGGCTCCGCAGTCGGCGCAGTAGAGCAGGCCGGAGAACATGCTGGTCCTTCCTGTTTTTGTCGGCCTGCGTTTGTTCTTCCGCAGCTCCTGTACCCGTTCCCACTGTCCCTTCTCAATGATGGCGGGCTGAGTGTCCTCAAAAACTCGCTGGTTCTCAACCGGGTTTTCCATCCGCTTTTTGAATTTTAGGGACTTGGTATAGGTCTTGAAGTTCACGGTACAGCCCGTGTACTCCCGCCACTCCAATATCCCGGAGACAGATTTTGTACACCACCGACAAAGATTCTCCGGCATGGCCCAACCTTTCTGCCTGGCGTGATAGGCGGTGACGGTCAGCACCCTGTCGGCTGTGAGGATTTTGGCGATCTGCATGGGGCTTTTCCCCGCAATGCAGAGGTTGAAGATACGCTGCACCACCTTTGCCGCTTCTTCGTCTACAATCCATTTCTTTTTATCCTGCGGGTCTTTTATGTACCCATAAGGCGGATTGCTGGCGAGATGTTCCCCGGCTTCACCCCGCATCTTTACCACTGCCCGGATTTTCTTGCTGGTATCCTTGGCGTAGTAGTCGTTGAATACATTTTTGAACACCGCAAAATCATTTTCCCCTTTGGCGCTGTCCACATCATCGTTGATGGCGATAAAGCGGACGTCATAGGCAGGAAAGATAAAATCCTGCAGCTGCCCCATGTAGGAATACTCCCTGCCCAGCCGGGACAGGTCTTTGACAATCACAGCGGATACGCTGTAATCCTCCACATATCGCATCATTTCCTGGAACCCCGGCCTTTGAAAGCTGGTCCCTGAGAAACCATCGTCCACAAAGAACCGGGTGTTCCGGAATCCATGGTCGGCGGCGTACTTGCTCAGCAGGGCTTTCTGAGACGAGATTTGTCAAGGTATGTTTTTGTAACGGAGTGTGCAATTCGCATTGACAAGCAGCAAAAATAACGCTATAATAATGTCGTTATCGATAATGGCGTTATTATTTAGGCGCAGAGGAGTGAACACATGGCCAATAGGGATCATTCCCTGGATGATGGGATCATTCAGGCTGCTTATTCGGAATTTCTTGCTTACGGCTTTCAGAAAGCCTCTCTGCACAAGATCGCCGAAAAAGCCGGTGTTACTACGGGGGCAATCTACACAAGATACAAGAATAAAGACGCGTTGTTTGCCAGTCTGCTTCAGGATTTTTTTGAGACGATGAAGACCTTGTTTGCGCCCATCGCTGAAGAATACGAAAAAGCAAAGTGTAGCGCGCAGCCGGAGGATATCCTCCGCGCCATAAACGCCGAGGAACAAGTATATTTTCGGCTCCTGACCGAGCACCATGACGACTGCACTTTATTTTTCTGCCGCAGTGATGGCAGCTCCATGGAAACCGTGCTGCATAAACTAATGGATCAAAAAGCGGAACAAACGGTGGAATTCTTTTCGCATATCTATGGGAAAGCGCCAAATGCCGATGCGATCCGTCTCTTGATGGGCTCACAGTTCTGGTACTTCCGCCAGCTGCTGGATCAGCATATGGAGGAAGGCAGAATGCTTACCTGCTTACAGGCAGTCTTTGATTTCACCAACGCTGGCTGGCGGCAGCTATGCGATACCTTGCAATAAATCCGAAAGGTTGATTCGGACGGTCCATCCGTCCGTTTCTTACGACTGTTGGTTAGAGACGACTAACTAATAAGAAAAGAGTTTGCGATGATAGATTTTGAATTTGAATTCCAATATGCGGAGGCAAAGCTGCCCATCCTCCGACAGGTCGGCGGCGGCATCCCGGCGGGACGCTGCGTGGTGCTCTGCGGCGGCAGCGGATGCGGAAAATCCACGCTGCTGCGGTGCATCAACGGACTGATACCGCAGTTTTACGAGGGAGAGCTGAAGGGCTTTTGCCGCCTGAACGGGCAGGACACCGCCGGGATGCGTATCGGCGAGATCGGCGAGTTGGCCGCATCGGTCTTTCAGGATCCTCGCAGCCAGTTTTTCACCGTGAACAGTTCCAATGAAGTGGCCTTCGGTCTTGAAAATCACGGTCTGCCGCAAGATAAAATCCGACGGCGGGTAGACGAGGCCTTCCGGATCTTTCATCTGGAGCGGCTGAAGGATCGCAATGTCTACGAGTTGTCCAGCGGCGAGCGACAGCTCATCTCCATCTTGTCCGCGTGGGCAATGGACACAGATATTTTTCTGCTGGATGAGCCCACGGCCAATCTGGACTTTGCAGCCACGCAGCAGTTAAAAGAGATTCTGCTTGCCCTGAAAAAGCAGGGCAAAACGCTGCTGCTCAGCGAGCACCGACTCTACTATCTTGCCGACATTGCCGACGAATTTTGGGTCATGGCAGACGGCGAGATCAAAGGAAAATACACTGCCGCAGAGGCAAAGGCGTTCTCAGTGGAGCGGAGACAAACACTTTCTCTGCGCACGCTCGACCTTGCGGAGATCACCGTGCCGGAGAAAGAGCCGCTGCCGAAAACCGCGCCGACGGCGCTTGCCGTCTCAGATGTCCGCTATACATACGGCAGGAAGGCCAAAGATACCCTCTCTGGTGTCAGCTTTTCCGTCCGTGAGCATGAGATCGTCGGCCTTGTGGGCGCAAACGGCTGTGGCAAAACGACCATCGGCAAGCTGATTGCAGGGCTTTACCGCCCCTCCGGCGGCAGGATAATGCTTTTCGGAAAGCCGCAAAATCCAAAGCAGCTGCAAAAGCAAGTGCTGTTCATCCTTCAGGAGGCGGAGTTCCAGTTCTTCACAGGCTCCGTCCTGCACGAACTGCAATACGGCCATGCGGTGACACCGGAGTTTGAAGCAAAAACGGAAGCGCTGCTGAAAAGTATGGATCTATGGGACTGCCGCAACCGGCATCCCTTTTCCCTCTCCGGCGGGCAGATGCAGCGTCTGACGCTGATGATGGCGTATCTATCCGACAAGCCGATCGTCATACTGGACGAGCCGACAGCAGGACAGGACGCGGAAAGTCTGGAGCGGTGCGCAGCGCTGATCCGGGAGATGCGGAAAGAAAAGACTGTTCTCACCATCACCCACGACCCTGAGCTGATTGCAGGTGCGTGTGACCGCTGCATTGGGCTGTCGGATGGGCATGCAGAAATAGAATTTCCCGTTCATTCAAAACGAGATTTGCAAGCGGTACGGCAATATATGGAGCGCTTCCATCCTTCCGATGCTCCTGCGAAAAAACAGCATAAAGAACGATTCCACCCGGCAACGAAGCTGCTTTACTGGCTGGCCCTGCTGGTCGTGATCTCCACATCCAACAACCACTTAGTTTATGCCGTATATACGGCACTGATCCTGCTGACCGCAGCGGACGGCTGGCTCGGAACGGCGCTGGCCGGCGGGATGAGCTTTGGGCTGCTGTGGGCGGCAAACGCTCTGCTGCCGGGCACGGTGTTTTCCTTTATGCTGGTGCTGTTCCCGCGCATCATCGCCATCGGCATTTCCATGCGGACGCTGATTGGGCGGAATGAAGCCAGCCGCACCCTGGCAGCACTGCGCAATCTGCGCCTACCGGAGCGGCTGATCATGATCGTGGCGGTGATCTTCCGCTTCTTCCCCGTTCTGTCGGGAGACATGAAGTTGCTGCGGCAATCCATCCGCACCCGGGGCGCGTTCACATCGCCGCTTCAGAAGCTGCGAGCGCTGTCATCCTATATCGAAATACTGACCGTGCCGATGGCTTTGCGCGTTATCCGCATCGCCGAGACGCTGTCCGCCTCCGCCGAAACACGGGGCATCGACTTAACCCGCCGCAAAAGCAACTATCTGTCGCTTCGGTTTTCTGCGTGGGATGCTGTGTTCTGCGTCCTGCTGGCGGCATCGATCGCCGCCGGCCTTATCCTGTGATCGCCGTCTCTACGACGTTCAACCATATTCCATTCAAAAAGGAGTCTTTAACCATGAGTACTGCAAACCCCAATAAACTGAAAATCAAGGACATCATCACCGTTGTCCTGCTGGCTCTGATCAATGTGGTCATTTTCTTCGCCAGCTCCGTCCTGTACGCAACGCCCATTACCATCATTCTGATGCCGGTGTTTTTCGCCCTGCTGGAGGGCATCGTCTACTTCATCATCGGCACGAAGGTGAAAAAGCCCGGTGCGATCCTCATTTACAGTATCGTCCGTGCCATTATGGGCGGATACCTGCCGTACATCATCCTCTTTATTCTCTCCGGTGCCATTGCCGAGCTGCTGCTGTGGAAGATGGGCTACGGCAACGCGAAGGCGCTGACCGTCAGTTATGTCATCAATCAGGTGCTGGCCGCATTCGGCAGCACCATCATTCCCTACGCCATCGCAGCCAAGGCTATGGCGGATCAGATGGTCACCGATGGCCGTCAGGACGCCATCCTTGCCGCATCCCAGATGCTGCAGTCCTGGGGGTCTGTGGCGCTGGTGGCCGGTGTGATCGTGGCGGCCTTTATCGGCGCAATGATCGGCAAGCGGATCGTGAAAAAGCACCTTGCTGCGTAATGCAGTCGAAAGGAGTTCGCCATGAAAGAAATTGAGCCAAAACGCTCTGCCGCCTCGTGGCTGGCAGAGCTGGCAAAAGGGCGGTACGGCGAGTACGCTTTGAGCGTCCTTACGGCGCTTCTGGGCGTCGCCTGCTCGCTTATTCCGTATTTCATCATCATTCGGCTCATCACCGCACTGGTAAACGGCACGGCGGAGCTGACGTACTGCCTGACGCTCTGCGCGTGGATGGCGGGCTTCTGGGTACTGCGCTATGTGCTGCACAGCGTGTCCACATCCCTTTCCCACCATGCCACCTTCCATGTGTTAGCCAATACCCGCACACGGCTGCTGGATAAGCTGGCGACGCTGCCGCTGGGTACGGTGCTGGACCATTCCTCCGGCTCGTATAAGAACATCATCGTCGAGCGGGTCGATTCCATCGAAACCACCCTTGCCCACCTGCTGCCGGAGATGACCACCAACATCGTGGGGGCGCTGGCGGTACTGGTGCTGCTGTTCCTCGAGGACTGGCGCATGGGCCTTTCCATGTTCATCGTCCTGCCCCTGGGCATTCTCTGCTTCATGTCCATGTTCAGCGGCTACGAAGAAAAATTCCAGCGCACCGTCACCGCCACAAAAGCACTGAACGACACCGCCGTGGAATACATCAACGGCATCGAGGTCATCAAGGCTTTCAGTCAGTCCAGGACCAGCTACGCAAAGTTCGTCTCCGCCGCAAAAGAGGGCGCGGACTGCTTCATCGACTGGATGCGCGGGAGTTTGTTCGGACAGGTGGCCGGAATGGCGATACTCCCTTCAACGCTTCTCGGCATCTTGCCGGTGGGCTGCCTTCTCTATATGCACGGCACACTGTCGGCGGAGACGTTTCTCGCGGTCATTGTTCTGTCCTTCGGCGTTATGCAGCCGCTGATCACCGCTTTTTCCTACACCGATGACATCGCGCAGGTGACGACCATCGTGGGTGAGGTGGCGGAGGTGCTGTCCGGCGAGGATATGCAGCGTCCGGAACGTGCGGAAAAGCTGCCTGCGGACAACGCCGTCGAGCTGAAAGACGTCCGCTTTGCCTATCACGACAAGGAGGTACTGCACGGAATCGATCTGCACATTGCCCCGGGGACGGTCAACGCATTGGTCGGGCCTTCCGGCAGTGGAAAATCCACCATCGCCCGGCTCATCGCCTCCCTGTGGGATGTGAAGGACGGAGAAATCGACCTGGGCGGCGTGGACATTCGCACGCTGCCGCTGGCGGAGTGCACGAAGCACATCGCCTATGTGTCGCAGGACAACTACCTCTTTGACCTTTCTGTCATGGACAATATCCGCATGGGCAGAAAGGGTGCGACCGATGCGGAGGTCATTGACGCCGCGAAGAAATGCGGCTGCCACGAGTTTATCATGGGGCTTGAAAACGGCTATCAGACCGTGTGCGGCGCGTCGGGCGGGCATCTGTCCGGCGGTGAGCGGCAGCGCATCTCCATTGCCCGTGCCATGCTGAAGGACGCGCCGATCGTCATTCTCGACGAGGCAACGTCCTATACAGACCCGGAAAACGAGGCGGTCATCCAGTCGGTACTGGGAAGGCTGGTGCGGGGCAAGACGCTGCTGGTCATTGCCCACCGGCTGTCCACCATTGCGGACGCCGATCAGATCATTGTTGTCAATCAAGGCAAGATCGAAGCGACCGGCACGCAGGCGGAGCTTCTTGCGTCCTGCCCCCTTTATCAAACCATGTGGGAGGCCCACATCAGCGTCAAAGACGACGGGGAGGTGGCGTAATGCTTCAGACGCTGAAAAAATTCTTCGCCTTCTGCGGGGTGGACAACCGCAGGCTGTTTATAACATCTATCTGGCTGGGCGTGGTCAGCGCCATTTGCTCCGCCATGCGTATTCCGGCAGCCGCCATCGTCATTCAGGCGCTGCTGGAAAGGAACGTCACTATGGCAACCTTATGGACGAGCCTCGGCATTATCGTGATCTCATTGATCATTACGATTGCCATCAACATGAAGGCTACCATGCTCCAGACCCGTGCGGGCTACCGCGCCTGCGCCAACAAACGCATCGAGATCGCCGAGCACCTGCGCTACCTGCCTATGGGCTGGTTCAATGACAACAGCCTCGGCGAGGTCACGTCCGTCACCACCAACACCATGGAAAACATGGCGAATGTGGCTACCCGCGTCGTCATGGTTACGACCCGCGGCTTTCTGACCTCCGGCATCATCGCAGCGATGATGTTCCTCTTTGACTGGCGCATGGGGCTGATCACACTGGCGGGACTGGTGCTGTTCTTTGCCGTCAACGCCGCCATGCAGCGGGCGGAGCAGACCCTTTCCCAGCGGAAGTTCAATGCCGATGAGCGCCTTGTGTCCAAGGTGCTGGAATATGTGCAGGGCATCGCCGAGGTCAAGAATTTCGACCTGACCCACGACTCTGCCACGCAGGTACACGGCGCTGTGGAGGAAGCCCGCAGGGCGTCCTTTGCTATGGAGATCCCGTCGGTGCTTTATATGCTGGCGCAGTTTGTTGTCAACAAGCTCACCGGCGTTGCCGTCTGCGCGGCCGCTATCGTCTTTTACTTCAGCGGCACCATGGAGCTGACAAACTGCCTTTTGATGCTGATCTGCTCCTTCATTCTCTTTGAGCAGCTGGACTCCGCCGGGAGCTTTTCGTCCCTGTTCCGTTCTATCGACATTGGTGTGGATAAGGCAAACGCGATTCTGCATGTAGAGCCCATGGATATTGACGGGGAGGAGCTTTCGCCGGAACGGGAGGACATTGCTCTGTCTCATGTAAACTTCTCCTACGACAGCAAGCCCATTCTGCAAGATGTGTCGTTGACGATTCTGGAGAAAACCACGGTCGCTATCGTCGGCCCCTCCGGCTCCGGCAAGACCACTCTCTGCAATCTTATGGCACGGTTCTGGGATGTGCAGTCAGGCAGCGTGCGCCTTGGCGGGCGGGATGTGCGGGAATACAGCTACGACAGCCTCATCCGCAATTTCTCCTTTGTGTTTCAGCGGACCTATCTGTTCTCGGACACCATCGCCAACACTATCCGCTTCGGAAAGCCCGATGCCTCCATGGAGGAGGTAAAGGCTGCAGCAAAGAAGGCGCGGTGCTACGACTTTATCATGGCGCTACCGGACGGCTTTGACACTGTTATCGGTGAGGGCGGTGCAACGCTCTCCGGCGGCGAGCGGCAGCGCATTTCCATCGCCCGGGCGATTATGAAGGACGCACCAATCATCATTCTGGACGAAGCCACCGCCAATGTCGACCCCGAAAATGAAAAGGAGCTGATGGAGGCCGTTGCGGAATTGACCCATGATAAGACGGTCATCATGATCGCCCACCGGCTGAAAACCGTGCGCCATGCCGACCAAATTTTTGTGGTCGATCACGGTGAGATCGTCCAGCAGGGCACGCATGACGAGCTGGTTGCTGTTGACGGGCTCTACCGCCGCTTTGTGGTGGAGCGCAAGCAGGCTGCCGGATGGAAGGTCTGAAAAAACACAATCTAAAAAATATGAAAAGAAGCTCGTATCATTATTGACGATACGAGCTTCTTCGTTTATTCTCTGTTTCCTGTAATGTAATAGTCGCAGAATTCTCCGCCGTTTGCCAACGTCTGCTTTCTGTGCAGCACGCCGTGCTGGAGTGTGATCATCACCTCGTCCAACTCGCAGAACAGCGGCATCAACTCGGAAACGCCCAGCTTTTCCGCATAGGCGCAGATGGGGCAGCGGGTGATGCGGTAGTAGCAAGCTCCTTCATGAGGCTGTCCCTCAAAGTCCACTTTGAACGATGTCGGATATTGTTTTTCCTTTTCCGGCGTGTACCACTTGACATACTTCACGATGCTCTTTTTGTTCTCTGCCTTGCCCTTATCGGTGTTCAGGTCGGTTTTCGCAAAATACCACTTGATGTGGTAAAGCGAACGCCGCATCATCTCCTGCACCGTCTCCGGGGGGATCTTCTTCCCGCTTGCTATGTAAGGTGCGACAAAGGCGAGTGCAAACAGCTCGTTGTATGCCATTGGGTTGTCGTCACCAATGTCGGCAGCTTTCCCGACCAGTTCACGATAGACTTTTTTGCTCTTTTTCATAGTCTCCCCAGCATATGCGTTGCCGTATTTCTCCGTCAGGACTGCTTTCATCGGACTCTTGAACATCCAGAAATAAAAGCCGTTGTATTTCATATCACTTGTCCTCCTGTAATTTGTTTACAGACTCAAAAAGCGCAGTCCAGCCGCCGGAATGATAAGCTCTTTTCATATGGATTGCATCCCTACTGATTCCGGCATTATTTTCTTCCAACGATCATAGCAGAATCGCCCAGCATCATCATAGCCGCACGCTGCTTCGAGCCGAAAATTTTCTCTGCGGTCTCCACATACTGAACCTCGGCAAAGCCCATGCCCCTCAGTTCCTCCACAAAGGCGTTCATGTCGCCGTACATCTGCGGCTTCATATTGTCATGCAGGACAAACACGCCGCCCTTTTTCAGTACCCGCAGGCTTTCCAGCAGCAGGGCATGCTTGTCCGCACCCATAATGTTATGATAGACGTAGCTGCTGATCACAGCATCAAAGCTCCCGTCCGGGAAATCCAGCTTATTGGCATCGCCGTGGACAAAGCCGCATTGCTTACCAATTTTATCCCGAATTCGGGATAAAACCAGCAAGCAATGCAAACATATACATGTTTTGCGATTTTAGCCGGATTGCACCGGCCAAAATGCTTGTTGAGGGATTACCCCCAAGCCCTCAAGATCGTCCCCATTCGGTGACGGCTGCGCGTCCTGCGGACGCTGAAAAATTTTAAGAAGCAAAAGAAAACCTCTATACAAATGGTTCGTCCATTCACATAGAGGTTTCTTATTTCCCGTTCACTTGGCATAGGTTAGTATTTTCGTAATACTTCTTTATGCTCCTCTGCCATTTGCCAGTCCTCTTTTTTGCGGCGCAGAGAAGGGGGCAGCCTAGCCCTCGCCCTCCAGCCGGCGCTCGAAATCCGCCAGGGGCATGGGTTTGGCGAAGACAAAGCCCTGCACCGTGTCGCAGCCGGCCTCCCGCAGGAAGGCCACGCTGTCCATGCTCTCGACCCCTTCGGCAATGACGCGGATATGCAGCTCCCTGGCCATCTGAATGATGTTGCGCACCACGATGCGCTCCCGGTTTTTGTCCACGCTCTTGTGGAAAAAGAGGATGTCCAGTTTGAGGACGTCGATGGGCAGGTTTTTCAGCAGGTTGAGGGAGGAGTAGCCCGACCCCAAGTCGTCCAGCGAGCAGACGAACCCCCGCTGGTGCAACTGCTGCACCAGTTGGAGAAAGAGGGTCTCGCCCCCCAGGGCCAGGCTCTCGGTGACCTCCAGCTCCAGCTGGCCGTCGGGCAGGGAAAATTCCTCCTTGGTCTTTGCGTAGTAGTCGACAAAGTCCTCCCGCAGGAGCCCCGCCCGGGAGACGTTGACCGCCAGGTTCAGCGGCCGCCCGCCCCCGTCCAGGTGGCGGCGGTACCACTGGCAGGCCTGGCGGAACATATAGCGGTCCAACTGGACGATCAGCCCGCTCTTTTCAAAGGCGGGGATGAATTCACAGGGGGGGATCACCCCCCGATCGGGGTGGATCCAGCGGCAGAGCACCTCTGCGCCGGAGAGGCGCTCTCCGCCCTGAATGTCAAACTTCGGCTGGAAATAGGGCTGGAACTGCCCCAGGCGCAGGGCCTGTTTGCCCTCTGCCTCCAGCGCCGCCTCCTGCAGGTTTTGCCGGCGCAGCGACTCGGTGAAGAAGGCGCAGCCGCTGCCCGCCTCCCCCTTGATCGACTTTTGGGCCATGTTGGCCCGGTTGACCAGCTCGTTGACCGTCAGGGCGCCGTCCTCCGGTCCCAGACAGCAAAAGCCCATGCACAGCCCGATGTAGGTCAGGTTGGCGGCGGTGTCCTCCGACTGGTGGAGGGCGTACAGCAGCCGGTCGAACCAGTCGGTCAGCTCCTGCCGCTCCCGGTAGCGGCGCAACCCCACAAAGTTGTCCGCCGACATCCGGCAGAACACCTCGCCCGGGCGCTCGTCCTCCTGAAAGAGGCGGTCCATCTGCCGCAGCAGTTGGTCGCCCATCTGGTAGCCCAGGGCGTCGTTGTAGTATTTGAATTTTTTGAGGTCGCAGTACCACATGGCAAAGGGGCCGTCCCCTCTGCGGGCGGCCTCGGCGTCCAGGAGGAACTTGTTGTAGTTGCGCCCGCCGGTCAGCGGGTCCACATAGGCCAGCCGTTCGATCTCCGCCTGGTTGCGGCTCATCATCCGCCGCTGCTGGAACAGCAGCAGCAAAAACAGGGCGCAGGCCGCGACGATGATGGCGACGGCCCCCACCGAGGTGGCCAGATAGCGCTGGCGCAGGGCCTGCAGGGGGACGGAGGCCAGCACAAACCAGTCCTCGATCCCCGCGGGTTCCAACACCGCCAGCATGGCCACCCCGCCGGCGAGATAGCGAAAGTGGGTGCTCTCCCGCTGCTCCAGCGCCGTCTGCAGGTCGCTCCACGCCGCCCCGTCCAGCTCCTCCAGCGCCGCCGGGGCGGCGGAGGCATCCCGCGACGAGGCGAGGATCACCGCGCCGGTGTTGCTGTACAGGTCGGTGTACCCGCTGCCGTCTAGGAGGGGGGCGTCAAGGATCTCCTGGATGACCGCCACGCTGTTGACCGCGCAGAGGACGCCCAGCGTCTGGCCGTCGGCCCGCTGCACCGGCACGGCGTAGTAGTGGACCGATTCCCCCTCGCGGAAGGGGTCGTCGATGGCGGCGGAGATGACGTCCTCCCCCGCCAGGGCGCGGACAAAAAAATCCTCCCTTGAAACATCCAGATTTCGGTAGCGGCGGCCGCCCAGCTCCATCAGCTCCAGCCGCCCCTCGGCGGTGGCAAAGCCCATGCAGGTGAAGGCGTTGCCCTCGTTGACCTCGCCCACCAGCCGCGCCAGCTGCTCCAAGTCGGTGATGTCCTGTTCGGCCACAAAGACGCTGACCCCGTGCAGGGTCTGAAAGTCGCCGTCCACCTGTTTGACCAGGGCGGTCTCGTGCTGGCGGACGGCATTTTCCAGGTAGAGCAGGCTCTCGTCGTTGTACTGGTGTCCCATCTGCGCCAAGAACAGGATGCTGCCCGCGACAAAACAGAGGCAGAGGAGGATGGCTGTGCCCGTCCAGCGGCGGTATCCCTTTGGCTTTTCCTGCAGCGGCATGCGGGACCCTCCTTTCGCCTCTTTTTCCCTTATTTCCTCAATTTTAACAGGTTGTGGGCAAAAGAACAAGACCGGCATTTTGGCAAGGCGGGAATGCCCGCCAAAAGCCGCCGTTTCCCCAGTGAAAAAGGGAGGGGGGAATGCCCCCTCCCTTTACGCCATTTCCTGAATGACCCGCACCAGCAGTTCGGCGCTCAACTCGGCGGCGCGGTCGGCAAAGTCCTCGTAAATGCTCTCGGCCTCGTCGTCGGCCGTGTCCGACAGCAGCCGGATCACCCCGAAGGGCACCCCGTTTTTGACGGCGGTGTGGCCCACGGCCGCCCCCTCCATCTCGGCGCAGTCGGCGCCGGTGCGGGCGATGATGTCGGCCTTGACGGCGCTGTCGCTGACAAACTGGTCCCCCGTGGCGACAACGCCCCGCTTGTAGCGCACCCCGCCGATCTCATCGAGGCAGCGGCAGATCTGCTCCACCAGCGCCCCGTCGGCCTTGAGCACCGGGGTGTAGGGGTGGCACTGGGCGAAGATGGAGGGGTCAAAATCGTGGTAGAGCACCTGCTCGGCCACCACCACATCCCCCAGCCCCAGGTCGTCGGCCAGGTTGCCGGCAATGCCGGTGTTGAGAAGGGCGTCCACCCGGTAGCGCCCGCAGAGGATCTGGGCGCTGATGGCGGCGTTGACCTTGCCGATGCCGCTGCAAGTCAGCACCACCTGCTGTTTCCCCAGCTGGCCCGAGAGGTAGGTGCCGCCGGCCACCACCTCCTCCTGCAGGTTTTTCAAGTTGGCCCGAATGAGGGCGATCTCCTTTTCCATTGCGCCGATGATCCCGATGGTCTGCATCTCTCGTCTCCTCCTGTTTTGCGCCCGATGGGCGTCTGTCTCGTTTGGAAATTGTACCACATCCGGCTGCATATTGGTACCCCGGATCGCCCATATTGAAGGGTGAAAAACACCGGGCGGCAGGGCCTGTCTCTGCGCCCCCAAAATGGGAGGAATCTTCTATGGAACTGCAAAACAGCCAGACCCACGACAACCTGTTGGCCGCCTTCGCCGGGGAGGCACAGGCCCATCTCAAATACCTGCTCTACGGCAAAAAGGCAAAGGAGCAGGGGTACGAGCAGTTTGCCGACCTCTTCAAACTCACCGCCGCCAACGAGCGCGCCCACGGCGAGATGTGGTTTGAATACCTCAAGGGGGGCGAGGTCCCCGGCGTCGCCGACAGCCTGGTGGACGCCGCCGAGAAGGAGCACTTTGAGTGGAGCGAGATGTACAAGGAGTTTGAGAAGACCGCCCGGGAAGAGGGGTTTGTCGCCATTGCCGAGCGCTTTCGCCTGGTGGGGGAGATCGAAAAGAGCCATGAGGAGCGCTACAACCAGATGAAGCAGAACTTGGACGGCGGCGAGGTGTTTCAAAAGCCCCAGGCCGAGACCTGGATCTGCAAAAACTGCGGCTATATCTGCACCGGGATGAAGGCACCGGAGAAGTGCCCGGTCTGCCACTACCCCCAGAGCTATTTTGAGCTGGAGGGCGGCAAGCTGTAACAGACGACTGTCCATGGGGGAGGGGGCCTGTCGGGCCCCCTCTTTTTTCTGCCCACTGGCCGCCCGCCGGGGAACGTGGTATACTAAAACCCGCAATAGAGAAAAAGGAGGGCGCGCCCATGGGCAGGGAGAAAAAGGCGGAAAAGACCAACGTGATGCGCATTCTGGAGCGGGAGGGGATCCCCCACCAGACCCACGCCTACGACCACCGAGACGGGGTCATCGACGGCCAGGGGGTGGCGGCCAAACTGGGGCAGGACCCGGCGCAGGTCTTCAAGACCCTGGTCTGCCGGGGCCACAGCGGCAGCTATCTGGTCTTCTGCATCCCGGTGGCCGCCGAACTGGATTTGAAGGCGGCGGCCCGGGCGGCGGGGGAGAAGAGCGTGGAGATGATCCACGTCCGGGAAATCAACCAGGTCACCGGCTACGTGCGGGGCGGCTGTTCCCCCGTGGGGATGAAAAAGCCCTACAAGACGGTGGTGGACGAGAGCTGCCTCCTCTTTGACACCGTCATCTTCAGCGCCGGAAAAATCGGCTTTCAGGTGGAATGCGCCCCCGGCGACCTGCTGAAGCTGGTGGGCGGCACCACCGCGGAAATCGCTATTTTGTAATTTTTACAAAACATTATACAAATCGTATTGACTGGAGGCGGGACAATGGTGGAGTCGGGCGATCCCCAGCGCTTTGAGGAGGCCCGCCTGCGGGTGCAGGGGGGCGACCGGCTGCGCGCCGGGATCGGCACCCTGGGGGAGAAGAGCCTGCACGCGATTTTGAAAAACTACTTTGAGCCCGCGGGCGAGAACCAGGAGACCCGGGTCGGCGGCTTTGTGGCCGACATCGTGGGCAGCGAGGGGATTTTTGAAATCCAGACAAAGGGCTTTGACAAACTGCGCAAAAAGCTGGCGGCCTTCCTGCCGGTCTGTCCGGTGACGGTGGTCTACCCGGTGGCCCAGCTCAAGTGGGTCAACTGGGTGGACCCGTCCAGCGGCGAGGTGGTGGCTCGCAACCGCTCTCCCCGCCGGGGACAAGCGGCGGACGTGTTTTACGAATTGTATAAAATAAAGGAATTTTTACAAACGGAGGGGCTGCGGTTCTGCATCCCCCTGTTGGAGGTGGAGGACTACCGCCTTCTCGACGGCTGGGACCGCACCAAGAAGCGGCGGGCCACCCGCAGCGACCGGGTGCCCACCCGGCTGTTCGGCCAGGTGTGGGTCTCCGGCTGGCGGGAGTGGGGGGAGCTGATCCCCCCCGGCCTGCCGCAGCCGTTCACCGCCAAGGAGTACGCGAAAGCCGCCCGCCAGCGCCTGGAGATGGCCCGCCGGGCGCTGAACGTGCTGGCCTCCCTGGGGCTGGTGGAGCGCGCGGGCAAGGCGGGGCGGGCCTACCTCTACCAACTGCCTGCAGAGATGGAAAACGGCTGAGAGCAATCTGCTCTCAGCCGTTTTTTGTCGTGTCAGCGCGCCCGCCTCCGGCGTCTGCCGGGAAATCCAGTTGCCTTGGCGCAGCGCTCCCCGAAAGGAGGGGCGCCGAAGGCACAGAGAGAGGAGGCCGTTGGGTAAAATGGCGCGCGATGGCCCCCGGCCTGCCGTTTTACCGGTGACAGCGGGTGGCCGATGCGCACGAAATGTCAGCCGCGCGCAGGGGAGGGGACCGTTGCGGGCGACCAGTGGGTGTCATGCGCGCACAAAATGGCGGTCCCCTTTTAGGGAGAGGTCCGGGCGATGTCCCGTTCGGGCCCGCGCGTACCGCCCGTTTCGGCGGTGGTTTGGGTGGCGCAGGGCTACTGGGCGGCGACCTCCTCGGAGGGGGCGGGGCGGACAATGGCCTTGTCCTTCCAGCGGCCGGTCAGGTAGCGGACGGTGGTGCCGATGCACTCGGCCAGCCAGCCGATGACCACTGCGATCCAGATCCCGGTATACCCCAGAATGGGGGAGAGGGCCAGGGCGGCGATGGTCTTGGAGGCGATGCCCGAGAGGGCGAAAACCATGAAGAGGTTGACGTCCCCCGCGCCCTTCATCACCCCTTCGGCGGGGAAGAGCAGGGCCATCAGGAAGTAGGAGGCGGCCGAGTAGAGCAGGTAGTTGGCCCCGGCGGAAATCACCGCCTCGGCCCCCTCGCCGCTGACGAAGATGGAGCAGAGCGGCCCGCCGAAGAGGACCACCACCCCGGCCATCAGCACGGCAAAGCCCAGGGAGATGAGCAGGGAGTAGCGGTAGCCGGTCTTGACCCGGCCCACCTTCCCGGCGCCGATGTTTTGGGCGGTGTAGCCGGTGACGGCGGTACTGATGTTGACCATGGGCATCATGGCCAGGCTCTCGATCTTCATGGCGGCGGTATAGGCGGCCATGATGACGGGGCCGAAGCCGTTGACCAGGGCCTGCATGATCATCATCCCGGCGGAGATGGCGATCTCCTGTGCGGTGGTGGGGATGGCCAGCTTGATCATCTGTTTGAGCAGAGTGGGGGAAAACTGCTGGCGCAGGGGCTCGGCGTCCAGCTTTTCCTCATCGGCCGCGGCGATGGCGGCCAGCCGCTTTTGCAGGGCAAAGAGGGCCAGCACCGAGGAGAGCGCCTGGGAGATGACGGTGGCGATGGCCACTCCGGCCACCCCCCAGCCAAAGCTGATGACAAACCACAGGTCCAGCACGATGTTGGTGATGGAGGAGATGATGAGGAAGAGCAGCGGGGTCTTGGAGTCCCCCAGCGCCCGAAAGACCGAGGAGAGGATGTTGTAGGTAAAGGTGAACACCAGCCCCAAAAAGTAGATGTAGATGTATTGCTTGGACATGCTCATCAGGGATTCGGGGGTGTTGAGCAGGCGCAGCAGGGCGGGGGTGGCGAGGATGCTCACCGCCGCCAGCACCAGGGAGAGGGCGATGGAAAAGGCCACGCAGGTGACGATGGAGTGGCGCACCTCCCGCTTGCGGCCGGCGCCGAAGTACTGGCCGATGAGGATGGAGGCGCCGTTGGAGAGGCCGAAGGCGATGCCGGTGATGGCGAAGGTGATGGCGTAGGAGCCGCCCACCGCCGCCAGGGCGTCGGAGCCGACGAAGTTGCCCACCACGATGGAGTCCACCATGCTGCACAGCTGTTGAAAGATGTTCCCAAACAAGAGATGTTCCCAAACAAGATAGGAAGGGCAAAGAGAAAGAGGATCTTTCCCGGATTGCCGCGGGTCATGTCTTTTGTCATATCGATCATCCTTTCTGTAAATGTGTATCCTGTGCCGCGATCGCCCCGGGCGGGGCGGGGAGCAAACCCCGAAAAAAGCAAAAAAACAGCAAGGCGAAGCGACTGCAACGCGTTGCTGCTGATCTTGCGGTGACGAAAAGGGCAAAAAAATAGGCAGAAGAGACAGCTTGCGCGTCAAACCTCCTACCACCGGTCCTCGGCAGTTGTGCCGATGTCCAATCTCAGTATAGACAGCCCTGGACGGGAAAGTCAAGGAAGTAAGAAAAGATTGGCGATTTGACTAATATTGGACGATTATACACGGCGAGATGGCCAAAAAATGTTGTCAAAAGAGGGCGGAAGGGCCGTCCCATCGGGCAAACATGGGAATGGACAGGGAAAACGGCGGAAGGGATGCGGTCGCTGTGGAGGAGCGGCAGAAAAAGGTCCTTGACAATTTGAACGCCGTTCAGTACAATAGGAACAAAACTGAACAGCATTCAAATGGAAATGTGGGCAAGGAGGAGCGGGATGGAGCAGATGGAAGGGAAGAATGTGGCCGGGCGGGCCTGTCCGGTGCGCGAGCGGATCGTGGAGGCCACCTGCGCCCTCATCGAGGAGAGCGGGGGCAAGGTGCGGGCCGTCACCACCCGGGCCATTGCCGCCCGGGCCGGGGTGGGGGTGGGGCTGATCAACTACCACTTTCAGTCCAAAGACCGGCTCATCGAGCTCTGCGTGCAGCGGGTCATCAGCCGGGTGGTGGGCAGCTTTCAGCCGGCGCAGGGCGGCTCGGCGGGGGAGCGGCTGTCCGCTTCGGCCGTGCAGGTATTTGAATTCCTGGCCGCCCACCCCCAGGTCTCCCGCATCTCGATTCTGGGGGAGATGCAGCGCCCCGCCGCGGGCGACAACAGCGACAACACCCGCCGGGGATTTGCCGGCATCCTGGGGGCCGGAGGGGACGAGGGGCAGAAAAACCTGCTGGCCTTTGCCCTCACCGCCTCTCTGCAGGCGGCCTTTCTAGCTGGGGGGGAGTTGGAGGGGATGCTGGGATACCCCCTCGACACGTTCGACGGGCGGGCCCGCTTTGTGGGGGATCTGGTGGCCCTGCTGATGGGCGGCCTGCGGGAAAGGGGGCAGGGGAGGTGAACCGGGTGATCGGCCGGGCGGCCGCGGCGATCAATCTGCTGTCGGTGGTCGCCTTTGCCCTCTCGATGCTGGTGGGCTGCCTGTTTGCCAGCTATTTGAGCAGCCTTTTCATTGCCCTGAGCTTTCTGCCGATGATGGCCGTCTTTGCCCAAAAGGGGGGCGCGGCCGGGTCCTGCGCCCTGGGTTTTGGCGGGATGTACGCCCTCTGCAACGGGGTGGTCTACTTTGCCCAACTGGGGGCGGTCCGCCGGGGGCTGAGCGAGGGGGCTGCGGCCCTGCTGGACTTTCAGCGCTTCGGCCTCTTTTTTGATTTGGACCTGTTTGGCTACGGGCTGATGGCCCTGGCCACCTTCTTTGCCGGGCTCACCGTCGTCCCCCGGTGCCGGGAGGAGCGGTGGCTCAAGGGGCTGCTGCTGGGCCACGGCGTTTTTGCCCTGGGCTGCTTTTCCCTCCCCATCCTCGGGGTGTTCGGGCCGGGGATGGAGGGTGGGGCCTGGATCGGCACCGTCCTGCTGGAGGGTTGGTGCCTCTACTTTGCGCCGGTGGGGGTGCTTTGCCGGCGGTATTTCGGCAGGCGGTGTTAGGGCGCAAAAAAACAGGGGGCGGCAACCGTGTGTTTGCCGCCTCCTGTTTTTTTGCAAAACGGCCCTCACCGGGAGAGGGCCACGGCACAAAGGGTGTCGGCGCGGTCGGTGAAGGGGCTGCCGTCCACCCGGTCGAAGAGCTGTATTTCGCCAAACCCGCCTGCCGCCAACTCGTCTTGCAGGGACTGGGCGGTGTAGAGTTGGTTCCAGAGGTTGTAGCAGCGGCAGTCCCCCTCGGTGACGATGACCGACTGTTCGAGGGTGTTGTCCGTCTCGGCGTAATAGACGTTGTTTTGAAGGCAGAGGTGGGGCAGGGGGGACCAGTACCCCTCCTGTAAAAAGGAGACGGAGCGGCCTTCGGTGAAATGGCGCAGCTGCCTGTGGCTGAAGACGTCGAGGACCAGCAGCCCGCCCGGCCGCAGGGCGCGGCGGACATTTGCCAGAAGGACCTGCCGGTCTTTTGGGGAGAGGACGCCGAAGTCGCAGTAGATGAGCACTGCGGCGTCGAAGGCGGCCTCAAAGGGCAGCCGGAGGTAGTTTTGACAGCGGTAGTCGATGGCGAGGCCCTGTCGGGCGGCGCTCTCGGCGGCATAGGCGACAGAGCGCCTGGAGAGATCGACCCCGGTCACCCGCAGGCCGGCCAGGCAAAACCGCTCGGCGTAGAGGCCGGGCCCGCAGCCCAGGTCGAGCAGGTCCACGGCGTCCCTGCTCCGGCAGAGGGCGGCGATCCACTCGGCGGAGGACCGAATAAAGCTGTGTTTTCGAGAGGCCCCGTCCCGATCGGGGGTGAGATGGGCCTCCAGCATTCCCTTGGAGATGTGCTCGTCGTCCCAAAAAGGGGCGGTGCTGGGCTGGTAGAGCGGGGGCGGGTCCCCCGCAAAGTGGAGCAGTTGTCGATGGTTCACGGTCGCTTTCTCCCTTTCTCTGCGCCGGTGCGCAGCCTCTGTCCCCCCTATCTTCCCGGCGAAGGGGGTGCCCCCGCCGGGCAAGATCCCGCGCTTCCCGCCCAGCTGGCGAGGGGGGCTGTCGGTTTGGCCGGAAGGGTTGGCCGGACCGGCTCCCTGCGTCCCCCCTTCTCCTTTTGGCTGGCCGCCCAGGCGCTTCGCACAGCGCCGATTTGCCCGCCCCGGCAGGGGGGAGCGGCGGGGATGGGCGCGCCCGGAGGAGGGGGGCTGAGTTGGCCGACGACAGGGCACTTCTCCCGCCAGAAAAACCAGGGGAGCGCGCGCCTGTCGGGCGAAACGTCCCCGCCTGTTTTCCCGGCGGTCTCTTTCCTCCCTATACTACTCTATTTCTCCAGCCCTGTCATCTGTCTGGGTGGGGTGCGGTTGAGCCTGCGCTCACCCATCTTGCGCCCAGGGGCCTTTTCATCGCCACGGGTGCGCTGAATGGCTGTGGCGAACGGGGGAGAACAGCGGTTGGGCAGGGGGGGTGCGGGCGTTTGCCTTGCAGCGCCGCCTCTTTTCCGCCGGGATGTAACAGAGCACCAGCCGCACCGCCCCGCTCTAAAGACGAGTGGTCGGCCACGGCGATGCGGGCGGGGGAGGGCGACCCGCTCGGGGCCTGTAAACTGGGAAGCGATCCCCCCATTTAGGGCCTGCCGGTGATAGGGGCAGGCGCCCTGCCAGGCGTCGCAGCCATGAACGCCATCTCCCAACTGCCGGCAAAGGGGAGCCGACTCGAGGCGAGGGGGTGGCGCTGCCGACCGAAACCAGTGCGGGCGAGGGAGGGGCTGTCCGCCTCCTGCCGCCAGGGCGGGCGGACCTCCCCCACCAGGGCCTTTTTGTCCGCCCCACGGGGGAGTGGACGAAGGGAAGATGAGGGAAAAAGCCCCTGCGCCGAAAATGCCCGGTGCTAATAAGGCAGTAAAAAGTAGAGAAGATGGTGTAACCCGATATGTGGCGGGTTACACCGTTTTCTTTTTATGCGGTCAGCTGTTTTGGCAGCTGCGATGTGCTTCGCATCTGCTCCATCATTCTCCGGATTTCCTGCTCGTCTGGCAAGCTTACTAATCCTACCGCTGTGAAATAGACGTCAACCTTCACCGATTTTCGAGCGTGCTTCTTTTCCGGATTGTGCACCTCAATGCGCCGGATCAGCTTGTTGACGATCGTCGGCGTCAGCTCCTTCATGTCGGTAAACTCCCGCAGCCCCTGTAAAAGCAGGCGCATATCTACCGATTTCTGCTCCATTTCGGACAGCTGCTTTTCTTCCTCTTTAACCTTTTCCAGCAGTTCTTTCTGCTCGGATTCATATTCCGCCGCCATTCTCGCATAGCGCTCATCCGACAGCTTCCCGATCACATTGTCCTCGTAAATCCGGCTGAACAGCTTGTCCAGATCGGCAATCCGCTTTCTGCGGCTTTCCATGGAAAGCTTCAATTCCTGCTGCCGTTTCTTCTGGAACTCTCCGCATCTCTGCTTCTGCATATAGAGAAATACCGACTCATAGCAGCGCACAAAATCCGCCAAACCCGCAACCGCTTCCTTCACAATCATTTCTAACACCACATCCCGAATGAAATGGATCGTGCAGCTTCCTCTGCCGTCCTTGTAGTTGGCGCAGCGGAAGAATTCCTGATTGCGTTTGAGTGACTTGGCGGCGCAGAAGTGCAATTTCGATTTGCAGTCGGCACAGAATACCAGCCCTGAAAACAAGCTTTTCCGATTTGTTTTTGTAGGTCTGCGCTTGTTCTTCCTGAGCTCCTGCACCCTCAGCCATACATTCTCGTCAATGATCGCTTCCTGCGTGTTAGGAATGATCTGATATTCTTCCTTCGGATTCTCAATCACCTTATGCACCTTGTAGCTGACCGTTGTGGATTTCCCGTTTACCGTGCAGCCCGTGTACTGCTGGTTTTCCAAAATATGTTCAATGGTATTCTCCCGCCAGCCATAAACATTGACAGGCATAGGGTTACTCGTCTTTCTGCCAATCGAGTGGAAATATGCTGTTGGCGTCAAAATCTTTTCTTTTTCCAGCTGCCGTGCGATCTGCGTCGGCCCTTTTCCGGCAAGGCAGAGGGCGAATATCCTTCGGACGACTTGCGCCGCAGGCTCGTCAATATACCACTGCTCTTTGTCGCCTTCGAGCTTCTTGTATCCATAGGCAACCGTAGAAGCAACCCGCCTGCCCTGAGAGGCTTTCAGCTCATTGACCGCACGGATTTTCTTGCTGGTCTGCGCCGCATACCACTCGTT